>JAWOEU010000051.1:0-2998 GCA_046482575.1 Fidelibacterota bacterium
AAGATTTTTAGCCAAAGGAGAGCCGGCGGCGAGTTTCTTTTGATTCTTTTCTTTGACGGTCAAAGAAAAGAAGGGTATTTATCTGTTCAACCGCGTTGTAGTTGTTTTGTTTTAATGAATTATTTACTATTTCTGTTAATCCTCAAAAGAGAATGTTAAACCACATTGCGGTTTTGTAATTAAAGGCTTTACGGTGATAGGTTAAGTGCAGTTTTTATTTATAAATAATGTGATGAAATATTTATTTAGGACAGATGAACGGGGATTCATGACTTGCGAAATAAATATTGACATTCGGAAATTTAACATGTATCTTTTTTGGCTTTTTTAAAACGAGAAAAATGAGGAATACATGGCATATCCATTATCGACAAAAAAACGCATACGGCAGGCGAAAAAGCGCAAACAGCGCAACCGGCATTACAAATACATGTTAAAGACATGGATCCGGCGGGTAGAGGAAGCACCCACAAAAGAAGAAGCAGTCAAGAATCTTCCGGAAGCGGTTTCCGTGATCGATAGGATCGCCGGAAAAGGCATTATTCACAAGAACGCGGCCGCAAATAAAAAATCACGTCTCGCCCGTCACGTAAACGCCTTATAATTTTATTTTTTCAGCTTGAATTTCTATGCCTCTGTGATATACACGGAGGCTTTTTTGTTTTTGATGCTTTTTATTTTATCGTAGACATGTTTACGAATGTACAAACAGGGTCAGAAAAATACGGCAGCGATAAAAAAGGCTGCAAAATTGTTGTGCGGGAGCGGTAACGCGAAGTATTTCTCCCGTCAATGCTTCTTACGCTGCGGTCATTCCGGATCTCTGTCAACGAAGGCCTTCCGCATTTTCTCCGGCATGGGGACCGGGCTCCCGTCCCCGTCAACAAATACCATGACCGTTTCCGCTTCTGCGCAAAGGCTTTCATCTTCTTTGACGATCTTATATCGCAGCGTTATTGAACTTTTTCCCAGGCGGCTGACTTCAGCAAGGATATGCAATTCTTCATCAAAAAAAGCAGGCGCTTTATACTCAATGCATACCTTTGCAATGACGGGAAATTTACCCCACCGGTGAAAATCGTTAAAATTCAGTCCGGCTTCGCGCAGATAATCTCCGCGTGCCTTTTCCAGATATTTGGCAAAGGTACCGTTGTTCACATGTCCGAAAGAATCCAGTTCATAACTCCGGACCCGGAGACTGCTTTTCCATACTTTCATAGGCGGGTTTCTCCTTTGTTTTTATGTACAGAAAGATAAAGCCGATCAGTGCGAGGAATCCGAAGGAGGACATCGACAGCCAGAAGAGCCTGATATCGCTGATAAGATCCATAAAGATGCCGCCGATAAAAGGTCCGAGTGACCATCCCAGCGTACTGATGGAACTGTATATTCCCTGATAGCGGCCGTAAAGTTTCCGGCGCGCCATATTTGAAGCAATGGTATGTCCGCTGGGACCGGCGAACATTTCCCCGAAGGTGATAAAGACGATAATGATCAACATCATGGTGAAAGAGGTCATCCATCCCATGAAAGCATAACTGAGCGCAAAAAGCAGGGTCCCGATGATCATCAGCAGGTAATTGTTCATCTTCCGCGTCCGGTGTGTGACGAATATCTGGAAAATAATGACGAGAAGCGCATTGAACGTATAAAGCCAGCCGATATTTGTGGAAGACAGTCCCACATATTTTTTCATGAACACAGATAGTGTGGACACGAACTGTCCCCAGGTAATGAAAAGCAGGAGCGCAATAATGCAGAAAAGAAAAAATGTCCGGTCACGGCGGAACGCGGCGGCCATAGCGGCAAATCCTTGCCGCTCGCGTCTCCGGGTTTTTGGTTCCGCTTCCGTGCGTACCGGAGTTTCCTGATCTTTTTTACGATAACCGAAAAATCCGGAGGCGCGTTGCCCTGCGCTGCGTTCGGCGGTTTCTTTTACGCTCACGGTGACGAAAATCCCCGAAATGAAAAACGTGACTGCCGTAAAATAGAAAAGCGATTCATAAGAGACAGCAAAAAGGAAACCGCCGATGGCGGGACCGGCGCCCCAGCCGATATTTCCCGCCATGCGCATTAATGCATAGCCGTTGGACCGTTTGTCCGCCGGAAGAATATCCGAGATCATCGCCGATGCCACCGGCTGGAATAATGAAGATAATAAATACTGACTCAGGAGGATCCCCGCCAGCATCCAGATGCTGAAATCGAGTTGAATGGCGATCCCGGCAGCAAGAAAGATCACACTGCGGCTGAGCTGGCTCCAGATCATAAGTCCACGCCGGCCGATATAATCGGACAAGGTCCCGCCCGCACTTTGCGTCAGCGTACGGCAAATGGCCGCCGCGAGAAAGAACAGGGAAATATAGCTCATGGATATTCCCCGTTCAGTATGGAAATACACGGTCATAAAAGGCACCACGGCGCCGAAACCGAGTGAATTAATCAGCCAGCCCACCATCAGCGGAGCAAGGCGTTTGTCCATACCGATTATTTCTTTCAATTTCATTTATCTTCCCGTAAAAGCCGGAGAAGTCTTTCAACCGGCAATTCCGCGTATGAATCAACGATCAGGTCCGCCTCATGCAGTACGCCGGGAGAAAAAGTGCTTGTCAGTCCGACGACTTTCGCACCCGCGGCAATACCGGAACGGATACCGTTCACCGAATCCTCGATCACCACACAGTTTTCGACCGGTATCCCGATCATTTTTGATGCTTTCAGATAAGGTTCCGGGTGCGGTTTGGTATTCTCCACCTCAGAGGAAGTGATCATATGGGAAAAAACATTTTCAACGGGTACGTTCTTAAAGGTCCATTCCATGATCTCCCGGGATGTGGAGGTCACCAGCACATCCTGAAAATCCTTTCGCGTCTCACGAAAAAATTCCGGGAAGCCCGGAATATAAGCCATATTTTTTTTGAATTCGATCAGCAAATCGGAACGGTAATCGCGGCGCATGCGCTCCGTATTGATATCGCTCTTATATTTATCGCGTATA
>JAWOEU010000050.1:0-12252 GCA_046482575.1 Fidelibacterota bacterium
GCAGGGAACAGTCCGCCGCAGATCATCACCCCGAATCCCGGATCAGGTTTTGTCCGATTCCTCATTTTCCTTATCGCCGACCCCGCAATACTTTCTCTAAAAGTTGTGTTGTTTTATTTATCCGCATTATTATGATATTTTATTAACACTTTCCGAAAAATGCACCTATATTCCGCGTCTGAATGGAGAACAGATTTATGCGAAAACGATCAATACGAAATATCGCGATCATTGCGCATGTCGATCATGGAAAAACAACCCTGATTGACGGCATGCTGCGGCAGTGTGGAACTTTCAGAACAAATCAGGAAGTGGAAAGCCGGGTAATGGATTCCATGGACCTTGAACGTGAACGCGGTATTACCATTACGGCCAAAAACACGGCTCTTAAATATCATGATATCAAAATAAATATTGTCGATACACCCGGGCACGCGGATTTCGGCGGTGAAGTTGAACGCAGCCTGAACATGATCGACGGTGTTTTGCTTCTCGTTGATGCCTCCGAGGGGCCTCTTCCGCAAACCCGTTTCGTTCTGAAAAAAACGCTGGAGAGATCCCTCCCTGTTATTGTGCTCCTGAATAAAATTGACCGGAAGGACCGGCGGATCAATACGGTCCTGACGGCGGTTTACGACCTTTTTATTGATCTCGGGGCAAATGACGCTCAACTTGACTTCCCTGTTATTTATTCAAATGCAAAAGCCGGTATTGCGCATTATGAGCTGAATGACGGTTCATCTGACCTTACCCCGTTGTTCGAAACGATCCTGAGCACTATTCCGGGACCCGAAGCCAATGATAATGCACCGGTTTCTTTTATAGCCACAAATATCAGTTATGACAATTATGTGGGACAGATCGCGATCGGCCGCCTGCTGAACGGTACGATCGGGATGAACAAGCCCTATGCGCATTGTAAAGAGAACAGTATTATCAATAATGTAAAATTTTCCGTTATCTATACCTTCCGGGGCCTGAAACGTATTCCCGTCGATAAAGTGGAAGCCGGCGATATTATTGCCCTTGCCGGAATGGATAAAGTTCAGATCGGTGATTCTGTATCGGAAAATGAAAACCCGGTACCGCTTCCGAGGATCCATGTGGATAAACCTACAATATCTATGATCTTTTACGTCAACAACGGACCTTTTTCCGGAAGGGAAGGAAAATTCCTGACTTCCCGCAGCATTAAGGAACGCCTGGACCGTGAGGTGTTAAGCAATGTTTCCATTCAGGTCCGGAAGACCGACCGGGCGGACGCTTTTGAAGTATACGGACGCGGTGAATTACAAATGGCCGTTCTGATCGAGACCATGCGGAGAGAAGGCTATGAACTGTTGATATCAAAACCCAAGGTCATTACCCGGGAGATCAATGGTGTATGTCATGAACCTGTTGAACATATTTATATTGAAGTACCTGAAGATTTTATCGGTATCGTTACGGAAAATATTTCCAAACGCAAGGGGCGGCTGCAGAATATGATCAATAACGGTTTCGGCTATGTGCATCTTGAATTCCGGATTCCCTCCCGCGGAATGATAGGTTACCGCAGTCAGTTCCTGACCGATACCAAAGGGCGCGGTGTTCTGAACAGCATTTTTTACGATTATGAACCCTGGTTCGGTCCCATACCCCAGCGAAAAACCGGCGCTATTATTGCGGACCGTCCGGGTAACGTTACCGCCTATGCAAGTCTTGCAATGGAAGATCGCGGAGAATTGATTGTTTCCGTAGGGGACAGTGTCTATAAAGGAATGATCGTGGGAGAGCGAAATCTTCCGCACGATCTGTCGGTCAATATTGTCCGGGAGAAAAAACTGACCAATATGCGCGCTTCCACCTCCGAATCCACGGTCACTCTGCATCCGCCGCGGATCCTGACTCTGGATCAGGCTATTGAGTTCATATCGGAAGATGAAGTTGTAGAAGTAACTCCGCTTTCGATCCGTCTGCGAAAATTTGATCTGAATAAGTCCGTATAAAAAATGCTTGAAACGTTTACCCGCCGAACCTGTTTAAAGGCATTTTTACACATTCTAAATGATCCTCAGCTTCCGTCCTGTCCAAAAAATATTTATCCGGAATATCACGGTTCATAAAAACCCGGTGAACGTATTTTCTGCTACAGGTATTCAAAAAATATATCGACATCAATATATTCCCATTTACCGTTTACCTGTTGCTTCAGGGCGGAAGAGCCGTGGATCTCACGTATCGTCCCGTCGTCTTTATCAATAATAAAATAGGTGTCGCCAATGAACCAGCTTAAAATAAAACTTTTTGTATTCATAACAACAGCGAGTGTTCCCGGTTCATCATATGGGACATCTTCGGTTTTTTCGATCTTAAATTGTATCAGCCGGCCGTATTCAGCTACGGGTATATAGAGATACACGGGTTCACCGGATTTCAGAATATCAAGATTTTCTCTCAGAAAGGACTGCTGGACCGGTCCGAAGAGAAGCGGTGTTTCCAGGTTTTGGGTCCGCGTTTTGGTCCTGTCTTTCTTTGTAAATGTTAAATTGACCTTATCGCCACTACGCAACATTTCCGACCGTTCATCGAGTAAAGGAAAATCCGCAACATGTTTTTCCCATCTTTTCTCTTCATCCAGGAACAGCTCTTCGCTTGCAAAAAGTTCTCCATTCGTATAGTGATAATATTGACTCAATATTATTTTTCCTTCAACAGTATCTTCGCTATTTGTATAAATAAACATCGGTTCATCATTATCACTTCCCTGTACATAAACTTTTGCCTCAAAAAGATCCTGAGCATTCAGGAATGCAGCAGATAGTAATATCAATAAAAAAACTCTGTTAAGCATCCGGATGTGATAATTCATTTTTTTCCTTTCGTTTTTTTAAAAATCATGATCTTTGTGAACACGTCGGACTCACCGCGTAAATATTGTATAAATCTTTTTCTCACCATAACAAAGGTCAGCAGAAATGCAAAAACAAAAAAACCGAATATGACCGCGTCAAAACTTAAATTTCCCCATAGGGATAAAAGATAATAGCAAAGGGGTAGAAACAGGGCGGTAAATAATGCGGAAAATGCAACATTACCGGAAAAAACCAAAAATATCATGAAGAACACAAGACAAAAAGGTGCAATGACCGGTACCGCACCGGTAACCGCGCCGGCTGCAGGACCAAAACCTTTTCCCCCTTTAAATCCCGCAAACAGAGGCTTAATGTGTCCTGCAACTACCGCCAGGGTACAGATAACGAACATCCAGGACATCGGAAGAAGGGGTTCGGAAAAGAACTGCAGTTTTGCGATAAAAAGCGTTGCCGCAAGTCCTTTAAAAAAATCTATGACAGCCACGGGAAGACCGCCCTTGGGACCAAGGACCCGGAAAGCATTTGTTGCTCCGGTATTTCCGCTCCCATGTTCACGGATATCGATATGCCTGAATATTTTGCCTGCAATAACACCTGTCGGGAAAGATCCCAACAGATAGCAAATAACAATGATGATCATAAGGTCCGTCATTTATATTCCTTTCTTTTTGATTGTATCCTCCAGCAGATCCCATTTATGCTTTTCAGCAATGCGGCGCATTTTTCTGGTCGGATTTACCAGCACCGGCTTGCCTGCAACGGAAAGCAGCGGCAAATCATCATGATGGTCCGAATAAAAAACGATGTTTTCTTCTTTCTGCCCCAGAGATGAAAGATAAGCCGTTACCCGTTCTTTTTTACCCTCCTTGTAAGGCGGTAAAGACTTTAAACGCCCGGTTCCGATACCGTCACTGAATTCAATTTCACTCGCTATGATATCATCTACCCCAAGAAAGTCTGCGAGAGGTTCAATAATGGTCCTGAAAGAAGATGTTGCAAGGATCACCGGTTCGTGCCGCTCTTTTGCTTTTCGTATCTCTTCTAACAACAATGGATTAAGATTTTTTTTAATCCTGGTGGCAAAAAGTTCTTCCGCCAGTTCGCTCATTGCGTTTTCCGATATCCCTTTCAGTCCCTTTATCTTTTTCTCCGTTATTGAACTTCCGGCTTTTCTGAATCTGAAGAAGAAAAAGTAATACGGTAATGATAATATAATACGCAGGGGAATGATCTTCCTGCAAAAAGCGGGCAGCAGAAATTTTCTTACTGTTGATCCATTGTAAAGAGTATTATCTACATCAAATATATTTATCATACGTGTTTCTTCAGTACTTGATGATAATAACAATTATTTGCACATAAAAAAATATTTTTTTTGCCGGGCAAACTCCATATATTTTTATAATAAACACAGGGTGTATCCATGACAAATAATTTGAAATGCTTTGAAATTGATGCTCATTGTCTTTTTAATGCCTTTCTCTCAGGAAATAATGAGGTTATCAATAACAAGAATGCGCTTGACCGGATCAATGTATTTCCGGTCGCTGACGGGGACACGGGTACGAACCTGGTTTTAACGCTCAGTGCCGTACAAAACAGCAAGATAAAAAAAACGGCAGGAGAAACCCTGGCGGCGATGGCAGACGCCGCTTTGTCCGGGGCCCGCGGTAATTCCGGTATTATCTTTGCGGAATTTATCGGAGGCTTGAGTGAAAACCTGCGCAAAATCGAAAAGATCAGCGCACATGACCTTGCCGAAGGAGCAAAAAATGCCGTACACCGTGCATACAACGCAATAAGTGAGCCCGTTGAGGGAACGATCCTAACGGTACTGAAGGACTGGGCGCATGCCGTTGAAAAAAACAAGACACTGAAAGATTTCACGCGGATATTGCCTGAAACATTACAAACAGCTAAAGTATCTTTGGAAAACACTCCCAATCAGCTTAAGATCCTGAAAGAATCTCATGTTCTTGACGCCGGTGCAGAAGGATTTTTCCTTTTTATGAAAGGGTTCACGAATTATTTTACTTCCGGACGCAAAAAGATCGTTGAACCGAAAGATGCGATCGATATTGTTATACCGGAACACACACATGATATTGAAGCACCGTTATACCGTTACTGCACAGAAGCTTTCATTGACAATAATACCAAAAGCAGTAATGAAATAAAAGAATCGTTAAAAGCTTTTGGCGACAGTCTGATCGTTGCCGGAAACAGAGAAAAAGCCCGCATACATATACACAGCGACCAGCCCGCAGAAGTTTTTCGTATTCTCAGCGAACACAGTAATATCATTGAACAAAAAGTTGATGATATGGTTCGTGAATATCAGGTCACACAAGAAAAAAAATATTCTATAGCTCTGCTCACAGATTCAGTCTGTGACCTTCCTCAGGAGATCTTTGATAAATACCAGATACATGTTATTCCCATGAACATTAATTTTGACGGCAACCAGTATCTTGACGGTATCACTATCCAGAGCGAATACATTTTCAATAATATTGACCGCATCAGGGATTTCCCAAAATCTTCCCAGCCTTCTCCAAAAACCTTCCGTTTAATGTATTCTTATTTGTCCACCTATTATGATTCCATTATTGCGGTTCATGTATCCTCCAAACTATCCAACACCTTTAAACTCAGTAAAACAGAGGCGGATAAATTAAAGGATAAAAAGATAAGCGTTATTGATTCTTTTCAGAATTCGGGTGCACAGGGACTCGTTGTTCTGCGGGCGGCCGAAGACATCGCGGCGGGAAAAAATCATGAAGAAGTGGTAAAAAATATCGAGAAAAATCGCCTGAAATCCAAAATACTTGTAAAACTTCCCACCCTTAAATATATGGTACGCGGCGGAAGAATAAGTCCCGTCAAAGGTTTAATAGCAAATTCATTAATTTGAAACCCATTGTTTCCCTTGATGAAAATGGCGAATCGGTCATACCGGGTAAAAGTTTATCAAGCAAACGGACGCATAAAATGATTCTCGAAATGGTTAGGAAAGAAATGGAAAAAGGAAAATTAAAATATTATGCGATCGTTTATGGCATTCCTCATGAGGAAGTGGATATTTTCGAAGAAGAACTGAAAAAAATAACGGGCTTCCGGCCCTTATTCAAAAAACCTATTTCTCCCATTATCGGATTACACGCCGGTCCCCGTACTTTCGCAGTCGCTACCATGCGGGAATAATAAAAAAGAAGTCAGGGAACGGGTTGATCATATATCTCTTCAGAATATGCAAATATCCCGGCTCCGTTCTTTTCTTATTCCGCTGATCACCATTCCTGCGGCATTATCTGTATATCATCTGTATTATAGCCCCGCTCATCCAGTCGCGCCAGTATGTCCTGATAATCGTTATCAGATAAATGCGGTTCTCTCGCCATGATCCACACATATTTATAATTATTTGTTCCTATCACGGTATAGCGGTAGTCTTCCGCCAGATCAATGATAAGATAAGGTAAACGCAGCGGCCAGAAAGGCTGCACTTTCCATTCTGCATTATTTTCCTTATCAATGATCCAGCCGCGTTGTGTTGTCACTTTTCGCCTGCCCTCCGGCGATCTTTTATTAAAGACATAACGGACATGTACCTTATCTTCACCGTCAAAAGTGTAGGTTTCAATGCCGTTAACTGCATTTCTTTCTATGATGGAAGGCAATAAGGCAATTACATACCAATCCCCGCTGAATTTTTCCAGATCCACATAGTCCACTACTTCCTGAAAGGGTTCTTTTGCCGCTGATACGGAAATAATCCCGGCAGTCAGCAGGAGGCATGAGAACAAAAAAGTCTTTTTAATCTTCATTTATCTACCTCTATGGTTTTAATTTATTTCCATTACCGGACAGAATAAAGGTCTGCGAATCCCCGAAAACTTACATTCCGGACAACGCTTGTATAACCGCATTATTGACCTTCCGGCGGACGGGATTTACGGCTTTCTGATCAAGGGGATATACCCGGTTAGTCAGCAAGAGGATAAAAACATCTTTTTCCATGTCTATCCATGCGCTGGTTCCGGTATATCCTGTGTGACCGATGGCTGTTTCGGACATTTTATCTCCGGCAGAATTGCGTGAAGTCTTTACACTCCATCCGTATGTCCGGTTCCCCGATTGTCTTGTTAAAAACGGCCTTATCGTTTCCTCTTTCACATACCGGCGTCCCTTGTAAACACCTTTATTCATCATCAGCCGGCAAAACGCGGCAAGTTCGGAAGCTGTTGTAAATAATCCGGCATTTCCCGAATAACCCTCAAGTGAACGGGCCAGGGGATCATGGACAATTCCCTGCAGAATGATCCGGGTACCGCTGCTGTCTCCTATCGTCGGCAAACATTCCTCCCACAGCGACGGCGGGGGCGCGAACATTGTTCTCTCCAGTCCCATGGGTTCCGTATACTCTTCCTTGTAAAACTCCCACATTTTTTTGCCGCTTGCCTCTTCAACAACACGCATCAGGGTAATAAAATTCAAACAGCTGTATTTATATTCCCCCAATTCCTGTGTCATCTCAATGGTCATAATCCTGTCAAGCGTACCCTCCGGTGAATCCGCGGGTGTCGTATAGGATGGAAGGCCGCTGTTATGCAGCAATAAATGCTTTACTTTAATGATGCTCTTTCCGTGATTGTCAAACTCGGGCAAATATTGAACAACATTCGCCTCCGGATCAACAAGTCCGCTGTCAATACATTTCATTGCAGACATCGCTGTGGCAAATACTTTTGTCAGTGATGCCATATCAAACATCGACTCTGTTGTCACTTTACGGGATTCTTCATCGTAGGTGTATTTTCCGTAAACTTTTTCATAAAGGATACCCTCTGAATTTCCCACAAGCAAAACCGCTCCCGGGAAGATCCGTTCTTCGATCGCATGGTTAACAACTTCATCCACTGCATGAAAATCCCTGTCGGAACATGCAGTTACCATGATAGCGACGGCAATAAGTAACGTGATTCTTTTCATTTTTTTCCTGTTTATTTATCGATATTAATAAAAATACGCTTTCAGATCCGACCATGTGGCATCCGTACTTACAGAAATATCCTGCCAGTAATATATTACCCAATAGTTTTGGTTATTTCTTGTTAATTTAACAAAGCTTCTTCCGTTAAACTCATTGTCATACCCTTGACGTGAGTGTTGTGCAATAATGTGATAATCTATTTGATAACTTACCGAATCACCTTCATCGTTAGCGGGAATATCATCATTGGTTATCTCAAGTAATAACAATGAATCTTCCGGAGTAGCCGACAGCAGCTCCTGAAAATAAATAACCTCATTTTGCACAGTCCACTCTTCGGGAAACACAACCGCTTTTACGGGAGCGGGTTCAAAATGGAATGATCTTCCCGAAGAAGAAGAATCTGAAAAACAACGGCTGTACACATCATATTCACGATAAGAAAATGCATTTTCAAGATTACCGAAAACGATATGCGGTTCCGTGGGAATAACGAAGTGGTCCTGAGAGGGACGCTTAGGCGCCTCTGCATCCCGCATCAATCCCTCACAGGAGATCAACACCAGAACAGCGGGAAGCAATAAAAATATATGTTTACTGATATACATAAAAATCAGCTGAGGGTTATTTTCAAAACTGCATCCCGAATGTAAACATCATCGGATTCCCCAGACCTTCTCTGTGTATGAACTGACCGTACCCCACACGGAATTCATCCCATTTGATATCCGCACCCAGATGATGGGTCTGCAAAAGATTATCGAACGTATAACTTATGTCGAATACCGGATGCGTGTAGCGTACACCTGCCCGGTAATACGGATCATAGTCTCCGTTAACACCGGCCTTCAGGGAAAGAATAAAGAAATTGAATGACACATCCCCGCCCAGATAGTAGCGTGCAGGGATCTTTGTCGGTACTTCATTCAGCGGTGTCATAAAACCGATATTTTCAACTCCCGCCAATGCACGATAGCGTACATTAAAGGTCCAGACTGCTTCCGCATCCATGGCGCCTCCCCAGGAACTTGCATAGAATAAGCGTTCGTTAAGAAGTTTGACCGCTGTATTTACCGTCCAGTGATCATCAAGTTCCCATGATCTTCCGGCATATAAAACTGTATTATAATAGGTGGTCGTCCCGACAGGTTCGGGTGAAGGCTGCTCATCACGAATCGCAATATTTCCGGACATCAGACCTTTAAAACCAAGGTAATAATCATTATAATTTACCGAAATAACCGAATAATCCGTATCATAATACCAGCTTGCATAGGAAAAACTGATCCCGTTCGTTGGTTTTACCGGTATCGAAGGAAAATATCCATCCTGCGCCAAGTCGGGAAGCGTTAATACCGGTAGACCTTCTCCTGCGGTCATAACGCTGAATAACAAAAAAACAATGAGAATCTTTTTCATGAGAAGATCTCCTAAAAGTAAAAGAACCAGGTGAACAAATGACTGCTGCCATCATTGACCCTTCCGGCAATAAATGCGTAGTCCATCCGGGAAACAATATTATCCCACACAACAAATTGTGTACCGAATCCAAGGGTCGGTAAAGAATCGTCTACACCTGCGCGGAGAAAGATGCCTTCTCCAAGGCGCGCTTCAACACCCAAATGCCAGGTTGGCTCAATTTCGTTAGAGAATTTATAGGTCCCGGCAAATAAATAGCGGTCACTAAGCAGATAACTGAAAGCAAGGTGATATCCGGCGGGATAGCTGTCCACGCGCCGTGTTTGAAATTCCGCATAAGACTCAGCTGATGTATCCCAGGTGACTTTTCCCGAAAGATCTTTATACACAAAACCCAGATTCAGGTTTTTCAACGGTGAAACAATGGCTCCGATATCCGCACTGAATCCCGATGAAACGGAATTAATGAGATTATCGGAAAGTATCTTTCCCGAAATCCCCAGTGAAAGCCAGTCAAGAACCCGTATACCGAACCCGATAACAAAGGCATTTTGCGACCAGCTGTAATTATAGGTATAATCATTGGAATAATTCCTTCCCTCAATATTATCCACACCGGCATGGATCCAGGAAGCGGTCATCCCGGCGCGCGGCGGAAGTCCCGCGGCAAACGCCAGGGACTGATAGGAACGGTCCAGGGAAAGGAACATAAAAGAACTGGAAAACTGTTTTTCTTCAATTGAAGAAAGTACCGCAGGATTTCCGTTTACCATATTCACGTCATTCAGGATAGTAGAACCCGCATTCCCCAGGGCTGCAGAACGGGCATCTGCCGGCATACGCAAATAGGCCCCGGCCCTGCCTCCTGCCTCATCAGCGGCAAGTGTTACACCCAGCATTAGAAACAATAACAAAAACGTATAAAAATATTTCATATTTCCTCATCAATCCAGAACAATCAGTTTTGTCCAGGAAATTTGTTTTTCTCCCTGCTCTTCATATAGCAGTCGTATAAAATATACGCCGTTAGCCACCTGATCATTCATTCCGTTCCTTGCATTCCATGTAAACTCAATATTTTCCTGATTAACATATACATTATCAACAAGATCTTTTACACGGGTCATACTGAAATCAAAGATCTCAATATTTACGGTTCCGGGATCGGGGAGGTTACAATGTATCCTGACATATCCTTCACCGTCAAGCTGATTCATCCGTGACGGAGAAAACGGATTCGGATAGGCGGATAAACCAAGCGTTTGCTGATAATCGCTGTTCACCCGACGCAGGATATCCCAGCTCAGGCCAAGATCAGCCGTAGTGGCCACTCCGTCCGATGTACCGGCCCACAACAGTTCCTGCTTGTCTTCCAATGCGCAATATATATCTTCCGTAAGTAAATACTGGCCGTTCTCATCCCGGATGTTTCCCATGTTCTGCCAGTTCCAGCCGTCTGCAGAGTACCATAATCCCTCCTCACTGGCGGCATAAGCGCGGCCCGCTCTCCCCGCTTCGATATCGTAAAGACGTTTGCCGTTCAGATAGGTGTTCCAGTAGAGCATCCCGTTTACATTTCGCTGAGAAACTGCCAGTCCCCGGGTCTCGGATTCCTGGGTCGGCAATGCAACTCCGTAAAAAGTACCGTCATTCCCCTGCATGACATCAACGATAAAATTACCGCAAATACCGGAATTCTGTGCCGTGTGTTTTTCCCATGTATGGCCGTTATCGTAAGAAATATTCATACCGTTTGCAGTTCCGACCAGAACGGTATCGCCGTTAGCATGCACTGAAAAAGCGCGGTGATTCAGATTGCTTTCATAACCCAATGTGCCCGCAGTCGGACTCAGGTCAAAATTCTTCGGCGTATCCTCATTCAACACATCATAGCGGTCAGGAGGGAGAACAACGCGTTCCCAGGTCTCACCGTTGTCCCGGCTGCGGCGGCAGCCGCCGGCAAAATTTGCCGACCATAGTACTGTATCACCATCGCCGGTAATCTGTGCGGACAGATCATAAATAAGATTATTGATCCTTGATGTAATGGGAAGTGCAGAAATACTGTCCCCGTAAAGGACTTCAAGTGTATCGTGCATTTCGTCAACGGACTGCGGGAAACGCTGCCAGCTCTGACCGCCGTCGGGCGAATAGCTGACCCCGTTTCCTTTGGGGTACTCCTTATAATAGCTGCCTTCCAGAACGCTGGTGTCATAAGCGGTCGCTACCCATATATGTTCGCCCAGTACCGTCGCCCCGGTTACTGCTCCGTATGACACAGAGTTTCCGTTCGGATAATATGTGTAAATATTTTCTCCGCGATCATAGGTGATCGAAAGTCCGTTACCGGTGGAAAACAAAAACGTGGAGTCGTTAAGCTGCAAAATATCCGTTACGGAGTTACTCCCCAGTCCCTCATAGACCAGCGTATCCGCAAGTTCATAATGTGTTGCCAGCGGAAGTGCAAAAACAATTCCCGTAAATAGAAGGATACTTATTATAAATCGCCTCAGCATATTCACCTCACAACCACGGAGTCAATACTCCAGTCTGAAAAATTAGAAGCAGTATCCTTTACCCGGAACCGGAAATAATTGGTAACGGCCTTGTTGTCTGCAGAGATCTGTAATCCCGTTGAGAAAATACCGTCCCCCGCCTGCTCATCTCCGCTTTCGCCGTTGTCATACAGGCTGTAATCCGGACTCCAGCTACCGTCATCATTGTCCCGTACCTGAAAAAATGCATTCGTAACGTCATGTTTACCATTCGGGTCATCGACATGGACATAAATAAAGAGATCTTTCGTTCCGCTGCGGGGACGTATCAAGGTATCCGGCATTACTATCTCCGTGATCACCGGCGGTAAATTTGCTTCAATATTAAGGGTATCGTAATGAGACCGTACTAACGAACCGGCATCATACACGCTGAATTGCACAGCGGCACGGCCGTCAAGGGAATCCACACGCTCGCCGCGCAGGATGC
>JAWOEU010000075.1:0-13846 GCA_046482575.1 Fidelibacterota bacterium
TTCTGTTAATCCTCAAAAGAGAATGTTAAACCACATTGCGGTTTTGTAATTAAAGGCTTTACGGTGATAGGTTAAGTGCAGTTTTTATTTATAAATAATGTGATGAAATATTTATTTAGGACAGATGTAGCACTTTTGCACACCATTAAGATAAGTACGGTAAAAAAGATATTTTATTTGTATGTTAACTTATGTACAGATTTTTTGCAGCATATTCCGTACCGAAGAACATTCTCTTTCTGCTGGGGGTGGTTCTGCTCTTCCGCTTTGTTCTTTTTCCCGGATTGCTTCCCGAGGCCGAAATGCTGGATATGCGTTTGTTCTATACGGCGGAAGAAGCTTATGAAATAATTGATGACTACCGCGCAGATGTGCGCCGCGGTTTTATTGTTTCTGCGCTGACACTGGATTTGATCTTTCCCTTCGCGTATTCCTTCTTTTTCAGTTTTCTGACATTCTTTCTTTTCAAAAAAACCCTGCCGGCCCTGTTCCCCTTTTCCGCAATGTTTTTTGACTATCTGGAGAACGCCGGTATTGTGATCCTGCTTACACAGTATCCGCAGAAGATCATGTTCCTCGCTACGCTCACCGGAATATTCACGGCCCTCAAATGGATCCTGCTGGTGTGCACGATGATCATCCTTACGGCCGGCTGTGTCCGAAAGATATTTGTGACATTATATTCCTCCCCCAATGAAAATGCTATCGGGAAGAACAGCAAAAAATAAAGACGGTATCCACCTGACATAAATCTTCTTACTATCTGCTTCACCGCCAAATTGATGATAACAGCTGTTTGTTTATTGATACGCTGGAAACCTCCCCGTACACACATTTCGTCTGTGCAGAATATACCGTTCTTTGCGAATGGACCTTGCGGTCCCGGATGCAAAAACAAACCTATAGCGGTTTCTTTGCTGTAGCAGGAATGCTGTGAGGATTTTCCCTTGTAAAATTTCCCTGAGCTGTTTACAATATCATAATGACCGCTTTTCTTAATTACATAATAACGAGGTAGCACATGAGAAAACTCTGTATCGCTTATGAAACGGTGACAAATACAACGAAAGAGATCGCGGAAGAGATCGGACATATCGCAGGAGAAAAAGGAATTATTCCTGATGTTATACCGCTCTCCGCAGTAGAAGGTTTTGACGAATATGATGCTCTCATCATCGGTGCCCCTGTCCATGGTATGCGCTGGAAGCCGGAAGCAAGCGAGTTTGTGTTAAAACACAATAGTACACTGAAAAATATACCTGTTGCTTATTTTCTGGATGCCTATATGCTGAACAACAGTTACAAATTCTGGCAAAAACGCATCCGGAACTGTCTGAATAAGGTCAGCAGCATCGTAAAACCGCTAAAGACAGGAATGTTCGGAGGCCGGATACCGGAACCGTTACCCGCTCCCATGCGGCTTATTTTCGGCGTTAAGAAGGATGCTCCGCTTGATACCCGCGACTGGGATAGGATACGTACATGGGCAGAAGAAGTTCTTAAAGAAATTGAACAGGCAAAAAAATAAATTTTCACAATATTTCCGCGTGGCGTTTTTGTACTGCCCTGCAGTGTCAAACACCATTTTTTTCAACTTCTTTTTCTTTTCGCTGGCGGCCGGTCCTGAGAGCAGAGGATGTTCTTTCAGACGGTTATGTTGATTGACTTCAGGTGTTATTTCGATTTTTTACGTATTATTACCAATCAAAGAATTGAAGACAATACGAAATGAGTCCGGATGCCAGCTTTATCATCACTGCGGTATTGTATTTTATTCATTGCCGCTTGCATATAACTGAAAATATGCTCTCAGGGGAAAAGGTTTGCCGTAAACGCGTTTCTAAAAAAATAAAGGATAATGGATGCAGGTATACTTTTGGATCTCCGCTCTGATCGCTGAAATTATCGGGACGATGGCGGGTTTCGGTTCCTCAACGATCTTTTTGCCTGTTGCTCTTTTTTTCTACGATTTCCGGACGGCTCTGATCCTGGTGGCTATTTTTCATATGTCCGGTAATATCGGAAGGATCACATTTTTCCGGCACGGATTCGATCTTAAGATACTGCTGTTGTTCGGGATTCCCAGTGTTATCTTCACCCTCGCCGGAGCTTTACTGGTCAATTACATTTCCCAGCCCCTGCTTAAAATGATCCTTGGCATCTTTCTGCTTATCTATGCAACGGTCACCTTATGGAAACCGGATATGAGAGTTAAACGCAATAAACGGAACCATCTTGCCGGCGGCGGATTATCAGGATTTTTTGCGGGACTCATAGGTACCGGCGGGGCCTTGCGCAGTGCTTTTCTCACCTCCTTCGATCTTGAAAAATCGGTTTATATTTCCACAGCCGCCGCAATCTCACTGGCCGTTGATATTACGCGGATACCGGTCTATATCAGCAGCGGTTTCCTCCCTGAAGAACTCATTATATATATTCCCTTCCTTTTTCTTATCGCGGTTACCGGCTCTTTTATCGGCAAAAAGATCGTGGGAAAGATCCCGCAACGGATCTTCCGTAAATTTGTTCTGCTCTGTATCGGTCTGGTAAGCATTAAGTTCATCTATGACGGCATTGTACACTTCACTCAGTAATATGGATATAATGGCTTCCCGGCGTTTCATGACGGGAATATCATTTTCAAGCGAAAAAAGACCTTTACATGAGTGAGATATTCAGTAAATTATTATGTTAATAAATAACTACGGTCTTTCTGAAAAGAAAAAAACCATGAAAACATGCCGCACCGAAGCACAAACCGTTCAACATGCCGGAAACCGGGCTCCCCGGAAATACAGTAAATGCGGGAATATGCACGGAAAATATACATATCGAAAACCATATGGTCCTGTTCGGGGAAAGCCAGCAGCGGAATGACGTGGTCCCCATGCAGGGATGAAAGTTCCTGCGGCCTGCTGAAAAAGGCGGCGGAGGCCTGATGCGGTTTTTTTAAAAAATATGAAAAGGAGTATATCATGGAAGAAGTATTTACCGTTACGTTCTGGCAAAAGCTGCTCGAGAACTTGATGCACTGGGTCACAACGGAGCTTCCCTCCCTTCTCGTCGTGCTCGTGATCGCTGTTGTCGCCTTTAAAATGGTACGAATAACGTTCAAGAAACTGCGTAAGGCTATGATCGCCCGCGCCGAGAAAAACGAGAATGTGGATACCGGGGAAACGACAAAACGTATCGACACCCTCGCTAATATCCTGCAGGTAGTCGTCAGGATCGTCCTGTGGGCTGTCTTTCTGATGATCATCCTTCAGAAATTCGGACTTAATATCGGTCCCATCATCGCCGGTGCCGGTATCATCGGCCTGGCCGTAGGTTTCGGAGCTCAGGAACTGGTACGCGATTTTATTTCGGGATTCTTCATCATCCTTGAAAATCAGATCCGCACCGGTGATGTTGCCATTATCGACGGAACCGCCGGACTCGTGGAAAAAATTGAACTGCGTACTATTACATTGCGTGACTTTTCCGGGGTAACCCACATTTTTCCGAACGGAAAGATCAGCAATATTTCCAATATGACCAAGGACTGGTCCGCCATGATCTTCGATATCGGCGTAGCATACAAGGAAGATGTGCAGAAGGTCATGGACATCATGAAGCAGGTCGGGGACGAACTGCAGAACGATGTGGAGTTTAAAGACAGGATCCTGGAACCAATCGAGGTCTTCGGACTGGACAAGTTCGATGACAGCGCGATCGTGATCAAGGCGCGCTTCAAGACCAAGCCCATACAGCAATGGACCGTCGGCCGGGAATACCGGAAACGCCTCAAGGAAGAATTTGACAGGCTGAACATCGAGATCCCCTTCCCGCATACGACGGTATACTGGGGTCAAGAGATCAATCCTCTGAAACTGGATGTTGACGAAGAACTGATGCGTTCAATTGAAAAATAAAAGCTAAATCCGGCGATAAGGGATCAAAGGCTGAAAAAAGCTTTTCCGCAAAAGGAAATATGTTAAAATACCGGGCTGTTTATTCTTTTTATCCATTATGGAATGCAGTGCTGATCCTGACACATGATGCAGAATGCCATGGCCGGTAAAATCCAATGGTAAAAGACGATCCTATGAAAAAACTTACCGTTTTCCTTTTATTACTGCTCAGTTTATCAGCTTCAACGGCCACGGCGATTGACCGAATCAGTGATTTCGGAGAAAATCCGGGCAAATTAACGATGTTCCACTATCTTCCGGCGGATATTGACAGTACTGAAAAGCATCCTCTTGTACTGGTCCTCCACGGCATGATGCTAAGCGCCCGGTCCATGAAGCGTTGCGGCGGATGGAACAAACTTGCCGATTCCCTGGAAGTTTTTCTGCTTTACCCGCAGCAGCGCTTTACGAATAACATCGGACGTGCTTTCAGTGTCCATTTCAATGACGATCTGAAAAAATTACATAAAGAGATCCGTTCAATCCGGAATATGATAAGTTATATGCTGGATAATTACCCCGTTGATCCCGAACGTATATATATTACCGGCTTATCTGCCGGCGGAAGTATGAGCAACGTCATGCTTCATGCATATCCGCAGCTATTCCGGGCGGGCGCACTTATAGCCGCTCCTTCAACAATGCCTCTTAAAGACAGGCAGCTTCCGGAACCGTTACCGCGAATTGCGGTGATCCAGGGCAAAAGAGACCGGACTGTCACGCCGGAAAATGCCGCTCATATCATGAAGGAATGGAAAGCAGCCAAGAACTTTACCGATGAGGACGCCGATACCGTAAAAAATTACCTTGGGAATCCCCATTTGCGCGCACGCATTTACAAAAAAGAGAACAAAATCCATTTACTGCGTTTAGATGCTGAGAAAACAGGACATCAGATGCTGACCGATCCCGGTGATGCAGTTGATAAGGGAGGAAAATGGTGCATCTATTCAAAAAACATTGCTTTCCATCTTCCCTATTGGATCATGGATTTTTTCGGACTTGCAGATGCGTAAAGTATAAATAGGTCCGTATTCACGCATACTGAAAATTTTTTTATTGAGATGCTGCAGGGGTCTTTTCACCGGCACACATTCCACTGCTTTTTCTCTCGCGGTATATTTTGATCTTTCCGGCGTATTCTGAAGGGTCCGTCCCCCGGCGCAGAGCCCCGTTGTACAGGTAAACCAGCTTCCGAAGCAGGACAGCCAGCAAGGCCGCTTCCTGTTCATCACTCAGCGTTTCTTCCCGCAATATTTTTTCCAGTGAGCGGACGCGAAAACGGTCCATGGCGGGTATACGTGTAGAAAGCTGATCCTTATGTCCGCCGTATTTGATGACCGTTGCTTCCGGAAGCAGGGGTATATGACAGCATGCCGCTATACGCAGCCAGAGATCATAGTCCTCGCAGACCGGGAGCGATTCATCAAATCCTCCCGTTTCCATCAATAATGATCGTTGACATATAACCGTTGAAGGACTTACAATACAGTTTTCCAGACTTGCTTTGAAAATATTTCCCCCTTTTTTTAAATATTTTTTTGGTGGATTGACAAATTTTCCATTGCGAATCCATGTCTCTTCAGTCTGAAGAATACGTATTTCCGGGTGTTTTTCCAGGTAAGCTGTCTGTAATTGCAGTTTCTCCGCTTTCCACTCATCATCACTGTCTAAAAATGCGATCCATGTTCCGGCAGCTTCGTATATACCGCGGTTACGGGCGGAGGACACCCCCTTATTATCCTGCTTAAGTACTTTAATAACAGATAAATATGAATCCAGTACTTCGGGTGTGTTATCGGTAGAACCGTCATCGATAACAAGGATCTCAGCAGGCAATACTTTCTGTGCAATTACTGAGTCAAGGGCTCTGCGAATCTTTTCCGGCCGATTGCGGACCGGAATAATAACGGAGATCTCGGGTGAATATTTCGCCATTCTATAAGTTTATCAAAAGTATCTGATAAAGGCAAGATATGAAAAAAACCTTTGTTTATGTGATAATAATTATTATTTTTTGCCGGAAGGAAGAACAGTTCTCGCAAATAACAAATAAAGGAGAAGAAAATGAAGAAAGATGAACTATTGAAGGTTTTAGCCGAAGAAGCTGATGTCAAAAAGGTTGAAGCTGAAAAAGTCCTGGATGCTTTTGTTGACACACTTTTAAGTGAAGTCAAAAAAGGCGAGAAATTTGCAGTAGCCGGTTTGGGAACTTTTTCTGTTGCTGAACGCGCCGCCCGTGAAGGCGTTAATCCCAAAACAGGCGAAAAAATTCATATCGGTGCATCCAAAAATGTAAAATTTAAGGCTGCCAAAAAATTAAAAGAAGCTGTCAACTAAGATATCTTCTTTATCAGAAAAAGCCTGTCTGCCTGCAGACGGGCTTTTTTTATATACCGTATTATTTCTTCCTGTCTCATCTTCCGTATATTCATTAACCGTAACCAGTGAAAGCCACTTGCTCTGATTTTTATATCTTTTTTATTTTCAACTATTTAGGTGTGGGTCTGTTTTTCTTCAGACAATTCCCACAATCTTATAACACTCGGATTATTTTTTTATTATATTAAAATGCATTTTAGAAGGAGGTATTTGATGAATAACATATCAGTTTTGGATAAGGTCCGGAAAAGCTACAAACCGAAATTACCTTCGGTTTTCACTGCTGATTCCGGCGTTAAACCCTGCAGGGGGAAGCCTGCGGAGGCCATTGAAGATCGTGATAAAATAAAAGCGCTTTTCCCGAAGACCTACGGCCTTCCGCAAATCACCTTTAAAACCGGTAAAAAAACCCGGTACAAACCCATAAATGTCGGTGTAATACTTTCAGGAGGTCAGGCTCCCGGTGGACATAATGTCATCGCCGGTCTTTTTGACGGACTGAAAGCCTGCCACCCCGACTCAAAGCTCTATGGTTTTCTCGGTGGTCCTTCCGGTCTTATTGAAAATCAATACAAGGAGCTGGATTCTGAGCTTATCGATCTTTACCGGAACACCGGCGGATTCGACATGATCGGCTCCGGACGCACAAAGCTGGAAGATAAAGAACAATTTGAAACAACATATGCAAACTGCAAAAAACTGGACATCCAGGCTCTGGTTGTCATTGGCGGAGATGATTCCAACACCAATGCCGCTGTCCTGGCGGAATATTACCGGCAAAATAATGCTGATCTTTCCGTTATCGGTGTTCCCAAGACCATTGACGGCGATCTGAAGAACGACCTGATAGAAATATCATTCGGTTTTGATACGGCGACAAAAGTCTACAGTGAACTGATCGGTAATATCGGCCGGGATGCAAGATCCGCAAAGAAATACTGGCATATCATAAAGCTGATGGGGCGCTCGGCATCACATATTGCTCTGGAATGCGCCTTGAGGACTCAGGTCAATTATGCCATTATTTCCGAGGAGGTTGAAAAAAAGGAACAAACCCTGAATGATATTGTAAACGATATTGCGGAAGTAATAGCCGCAAGAGCTGAAAACGGAGATAATTTTGGTGTTATTATTATCCCTGAGGGACTTATAGAATTCATTCCGGAAATGAAAGCGTTGATATCTGAACTGAATGAACTGATAGCCAAAAATCACAAAAAAATTGACAGCATACATGATATTGACAAAAAACGCGAATTCATCGGAAAGAAACTGGAAAAAGAACATTCCGAATTATATCTTTCGTTACCAAAAACCATTGCAGAACAACTAATAATGGAACGTGATCCGCACGGCAACGTACAAGTATCGTTAATTGAGACAGACAGACTCCTGGTAGAAATGGCCGGCAAACGTCTGGAAGCATTGCGAAAAAAAGGAACGTATAAAGGTCAGTTTAAAACCCATACCCACTTTTTCGGTTATGAAGGACGTTGTTCTTTTCCCTCGAATTTTGATGCTGATTACACGTATTCGTTAGGATATACCGCTTCTATGCTTGCGATAAATCAACGAAGCGGTTACATGTCCGCTGTCTGGGATCTTTGTGATGCCCCCGGCAACTGGATTCCCGGCGGTATCCCGATCACACAAATGATGAATATCGAGCGCCGGCACGGAAAAGATAAGCCGGTAATCAGAAAAGCCCTGGTTGACCTTGAGGGAAAACCTTTCCTGACATTGCTTTCTTACCGTGAAAAATGGGCTACCGGTACCCATTACATTTATCCGGGACCGATACAATACTTTGGTCCCGATGAGGTATGTGATATAAGAACGATCACTCTGTCATTGGAAAATAAAACAAAGGAGTAATTGCATGTCAGCTAAACCTTCATTAAAACCGGGAGTTGTTACCGGTAAAACCCTGCTTGATGTTTTTGCATATGCAAAGGAAAACGCATTCGCTTTCCCTGCAGTTAATGTTATCGGCTCGAGCTCGGTCAATGCAGCCCTTCAGGCAGCAAAAGAATCGAGATCTGCCGTTATCATACAATTCTCAAACGGCGGCGCCGTATTCAATGCCGGCAAACAGCTTGATAATACCGATGAAAAAGCTGCGATAGCGGGAGCGGTAGCCGGAGCAAAACACGTCCGGGAAATGGCGAAGCACTACGGTGTTCCCGTGATACTTCACACGGACCACTGTGCAAAGAAAAAACTTCCCTGGATCGATGGACTTTTGGATGCCGGTGAAAAGTATTACAACGAACACGGTGAACCGCTGTTCAGTTCACATATGATCGATCTGTCGGCAGAGCCGCTGGAAGACAACATTGCGGTCTGCAAGAAATATCTGGAGCGTATGGCGAAGATCGATATGCTTCTCGAGATCGAACTGGGTGTAACCGGTGGTGAAGAAGATGGTGTTGACAATACCGATATTGATAATTCAAAATTATATACACAGCCTGAAGAAGTGAATTATGCCTATGAACAACTCAGCAAGATCAGTCCGATGTTTACCGTTGCCGCTTCATTCGGAAATGTTCATGGCGTTTATAAACCCGGAAATGTAAAGCTTACACCGAAAATTCTCGATAATTCACAAAAATATATTTCCGGAAAACAAGGTTTGGGTGACAAGCCAGTCAATTTTGTTTTCCACGGCGGCTCGGGATCCGCACCGGAAGAAATCACGGAAGCAATTTCCTATGGCGTTATCAAAATGAATATTGACACGGATACACAATGGGCTTATACGAAACCCATTAAAGATTATATGGATAAATTCGACGGCTACCTGCAGTCGCAAATCGGTAATCCGGAAGGTCCGGATAAACCCAATAAGAAAAAATATGATCCCCGCGCCTGGATGATAGAAGGGGAAAAGGGTTTTACAAAACGCCTGATTGAGGCTTTCAGGGATCTGAACAGTTTTAAGCAGTTTAACTACTTGTATTAATAAACACATCACGGATCCGGAAAGCTCCCGGGTCCGTGCTTCCTTAATTTATATTTACTTGACATAGTGTTTCCTTTGTTGTAAAATAAAAAAGTACAATTTATTAAACATGAACGGGTATCTTGGGATATAATATGAGAGAAATGACATTTTTCATAAAAATCATGGTCAACTTAATTGCTTTTGCCATTGTCGGAACTTTGTTCAGCGGTATCAATATTGACGGATTCTTTACATTGATCGCCATTGCAGTCTTGTTTGGTATCCTTAATGCTTTCGTTAAGCCTTTTTTAACCGTTATTACCATCCCGATAACCGCTTTCACTTTCGGAATATTCTATTTGTTCTTAAACGGATTTATGGTATGGCTTACCTCGTTTCTTATTACGGGTTTTACGATCCAGGACTTTGCCACGGCCTTCTGGGCGGCAATTGTCCTTTCCGTAACCAGCTGGCTTCTTGAAATGATATTGGTGAGACATCGTGAATAATAAAAAGGTACAGGAGAAAAAAACATTATTCTGGAAAAGCGAAAACGGCGCTGTCCGATGTGAACTTTGTCCGCACAATTGTCTTGTTCAGAAAGGTGATGCCGGCTTATGCGGAGTACGCGAGAATAATAACGATAAAATGATAAGTACGGTTTACGGGTACCCGTCGGCATTACATGCGGATCCCATTGAAAAAAAGCCGCTTTTCCATTTTCTTCCCGGAACGCGTTCGTTCAGTATCGGCACATGGGGATGTAATCTTTTCTGTAAATTTTGTCAAAACTGGCAACTTATCGAGAGCAGTGATTATCGTACCGCATGGCATGAGCCTGAAAACATTGTGAAGATGGCACAGGAGACCGGATGCAAGTCCATTGCTTTTACCTATAATGAACCGATCATTTTTTCAGAATATGCACTGGACATTCAAAAGATCGCAAAAGCGGCGGGGCTTGCCTGTATTTATGTAACAAATGCTTATATCACCGATACGGCCCGTGATAAAGTCTTCTCCGGCTTGAATGCAGTAAATATTGATCTGAAGGCATTTTCCGAAGAAGTGTATAAAAAATATATCGGCGGACGTCTGCGCCCGGTTCTGGATACGATAAAATACTGCGTTGACAATGGTATCCATACCGAAATAACCACACTGGTGATCCCGGGAGTTAATGATGACGATGACCACATTAAAAAAGAATGCGAGTGGATAATTGAAAATTGCGGAGAGGATGTCCCTCTTCATATCAATGCTTTTCATCCGGCATATAAGATGATGGATTATCCGATGACCCCGCGAAAGACCCTGCAGCGCACAAAAGAAACAGCGAAAACATGCGGATTGCACTATGTCTATGTGGGAAATTACCCCGGTTTTGACAATAACACCTATTGTCACCAATGCGGGCACAAGATCATCGACCGAAATACTTATCCTTTTCGACTGGATAAGAAGCACGAACATAAAACACCCGTTATCTGGAGTTTTTCATGAAATTCAGCCAATTCCAAAAAGCCGTTCTGAACCACATTAATGCCTTACAGGAAAAGATCGGCGATTCGTTTCTCGAGCTTATGGTGGATACCATTCAGATCTTTGATATAAACGGTAATGAGATCAAAAATGCCCCCGGATTTGAATATAATCTTTCCCGTTCACGCCATTGGGACAAAAAGCAGAATATTTACATCTTTCATGATAGTTTCTCCGATGATCATCTGATGCCTCTTTATGAAGATATCACAAAACTCACACCGCAGGCAGCAAAGATGACCTTGCATCTCGAAGGAATGAACGACCTGGATGAGCCGATACATGAGCAGGTCAACGTGGAGTTTGAAAATATCAATGACTAACGGTTTTCAGTATAATCAATTCCTGAATCCCAAGCCCTTTTCCATGGGTAACAGCAGGATTGAGATCCCAATAACACGACAAAATCTTTTTATGATGCAACGCCAGTTTTCCGTTAAGGGACATGAAGATTTTTTCCCTTTTGATGTTTTCGGCGCAATGAATCCCTCAAATAATGTTGATAAAAACTACCGGGTGCGCACGCTTTTGATCCACACGGATGCGGGATTTGATATTGAAACCGATATTGTGGAAAAAACCTTTGTTTTCCGCAACCGTAGTACAAACAAAGGTACGACGCGGTATATGAGTGAAAAAAACGTCAAACCCGGAGATACGATCATAATTGAAAAGATCACCTCCTATGAATATAATATGAAACTCAAAAGAGGTTAATCATGATCAACAAGATCCAGATCGAACTCGATGATGATGAATTGGCAGCCTTTCGCTCCCTTTTGAAAAAGCTTGAGAAAATTCGCGGAGAAACAACGGTAAAGGTTGACGGCACTTTGCGCGGAGCTTTGCAGCAGATACAGCGTGAACTGCAAATTTATGATGATTTCAAGAAACGCGACCTATGGTAAAAAGGAAAAAACAATGAGTAAAAAAACTCCTTTTTATGAGCGCCATAAAAAGCTTAACGCAAAAATGGTCACCTTTGCCGGTTATAATATGCCGATATCCTATACCAGCATTAAAGAAGAACATCAGAAAGTGAGAAATACCGCCGGTGTGTTTGATGTCTCCCATATGGGTGAATTTCTTGTGAAGGGAAAGGGAGCAAAAGACTTTTTACAGTTTCTGACTGTTAATGACGTATCACAACTTTCCGATGGCCAGGCCCAATATTCCGCTATGTGTTATCCCGACGGCGGTATCGTCGATGATCTCATCATCTATCGATTCAGCTCCCGAAAATTCATGATGGTGGTCAATGCTTCCAACATTGATAAAGATCTCTCCTGGGTCCGGCAGCATGTCCCCGATAATGCAGAAATAACAAATGTCAGCGATAAAACCGCTTTACTTGCCGTTCAGGGACCAAAATGCCTAACGGTACTGCAGAAACTTACCGGCATAGAACTGAAAAACATTGGATTTTATCATTTTACCGAAGGGAAACTGGCGGGACGCCATATGATAATCTCCCGTACCGGCTATACCGGTGAACCGGGATTTGAACTTTATCACGATCCCGAAGATGCTTTACATTTGTGGGACAAACTTTTTGAAAATGGTAAGGAAATTGGACTTGCGCCTGCCGGTTTGGGTGCACGTGATACTTTGCGGATTGAAATGAAATACGCTCTTTACGGCAACGATATTGATAAAAATACAAACCCGGTAGAGGGCGGACTTAGCTGGATAACGAAACTCGATAAAGGTGATTTTATTGGAAGAACGGCCATTAAAAAGGTTAAGGAAGAAAAGCCCCGTCGCCGTCTCATTGCCTTTAAGATGCTTGAACGCGGTATCCCCCGGCCGGGATATCCCTTATATACAGACGAAAAAGCAGTGGGAAGGGTAACAAGCGGCACTATGTCACCTACTCTGAATATCGGCATCGGCCTTGCTTATGTTGACCGCAGCTTTGCAAAAAGCGGAAATGAACTTTTTCTGGACAGCCGCGGTAAACGTTTGCGGGCAAAAGTGATAAAACCACCATTTGTTGACAGTTCTCCCCTGTCATTATAAAAAAATAACAGCCGGTAATCCGAAAAATAATTAATTGTTAAAAGCGTAAGTGCGTTAATTTCTGTGCGCAGTATTATATCTGCAATATAAATTTTTCACCATTCGCTCATCCTCATCCGGCATCTTCCCGAAGAACCGTGATCCGGAGGCAAAGAAAACTTTTCCCGTGATCTATTTAGATTTGCCCCTGGGCCATGGAATTTATCAGTGCGGAGATCAGCATGCCCAGCAGCATTGTAATCCCGACAAGCAGGGCGGATTTTTTTGTGCTGTAGCGATACAGAACCCTGAAAGCAATAAACCATAAAATGATACGCCAGATCTTAAAAAACTCAAACTGAGCCAGAAACTGAAACCCAAAAGAATCCACTTCCGGCTGTCCGACAAAGGAGGCAAGTCCCAGATAGACATTTACACTTTCTTTCTGAAGTATCATAAACAGTTTAATGATGGATTCCGGTATCGTGATCACCTGAATATAGAGGGCAGAAACCAGCAGGGTACTGTATTTATGTTCCCCGCCGCCGATGAAATTCCCCACGATCCAGAATACAAGGGCAGTAAAAAGTAGTGAAATAATGAGCTGAAGGATACCGCCGATATATTTTAGAGAGATTGCCAGCGGAGAACCGATCTGCTGAATAGCATCTTGCCTCTGCTCGGGAGTCAGGCGTTCCATTTCCCGGATGGAATCAACCTGTTCCTGATACATGATGTCCGTCGTCAGTAAAAGAAAAACAATAACCATGGACAAGAGCAGTACGAAGGGAATAATATAGTCGGTCCATTTTTTACCTTTGTCCCGTATGGATGTAAAGCAATTCGACGGAGCGACAACGATATTTCCCAATCGTGCAAATACATGCATATATACCTCCTTAGTGCTTTTTCATGAATTTATATCTTTGTAGAAAAAAAATAAATAAAAAAATTAAAATAACGCAAAATTTCATTGAGAATAATATTTTATTCCTTTAAGTTTCAGGTGTTGAAGAAAAAGTAAAAA
>JAWOEU010000126.1:0-3379 GCA_046482575.1 Fidelibacterota bacterium
AAGTCAATGTTAAGTTAATTCTGTCAACACTATTCAGGGATGCTCATACTTCTTACTATTCACTTCTTACTATTTACTTCTTACTACTTACTACTTACAGTGGCTGTATTCCTTCAGTTGCTTTTTATTTTCATGCAAAGAAAAGAAAGAAAATGTTCTGGATTAGATCGCGAACTAAAGCATTAATTGGTGAATTTCCAGTAATTCGTCGTTAAATTACTTATGATATCATAAAAAAGGAGCCGGTATGGGAACAATACATAAAGCACCCGGGGCATTGTTATTTCAGGCGGCAACGGTGAATGATCCGGAGTTGTTCGATCCCCTGGAAAGGCTGCTTGTCCGTGATCACGGAAAGCTGCTGATGCAGAGAGGGCCCTTTTTATTCGATGATTTCAGCGAATACTATGTCCCCGAGATGGGCGAGGGGCTGCAGAAGAAGTTCTATTTCTTTGAAGTGCCCATATCACTTGAATATGTACACCGTTACAAGCTGGAATCGCAGATAATGGAATCGCTCTTTGCCCGTAACGGTAAGCGCCGCCTGAATCTCGATCCCGGTTATCTTACCTTGTATCAGTTTTCCCTGCTGACCACCAAACCTTTTTCACACCGAAGCTATCTCGGCGAAGGAATTTATACTGAATGTACCCTCATCGCCCGGGGGAACGGTTTTGCGCCGCTGGCGTGGACCTATCCGGATTATAAAACGCCCGATGCGCTTTCGTTCTTCCGGGAGGCGAAAAAGCGGTTGAAAGAGGTTAATATTTAACCACGGAATTCACGGATTACCACAGATTTCACACCCGCCCTTCGCAGCAGCTGTCAGGCATGCGAAGCAGGGAATTTTCACTGGATGCGCGGAAGTTCTGCTTTGAAAATTCCTCCGGACTGATTAGCTTTATCCGGTCAAAGAATAAGTATAAAAAGGAAATGAGATGAAAAAACGTAACTTACTGATAATCACAATAATGAGTATAATCATATCAGCGGCGTTCGCCCTGCCGCCGATGGAGACCGTACGTAAACGGCAGGTTGGACCCGGGGTTGTTCAAACGATCCTGGAAGCGCCGGCGGTTCCCTGGGTTATCCATGTACTGGAGGCCGACCTGGAGGATCCGGATATCCGTGTAGAGGCCGTGGATGGCGGAGGATTGCAGGGACCCGGCGTCATGGCGCGTGAGGAAGAAACCCCGGAAAAACGTCTGGTCGGGACCGTGAACGGCGACTTTTTCAGTGCTTCGGGACAAACGACCAATCACGGGGTCGTGGACGGTCAGATCGTCAAGCTTGAAACCTACAGCTCCGATCCGCAGGTTTACTGGCCGGCACTGGGGATCAATGACGAACAGAAATTGCACATCGCCTGTCACAAATTTTCGGGGAAAGTGGCTTCAGAGGATGATGAATACCCCCTTGCCGCCGTCAATGCGGAAGCCGCAGAGGATCAACTGGTCCTCTATAACCACTATTACGGCGACACGCTGGTGATATCAAAAGGCATCGCCCTGCGTCTGCAGCCTCAGGAGGAGTGGGCGGTCAATGCTCCCGTAAGGGGGGAAATCGTGGAAAAATATTCCGGGAAAGAAGTCATTACCCTGAATAAAGGAACCGTTGTTCTTGCCGGAAAAGGCAGTGCCGCTGATTTTCTGGAAGAACATGAGCGCTCCGGTGATATACTGTCGCTGTACCGCGAACTGCGTCCTTTCGAAGACCGCAGCGCGCAGGGTGTAAGCTACCATTACCTGCCGCCGCAGGGAATAATGCGCTATCTGACCGGCGGTTATCCGACCCTGGTGCGCAAGGGCGAAAATGCTGCACTTGAAGCGTATGCGCATCAGGGAGGAACCGGAAGTTTTGCCACGGACCTTCATCCGCGGACGGCCGTGGGTTTTGACCGCGATACAAGTACAATGTACCTTGTTGTCGTTGACGGCCGGCAGTCACACAGCGCCGGTATCGATCTTCCGGATCTTGCGGATATCATGATCAAACTCGGGGCCTGGTCGGCGATGAACTTCGACGGCGGCGGTTCTTCGGTGATGATCGTGGGAGATGAGATACAGAATTCACCCTCGGACGGACACGAACGGGCGGTCCGGAACTGCGCCGCCGTATACAGCACGGCGCCCCGCAAAGAACTTTCCCGCCTTCAGTTCGATGCCGACACCCTCAGGGTCTTTTACGGAGAAGAACGCGAATTTGCCGTATCCGGATGGGATGCGAACTGGAATCCCGCGGAAATAGACGACTGGTCACAGGTTTCCGTGTATGGTGCCGGAGCGGCCGGCAGTGTCCGCGGAGAGCGGGGGAGTTATACGTTCACCGCCTTGGACAATGATGCCGGTGCTTATATCTACGCATCCACGGAGGGGGTGACCGGCGATTCCCTCTACGTGCAGAAACGGCCGGTGGACCGCATCAGGGTAAGTCCGCAGACCGCACTTGTCACCCCGGACGGCGAGGTCCGTATTCGGGTCCGCGGAATACGCAAGGGCGGCAGTGTCGCCATACCGGCGGACGTGATGACGTTCCGCGTGAAGGACAGCGATACCGGCAGTATCGGCCCGGACGGCGTTTTTCGCGCAGCATCACCGGGGAAGACGCTTGTCACGGTACAGTACGGCGAAATGAGTGATTCGGTCACCGTGATCGTCTCGGATGAGATCCGGTAACCACGGAACACAAAAAACTGTCCACACCTGTCCCGGCGAATACCGGGAAATTACACGAAAAGCTTATCCACGAATTTCACAGCCTGCCCCGACGAATGTCGGGGAATTTTACGAATTATGTAGTGGCTTTTCGTCTGTGTTGAAATGAAAGTTATGATGATTCCGGATTAAAACACAATGTGTCTTTAATATAGCCATTGAATATTTTCAGAACATATAACAAATTCCCTACATTGAACATCAAGCCTTAAAAAAATCCGTGTTAATCTGTGTAATCCGTGGTGAGTGCAACCTGTGGTTTATAAATTAATTGCTTTTTCTTTACTTATTCCCGCTAATATGTTAATATAAACCATGTATAAAAATGCGCAGAAGAGAATCATTTCCGTATTCGGCGGCCGGGAAGCTGATGAAAAAAAGCTCCGGGATGCCGAAGCTGTCGGAAAGGCCATTGCGGAACACGGATGGGTGCTGCTTTGCGGCGGACGCGGCGGGATCATGGAAGCCGTCAGCAAAGGCTGTACGGAAGCCGGAGGCCTGAGCATCGGCATACTGCCGGGTAATGACAGAAGTGACGCAAATCCTTATATCCAGACTCACATACCCACCTGTACCTGGATGCTTTCACCGACCACATCGGAGAGCGTACGGATACCCCCTCTCGACGGAGAGGAGGGCTTTTGCAACTCATGCTCGTACAACGC
>JAWOEU010000132.1:0-5955 GCA_046482575.1 Fidelibacterota bacterium
ATCAAAGCCCGCTGATTTAGCGTAGACGTTAAAATACGATCCGTTGAACAGGTGGGCATTATAATTATATCCGTAGTCGTTAAATGCTCCGCCCGCTTTTTCCAGGCTTGCCGCATTCATTTCCTCCGCCGTGAATGTCTCACTTTCCACTGACATAACGCCCTGCTGCCCGCAAGCGGTGAACAAAAACACCATGAGTAAAAGTGAAATTGACAGTGTCGTAATGCTTTTCATTTTACTTCTCCTCTTCTTATACTATTATTCTTGTTTTTATAATATTATATATACAATACTACATACAGCATTACCGGTTCTCTCATGTAAATTTGCTATTCTTCATTTTGAGTATTTCGTATTACAAATATATATACGAAATATTTTCTAAACAAACAACACATTTTTTTTATTTGAAAAATAAGAAATAATATCTAATATACTAACATTCAATTATTTATAACGTTTTTAGCCCCCTGTTTTTACCATTAATCTCAATTGTCAATTGTCAATTGTTAATTGTTAATTGTCACTCCCATTCGATCGTGGCGGGAGGTTTGGAGCTGATGTCATAAACGACCCGGTTGACGCCGCTGACCTCGTTAATAATACGGTTGGAGATACGGGAAAGCACATGATAGGGTACATGGGCCCAGTCCGCAGTCATGCCGTCAAGTGATGTGACCGCACGAAAGGCCACCGCGTAGTCGTAGGAACGCTCATCTCCCATGACACCTACGGACTGCACCGGCAACAGAACACAGAAAGCCTGCCATATCTTGTCGTACTGACCGGAAGAACGCAATTCACGGATAGCGATATGGTCGGCTTCCCGGAGAATATCGCAGCGTTCTTTTGTGACGGGCCCCGGTATACGGACGCCGAGTCCGGGACCCGGGAACGGGTGGCGCCAAATCTGTTCATGTTCCATGCCAAGTTCTTCACCCACACGGCGCACTTCATCCTTGAAAAGTTCGCGCAGCGGCTCTATAAGTTCAAAATTCATTTTTTCCGGGAGTCCCCCGACATTGTGATGGGATTTGATGGTGGCAGAGGGTCCTTTAAACGAGATGGATTCGATCACATCAGGATACAGTGTTCCCTGAGCGAGAAAATCGAAATCACCGAGGCGTTTTGCAGTTTCTTCAAAGATCTCAATAAAAAGATTTCCGATAATCTTGCGTTTCTTCTCGGGATCGGCAACACCGTCGAGGGCTTTCAGGAAGCGTTCCTCTGCATCCACATATTTCAGTTTTATGTGATAATGGTCCCGGAAAGTCCTCTGCACCTGCTCCGCCTCGTGCAGGCGGAGAAGTCCGTTATTGACGAACACGCAGGTCAACTGGTCGCCGATCGCGCGATGCAGGAGCATGGCCACCACCGAGGAATCCACACCCCCGGAAAGACCGCAGATCACCTGCCGGTCCCCCACCTGTTCACGGATCTTTCTTATCTCCATCTCCGCAAAATTGGCCGGCGTCCAGTTCTGTTCACAAGCGCAGATGTCCACGGCAAAATTACTGAGAATGCTGGTCCCCTGGTCGGTATGCGCTACTTCCGGGTGGAACTGAATGGCATAAATGGGTTTTTTCGCATGTTTTACGGCGGCGACAGGAGCGTTTTCCGTATGCGCGATCACCCGGAAATCCTCCGGCAGTTCTTCCACGCGGTCGCCGTGGCTCATCCATACCTGCAGGGGGTGTCCGGTATCAATGCCGCTGAAAAGGTCCGACGTATCATCGATAAAAAGCTCTGACCGGCCGTACTCGCGCTGCCGGGCACGGGCGACCTTTCCCTTGTAATGGAGACTGATCAGCTGCAGGCCGTAACAGATCCCGAGCAGAGGTATGCCCTGGTCAAAGATCCCGGCATCCGGCAAGGGGGCGTTCCCGGCATATACGCTGGAAGGTCCTCCGGAAAGAATGATGCCTTTCGGCTGCAGTTCGCGGATCTTTTCACGTCCGGTATGAAAAGGATGGATCTCGCAGTACACCTTTGATTCGCGGATCCTCCGCGCGATCAGCTGTGTATATTGTGAACCGAAATCGAGGATGAGGATCGTATCATGTTTCATGTTTTTTCCCTTTTCTTCTTTCAGCGGCTTCTTTCAGACTGAATTCACAGCCGCAGTAATCCTGATGATAAAGCCCCAGTCTCCGGCTGATCTCCTGACTGCGTTTGAAGCCGTCTTTTTTCTTAAAATTATGATCGGTAAATTCAGGATACGCTGCACCGGCGGCAAATATCATGCGGCTCACTTTATGGGGACTTACCGTTAAGGTCGAAGTAAATGCAGTGAAACCGTGTTTGCGGGCGTATTCGGCGGTCCTCCGGAAACTGTAATCGAAGCAGACCGCACAGCGCCTGCCTTTTTCGGGTTCATTTTCAAGGCCCTTAACGGCAACGCGCCATGCCGAATGATCATAGCTGTCCCCTACCAGTTCCAGGTCCTTCATTTTTGCGAGTTTTTCTGCGGCATCCAGACGTTTTTCATATTCCTCTTTGGGATAAATGTTGGAATTGGAGAAAAAAAGTACCGGTTCAACTCCTTCTTCACGGAGACGCTCCGCAGAGGCGGCTGCGCACACCGCGCAGCATGTATGTAATAAGATCTTCTTCATTTCCTTTTTACGTCCTGCCTTTCCGGGCCCTTGTCATTACCGGTTCCCGCAAAAGTGCAATTTCCAAGACCGTTTACCTGCTTACTCCCCTCTTTTCCAAGGTGCATATTACTGCCGCCTGTCGCGGCCTTCCTACTGTGCCAGCGGGACCGTATCATTCATGATCGTTACATGATGTCCTTCCAGCGGCCTCAGTACACAAATACTGTCAAGGAAGGTGATCTCCGCCTTACTGGTCCTGCCCTGGTTGACAAAATGTACTTCATGACTTCCGCTGTGAGACAGAGGGAGCGCGATCATGGCGGTCGCCGGGCCTTCCGCGTTAAGGGCGAAATCTCCGGGGAGGTAGATACCCGTGAAGACGATCTCCGGCGTTCCCTCATGCATCGTCTGATCATAGGCGATGCGGTTGTTGAAGTTCGAGAAATTATTGTCCGTCCTCACTGCCAGCGGAATATCCTCGGCGGGTTTCAGGACATTCAGGGAATCGGGGAAAAAGCGGTAGAAAGAGACTGTTACATCATAGTTAAAATCACTGTCTTCACTGTCCGCACACGAGAACAGCAGCAGGAACACACAAAGCAGTGATACTGAACATGAAAGATCTTTCATTGCTCCTCCCTGTTACGTATTATTCCCGGCCTGTCCTTGTAACAATTGACAATGGACCCCCTCCTATGCTCAAAGAGCTTCGGAGAGCAAGCTCAACGACTCAACAACTCAACGACTCAACAACTCAACTCTCTTTCTACTTTTCTTCCACCCAGTAATTCGGCGCTTCCTTCGTGATAAGCACATCGTGAACATGACTTTCACGCAGACCCGCATTCGTTATCTGGACAAATTCCGCTTTTTCGTTCATTTTACGGATAGAATCACAGCCGGCATAACCCATACCGCTCCTTAGTCCCCCGACAAGCTGAAAAACAACATCCGAAAGTTCACCTTTATAGTGCACCCGGCCTTCGATCCCTTCCGGAACATATTTTCCGCCTTTTGCTGTTTCTTCCTGAAAATAGCGGTCACTGCTGCCCTTTTTCATTGCGGAAAGCGATCCCATGCCGCGGTAGACCTTAAAACGCCGGCCCTGATAAAGCTCGATCTCGCCCGGCGATTCTTTTGTGCCGCCGAACATGGAACCGATCATTACCACATCGGCACCGGCTGCCAGGGCCTTTACCGCATCTCCCGAATATTTGATGCCACCGTCCGCTATAATGGGAATTTTCGCCTCACGCGCGGCCCGGGCACATTCCATAACAGCGCTCAGCTGAGGCACACCGACGCCTGCCACCACACGGGTCGTACAGATAGAACCCGGTCCGATACCTACTTTAACGCAGTCGGCACCGATCTCCGCAAGTTCGCGGGTAGCCTCATAGGTCGCGACATTGCCCGCAACCAGTGCGAGTCCGGGATAAACCTTTTTTATCGCCTTCACCGCATTCATCACCTTTTCCGAATGCGCATGTGCGGTATCAACGGTAATAACATCCACGTTTTTCTCAACCAGCGCCGCTGTGCGTTCCATAAAATCTCCCGACACGCCAACCGCAGCGCCGACACGGAGGCGACCTACGTCATCTTTGACCGCATGGGGATATTTCATTTTTTTCCGTATATCCTTGATAGTAATAAGACCCTTGAGATATCCGTTGTCATCCACAACCGGCAGTTTTTCAATGCGATGTTTCTGAAGGGGCTTTACTGCTTCTTCCAGTGTGGTCCCCATCGGCGCTGTTATCAGATTTTCCGCGGTCATATATTCCGAAACTTTTGCCGAATAATCTTCTGAAGTAATAAAGCGCAGGTCGCGATTGGTAATTATGCCTTTGAGTTTTCCATTCTCCACCACCGGTACACCGGATATCGAATACCGCGCCATTAACGCCAATGCTTCACCGATGGGCTTTCCCGCTTCAATCGTGATGGGATTAATGATCATACCGCTTTCGGAACGCTTGACCTTATCAACCTCGGCCGCCTGGCGTTTGATACTCATATTCTTATGGATAAAGCCCAGCCCCCCTTCCTGGGCAATGGCGATTGCCATTTGTGCTTCCGTCACCGTATCCATGGCAGCCGTTACGAAAGGGATATTAAGCTGAATAGCGTTCGTTAAAAATGTCTTTGTCGATACCTCACTCGGCAGTACCATGCTGCGCGCCGGAACAATAAGCACATCATCATAGGTTAAGGCAGTCATCCTGATCTTTTTATTCGGCATATTATTCTCCTTTCGAGAGATTTTTGCGGGGATTTACATCCTGTTGGAATGTCTTTTTTCATCTTCGATCTGATCAAGTATTTCCTGAGTGATCCCGGTGGGATATTCACCGGAGAAACAGGCATCGCAGATAGGAAGGTCCTTATACAGATCCCGGAGGTCTTCCACTGTCTGATAGATCACTTTTTCACAGTTCAGTTTTTCGGCGATCTCTTCGGAACTGCTGCCGGCAGCGATCAGTTCTTTTTTTACGGACATGTCGATACCATAGATACAGGGATATTTTACGGGAGGTGACGCAGAAACGAAATAGACTTCTTTCGCGCCGTCTTCTTTGAGCATATTGACAATATGTCGGGAGGTTGTTCCGCGCACAATGGAATCGTCCACTACCGCTATTTTGCGTCCCGATACGATATCCCGGATGGGATTGAGTTTCTGCCGGACAAGATGTTTGCGAAGTTCTTCATTCGCCGTGATAAAACTTCGTCCGACAAAGCGGTTCTTCGCCAGTCCGCGGCGGTACGGCACCTGCATCTTTTCCGCCAGTCCCGAAGCGAAAAAATATGCCGAATTGGGTACATCGATAATAATATCGGGTTTCACCCCGGCCGCATGCAGCCGTTTTTCCAGTAGTTTTCCCATCCGCACCCGTTCACTGGCCACCAGGCGCCGGCGGAAAACGGAATCTTCACGGGCAAAATAGATATATTCAAAAACACAGAACGCGGGTTTATTCTGTTTTAATATCCTGGAATGAACGCGGTTCTCCGTATCGATGAAAACCGCCTCACCGGCTTCCAGATCCCGTACATATTCATAGCCCAGATAATCAAAGACCACCGTTTCCGAAGTAAAAATGTATTTTGTGCCTTTCGCCGTCTCTTTTTTTCCCATGATCAGCGGCCGGATGCCATACGGATCGGTAAAAGCCAGAAAACCTTTTCCTTTGATATAGGTTATACAGGAGTATGCGCCTTTTACATGTTCCTGAACAAATTCAACCGCTTCATAAAAATCTTCTTTTGTAAGATTCCCAAGATCTTTTTCCTGCAGATAGGTTGCAAAGGTATACAGCAATAATTCAACATCATTTGAGGTTTCCACCATGCG
>JAWOEU010000134.1:0-16958 GCA_046482575.1 Fidelibacterota bacterium
GGCCCTGGAGTTGATTCGTGAGAAGAATCATATCGTATTTGCGGTGGATACCCTTGCCTACCTTGTGAAAAACGGTCGGCTTTCCAATGCACAGGGATTTCTTGGAAGCATGCTGAATGCTCCACTCCGCGATGTTATGCCTTATTCACAGGCGGCAAAATATATAACAATCCGGGACGGTTGTCAAGAGCTTTCAGAAAATATATCCGCTGTAAAAACGTAAAATTCACATTCATTTCGCTTATAGGCATCAGCGGGAAGTCCGGCTTTCAGGCAAAGATGCTGAAGGGTGGTGGGAAGATCCCAGTTCTGTTCAGGGGCCACCTGGGGAAGAAAGACAGCCTGATGAAGTCCCATTTTCAGAACAATTCCGTGCCTGCCGATCCTGATATCGCGGTAGCCGGCGACCTTTTTCAACGGTGAAAGCACGGATATTTCAATATCCACGTCGGGAAGTTCCCCGGCGGTAAGCGGGGGAAAACGCGGGTCCCTGAACGCAGCGGATTCCGCCATGTCGAAAAGAGCATCGGAGAGTGGTTTAAAACCTTCGATATATCCGATACAGCCCCGCAGAGCGCCGTTCTTGTGCAAGGTTACGAAGAGCCCCCGTTTTTCACGATAAAAGTCCTCAGAAGATAATTCCGGTTTTTTGCCGCCCTTCAAACGGTATTCCAGATATTGCCTTACGGCCGCAAGCATTTCTTTTTTCCGTGTTTTTTCTATCATAACTTCTTTTTTACCCAGATACGGATATTTTGTTTCAGTTCGTCGCCGTTTTTTACAAATCGCACCGTTGCGGGAATGGATTTCACGAAGTATTTTCCATAACGTTTAACACTTAGCCGTTTATCCATGATAACCGCAATACCGCGGTCCTCCTTTGAGCGGATGAGCCGCCCGAAGCCCTGTTTGAATTTCAATATTGCTTCAGGTATGCTGTATTCCATAAAAGGATTTCCGCCCTGTTTGTCAATATCTTCGGTAATAGCCTGTGTGACCGGTTCTGTCGGCACACCGAAAGGCAGTTTGGTCATTACCAGCACTTCCAGAGGTTTCCCGGGTATATCAACTCCTTCCCAGAAAGATTCCGTTCCCAGGAGTACGGAATTGGTCTCTTGAATGAAGCGCTGCAGCAATGCCGTTCGTGAAGCGGATCCCATCTGCGTGATCAGCTGAAAATGATTCTGCTGGGAAACGGGATCCAGTACGCCTTTGATATTCCGTATAGAGGCATAAGAGGTCGTAAGCACCAGTGTTCCCAGTCCAAATTCCACAGACAAGTCCCCCACGATCTTCGCGACCTCTTCATCAAAAGCCTGATTCCCCGGCTGGCCCAGGTGCGTAACATTCCAGATCTCGCATTGTTCGTCATAATTAAAGGGAGATTCATAAATGCGGGTTTTCAGTCGTTCCGGGGATATAAGACCCATGCCCGACCGCTTGAGAAAATATTTAAAGCGTTCCGCCACAGTGAGAGTTGCCGAGGTGGCGATGAGGGCATATTTGTTCTTATAGACTTTTTCGTGAAGTACCTCGTTCACATGCAAAGGAGATGCTTTTATACTGAGATTAATACTTTCGGCATCGGTCGGCACCTCATACCAGTATATCATTTCCTCGCTGTCGGGACTCATACATATCCGGATATCCTGCAGAAGTTCTTCGAAAGCGGTAAATGCTATTTCCAGATCATCCGAAGCTTCGGAAATACTGCTCTTTTCGCCGGCTTTTAAGGTTTCAATTTCTTTGAAAAGCAAAGAAAGACTGCGGTCCAGGCGGGAAGCCGTATGCAAAAGGCTGTCTACCTCCTTCATTCCGGAAAAGGGCGATGTATCAGGCTTGTACCGTATTTTCAGGATATAACGCTGATCGGCTTTACGGACCTCAATATTTATAAATTGTAAAAAGGCTTTAAAAAATGCTGCGCTTTCTTTAAGAAGGACCCTGACATCCTCTTCTGCCTGGCTGAGGCGCTTGATGATCATTTCACGGTGACCGGCGGTCCACGGATCACCCTTGGCGGAGCGGCTGATACTTACCAGTGCGCCGCCGCGTATCGGTCCGGGTGAATACAGTTTATGCAGAACACGCTCAATGCGCCAGGGGGTAATTTCAATACCGAGATACTGGTATGCCGATTTTACAAGATTGTGTGCTTCATCAATAATACAGACGGGATGCTCCGGCAATATGGAATTATCGGAGGCGGCGTCACTGAGCAGAAGAGAGTGATTTACAATAATGATATCCGCATAATGGGCAAGTTTCCGGATCTTCCCCAGATAACAGCCTTGGTTGTCGGCACATTTCCGGGTCGTGCAATAACCGGTCTCACTGGCGATCCGGGACCAGATATAAGGTACTCTCCTGATCTGAAAACCGCTGTTCTCCTCGATATCGCCGGTTCGCGTTTCCCGCAGCCACACAAGAAGAGGTAGAAGCTGTGCCCGGTCGAAAAGGGAAAGCGTACTGTCAATATTCTTTATCAGCTGCTGCCATTTGGTCAGACAGATATAATTCTGACGGCCTTTGAGCATAACAACCGTAAAATCCGATTCGATGAAGTCATGAATAAAGGGAATATCTTTATAGAAAAGCTGTTCCTGCAGATTTTTGGTATAGGAGGAAATAACAATGGACATTCCGTTCCGGCGGTTCTTTTTCATCCAGTTAATAGCGGGGATAAGGTATGCAAGGGACTTCCCCACTCCCGTCCCGGCTTCGCCAACAAGACATTCACCCTCATTGAAACATTCGGCAATATCACCGGCGAACTGCATTTGTCCGAGACGCATCTCATATCCCGGCAAGGTTTCCGATAGTTTGCCTTTTAATCCGAATACCGCATCAATATCCTGACGGCTGACCTTTTTCAGATTATCGTTCTCAGCAACACTGCGGTCATTGAAGTCTCCGAGTTTGTTATTTGGTACCGGATGATACGGAGCGGACTTTTCTCTCTCTGTTCTTCCGGAAGCAAGATAATATTCATGGATATCATGGTACAGCTGATAATTCGGAATATTTACGAGCGGTTCAATGATATAGATTATATCCTTATAGAGGGAAATATCATAATACAGCATGATATCAAGGATCTTAAAAAACAAGTTCCCCGTGTTCCGGGTATCGACATCAGCCCGGTGAGCGCCCGTGGTCTCAAGGTTGAAATGGGCGGAAAGGGTTTCCAGTTTGCGGTCCGGAAGGTAATAAAGAAAAATTCGTGCAAGATCCAGGGTGTCGATCACGGGATTCTCTAAAGCTTCCCCTGTTTTTGCATGTAAAAAACTCAGATCAAAACGTGCATTATGCGCTATCAGCGGATAGTCGGCAAAAAAAGCGAGGATCTCATCAAGGCGCTCGGAAAAAGAAGGCTGATCCTTCACCATACTGTCGTCTATACGCGTCAATTCACTGATAAAAGCCGGAATGGACTTCCCGGGGCTGCAAAAGAAATTTAATTCTTCCGTGTTTTTACCGTTGACAAACTTTACGGCGGAAAATTGTATCACTTCCTCGGAATTCGGATCAAGCCCCGTCGTTTCCACATCAAAGGCGACACAGGTATCAAGATGGATTTTTTTCAGTATCTCATGATCTGGTGTATGCAAAAAACATTCCTTTTTAAATTATATTGAAAATATTTCCATCATCGGGAAATATTTATTCACTGCAGGAATATACGGTTTTAAGAGATAAAGACAAATCAGTATTTGAATATAACTTTGCGGTAATGCATCAGATACCGGAAAAAGCGCGGAAAACATCGGAAAGAAATTCGGGTTTGTGCTTCACAACATGACGAAAAAGGGTTAAAAAACTGCGCTTTTTGATATCGATCTTAAGGACTTCCTCACCGATACGGTTATAAGCTTCATCCGTAAGCTGATAAACCACATCTTTGATCCGGTACTGATGTTCGTGGTTTTTCCCGAATTTACGCCGAATGTTCTTCTCATAAAGAGAAAAATATGCAGCCATTTTTCCGGGACGTTCACACGTGTCCGCCGCCGTTTTTCCCGCCTGTATTCCGCTGTATATTGCATGCGTAATGCCTCCCCCGTTCAGGGGATTGACCATACGGCCCGCATCGCCGGCAATGAGAAGATTATTTTTTGTGAGGGGTTTGAGATTTGTACTCACGGGAACGCCGCCGGCTATAAAGCGCTGTATGGAGGCATCGGGAAAAAAGCGCTGCATGAAGTTTTCCATATAGTACGCCGCGGGACGAGAAGACTTCGAATACTTACCATTTATGCCAAGTCCGATATTTGCGCAGTGATTTGCCTTCGGAAAGACCCATGCATAACCTCCGGGCGCATAACAAAAACCCACATACAGATACAGCGCAGATTCGGGAAGATGAATATTGGAGGCGGTTACCTGTACAGAGGGTTCGATATCTTCAGGCTTAAGGGCTGTGTCCACACCGGCTTGCCGGGCGATACGGCTTTCCACACCATCAGCGACGATAATGACCTTAGCGTAGTAATCCTGCATTATCCCTGCTTCCATTACCCGTACGCCGGCGGGTGTACCGTCATTTTTCCGTATCAGTTCACGGACATTGGCTTTCATTTTTATTTTTGCACCTTTTTCTGCCGCCTGTGCCGCCATATCATATTCAAACAAATCACGATTGATAATATAGCCGGAATATATATTGCTTTTTAATTTGACCTCTTTACCGTTGGGAAGCACCAGGATAAAACTGTTGATCTCGGAACTGATCCACCTTTTGTCTATATCGACATAGGAACTGAGATCTTTTTCTCCGACCGCTTCTCCGCAGCGCACAGGTACGCCCATCTCGCGCTTGCGTTCAAGAAGCAGTACGGATTTCCCCTTTTCCGCCGCCTTAAGAGCTGCAAAGATGCCTGCTGGTCCACCGCCGACGATGATAATATCCCATTCATTTTCCATTTTTATTCTCCAAAGCGGCTACGGGACAAATATTGACACAGAGCAGGCATTCTGTACATTTTTTCTGATCGATAATAAGTCCGTGTTCATGCAGAATTATTGCATCTTCGGGACATACTGCTATACAGGTTCCACAGAGATCGCAACGTTCATTCTGGATGATCATTGGAATTCCTATTGCCCGAGGGCTGATAAGGTTAAATATCCAAGCGAGGTACCGAGAATATCATAAAAGAGGTCTTTCCAGCTGAAAATGCCCTCGTTTACAAAAACATCATAAAATTCCTTCCCCAGCGAAAGCGAGAACGTTATTCCCACGGAAATATTCCGTGAATCCAGGGGATCCGTGAAGAGCATATTTTCAAAAAGATAGGCACTTTGCATAGTAAGAAAATACGATGAGCTCAGATGCATCCATTTATCATAGGAAAACCAGCGATCTGACGGCTGCCGTAATGCAAACGGCCGGTCGGAACTCATATCCGCATACGGCTTGCTTTCGCCCGTTTCACGGTCATCAATAATATCATAATATTCCACGTCACCGGGCGATATACTGGTCCTCCCGGAGTCGTTCTCCGTTTCCTCAGCGGAAAGCAATGCAAATACAGACAACAGTAAAATGATGATTTTTTTCATTTCAATACTCCTATTGCGCTTAAGAAGACCAGAAATATCAGGATCGGTGCAGCAAATTTCACAAGATTGAACCATACAGCTGTGATACGTTTCCCCGCAAGAGAATCTTCCATACCTCTGAGCAATTCTTCATGAACTACCGTTTCCCGCATATACCAGCCGACGAATATTGCTACCAGCATGCCCCCCAGAGGAAGCAGGATATTTGCGGACAGATAATCGAAAACGTCAAAGACGGTTTGTCCGAACAGACGGATATGGCTCCAGGCACCGAATGATAATGCGGAGGGGATCCCCAGAATAAATATCACGGCAGAGCTGCCGATCACCACCTTATGACGCGATAATCTGCTTTCATCAAGCAGGGTGGAAACCAGCATTTCAAGAATAGAGATAGTCGATGTCAAGGCAGCGATCGACAAGAGCGAGAAAAAGAGCAGCGAGAATATACTGCCACCGGGCATATTCGCAAAGACTGCGGGGAGTACATTGAAAACAAGGCCGGGACCTTCTGCCGGATCAAAGCCCATGGCAAAAACCGATGCAAAGATCGCCAATCCGGCAAGAATGGCTATGGCCGTATCCAGTAATGCTATCATTATACCACAGAAAAACACATTATCGTTTTTTTTAAGGTAACTGCCGTACGTAAGCAACACACCCATACCTACGCTGAGCGTAAAGAAAGCGTGGCCGAGTGCCGTAAGAACGGTTTTAAAATTGACCGTGCTCCAATCGGGCTTCCAGAGAAATTTCACTCCTTCACCGCTGCCTTTAAGGGAAAGTCCCCATATGACAAGAAGCAATAGTATGATCAGGAACACCGGCATGAGCAAACGTGCGATCTTCTCGATACCGTTCCTGACGCCGAAATACACCACCAGTCCGCCGGCCAGCACGAAAATAAACTGGAAGAAAAGTATCCACGCCGGATTGGTAATAAGTCCTTCAAAATGGGCCGCGGCATCACCGGAAGACGCAAAAGAAGAAATATGTCCTGCAACAGACTCTATGACGTAACCGGCGGACCATCCGGCGACCACATTATAATAGCTGAGAATGATCAGACCGGTAAGAAAAAAAAGTCCTCCGGCACCCATCCATAATTTTTTGTGTTTTTTCGCATACAGGCGAAAGCTCGTTACGGGTCCGCGCTGCGTATAACGACCCAGAAGCACCTCGGCGATCAGGACCGGCATCCCGACGATCAGAATACAGATAAGATAAATGATAACAAAGGCCGCACCTCCGTTCTCGCCGGTAATATAGGGAAATTTCCAAATATTTCCCAGACCCACGGCACTTCCTGCGGCAGCAAGAATAAAACCTAACCTATTTCCCCAGTGTTCTCGAGTTTTCGGCATACTTCCCTCATTCAAAACATATAACTCAATTGTAATCCGTTTATCCGGTTATCCGGTTCCAGGATCAGGCGTTCTTCGGGAAAAGCGCTGAGATGCGCATCCACATAGGCATCGATCAGTGAATAAACATAAACAGCGGCAAAGAACCAGCTGAAACGTTTGGCATTATCCAGCGACAATTGAGAAGAAGTCATGTAATGATCAAGATAATAATACGTCGCCGTAAAACCCAGTGCGCTTTCTCCCCCCAGAAAGATAAGTCCTTTCCCCCACTTATTATTATACATCTGTCCACCTCCCGGGAAAACCGCGGACAGACCGACCGCCAGTGCGGGACTCTTTATTTTTTCCGTATCGACGAACAATGAATCGGCTTCCCGGGCCGATGCATGAAAAACAAACAATAACAGGATCGGTATTAAGCAGATTTTTTTCATTCTTTTGCGGCAATAGCTTCGATCTCAATATCAACGTCTTTGGGCAGGCGTGCAACCTGAACCGCGGAGCGCGCAGGAGCATTTTTTGTAAATACTTCAGCATATACGCTGTTTACGAGATGAAACTGTTCGAGGTCTTTCATAAAGACCGTAGTTTTAAGAATATTGTCCTTCTTCCCGCCGGCTGCTTCAACGACCTTGATAACATTCTCAAGTGTTGCCCTCGTTGCTGCGTTGATATCCCCGGTAACAAGAACACCGCTTTTCATATTCACCGGCAGCTGACCGGATGTAAATATAAGTTTGTCATATGCCGTTCCCTGTGAATACGCGCCGATGGGAGCCGGAGCCTTATCTGTGTGAACAAGCTTTTTCATTTAGCACTCCTATGTATTCATTTGCTAAAATGAACAATTTTTATCGAAAATCAAAATTCTATTTTCCAAAAACCTTACTCACGCCGTGACTGCCGAAAACAGTCCCGGCTTTAGGCTATGGGGATTTTCATAATCCGGAGTCCGGTTCTTATTTACAGCCGGCATGAATAAATGTTGTCAAAATGCTTATATATCTGTAACTTCTATTGTTTATTCTAACGGAATGAGGTGATGTTATGAAATATGATTATGTATGCCCCTTTTGTCGCGGACACCTGAAGGTTAAGAACAGTGTGATCTTTTCTGCACGAAAAGAAAACGGTGACCGGGGACTCCTTCTGCTTAGTCCCGAGCTCGGAGATTACTCTGTACGGAAACACAGAACGTTCCCTCTGAAAGACGGTGAGCGCACAGATCTATACTGTCCTATCTGTCACTCGAATCTGATGGCGCAAAATTATAATGAAAATCTTGCCCGTATTATTCAGATCGATGAGAAAGGTGAAGAAAATATTGTGTTGATCTCCGAGATAGCCGGTGAACGCTGTACATATGTGATCCATGGAAAGAAAGTTGAAAAATTCGGTGATGACTCTGTAAACTATTTCGGTGCCGGCGGCGATTTTTAGAAATTCGTTATGAACGCAAAAACCCGGGCTGATGTCCGGGTTTTTTTATTTGTGAACCAGAAAGCGTAAGATCGGGGTGAATGATTTTTACCACATATCACTTGTCCCTGATTTCCGCCCTTATCATCTCCCCCATCTTTTTTGTACTGAGGATCTTTGTATCCGGACCTGCAATATCCTTTGTGCGAAATCCCCGGTTCAGGACATTTTCCACCGCAGCGGAAACCGTATCATAAGCATCCGGCATACCGAAGGAATACTTCAGCATCATGGCGGCGCTCATGATCTGTGCAATAGGGTTGGCAATACCTTTGCCAGCGATATCCGGTGCGGACCCGCCGCCGGGTTCATACATACCAAAGCCTTCTTCGGCAAGGCTCGCACTGGGGAGCATACCGAGGCTTCCGCTCAGGGCAGCCGCCTCATCGGAAAGAATATCTCCGAACATATTGCCGCAAAGCAAAACATCGAATTGTGAAGGATCAAGCAGCAATTGCTGTGCAGCGTTATCCACATACATCGGCTCATAGTCAATTTCAGGATAGTTTTCGCGAACCTCCTCCACCACTTCACGCCAGAAGACCATTGTCTTGAGCACATTCGCTTTATCGATGGAAGTAACTTTTGCCTTGCGGGTACCCGCTATACGGAAGGCAAGATCTGCAATCCGGCGGATCTCATCACGTTTATAGAGCATTGTATCAAATGCGAATTCTTCTCCGCCTTTTCCGCTGCGCCCTTTCGGCTCACCGAAGTAGATACCGCCGGTCAGTTCACGTACCACGAGGATGTCAAAACCTTTTTCCGCAATATCCGCCCGAAGCGGCGATGAGGATGCCAGCGCCGTATATAAACGGGCAGGACGCAGGTTCGCATAAAGCCCGAAGTGTTTTCTTAACCCCAGAAGCGAATTCACCTCAACGCCGGACCATTTTTCGGTATGCTGGAGGTTGACGTGTCCTCCCACCGATCCGAAAAGGATCGCATCGGCATTACGGCAGGTCCCGAGGGTGCTTTCCGGTAAATGTGAATGATATTTTTCCCATGCCGCGCCCCCGACATCCGCATAATGGAAATGAAAACGGTGTCCATATTTCTCTCCGATAAGTTCGAGGAGTCTGACCGCTTCGTCCATGATCTCGGGTCCGATACCGTCTCCGGGCAATACGGCAATATTTCTTTCTGTCATTGCTGCTTTCCTTTAATTTTACATGGAGTTCTTTTTAATACTGTTCAGGAGACCGCCGGCTTTCAGGATATCTTTTGCAAATTCCGGTAAGGGAGAAAATGCATAAGTTCTGCCGTGGTCGATATCTTTTATTTCTCCTTTTTCCGTTGAAATCCTCATCTCGGAACCATTCGGTACGGAATTACTAAGTCCCTGACATTCAATCGCTAAGAAACCGTTATTTATGCAGTTCCGATAAAAGATTCGTGCAAAGGATCCTGCAATAACGGCCCGGATACCCGAACCTCTGAGTGCCCAGACCGCATGTTCGCGGGAACTGCCGCAGCCGAAATTTTCCCCGGCAATGATGATATCGCCTTCCCGGACCTTTTTAGAAAAGTCTCTGTCCAGATCCTCCATGGCATGGGCGGCGAGATCCGCTTCGCGATGCATATTCAGATACCTTGCGGGAATGATCTCATCGGTATTTATATTGTCACGCGGATAAACATGTGCTTTCATCGTTTAATTCCTTATTTCATTTTTCGCGGATCATATATATATCCCTTTACTGCTGTGGCAGCGGCAGTTGCGGGACTTGCAAGATAGACTTCGGAATCCGGACTTCCCATCCGTCCGACAAAATTACGGTTCGTGGTGGAGATACAGCGTTCACCGGATGCTATCACCCCCATATGTCCACCCAGGCATGCTCCGCATGTCGCCGGGGAGATCACAGCACCGGCGTTCATGAAAATATCAATCAGCCCTTCCCGGCTGGCCGTTTTCCAGATCTCCGTCGTTGCCGGTACCACAATGCAACGGATGCCGTCGGCTATGTGTTTATCTTTCATGATGTCCGCAGCGATCCGCAGATCCTCGATCCTTCCGTTCGTACAGCTGCCGATATATACCTGATCCACAGGGATCTTTTTGCCGATCGAGCTCACCGGTCTTCCGTTCTCCGGCAAATGAGGAAAAGCCACAAGCGGCTCAAGTTTGCTGACATCCACATCAAGGATTTGTTCATATTCCGCGTCATCATCGCTGTGGATAAATTCAATATCGGCAGTGGTACGGTCCCGGAGATAATGCGCCGTCTTTTTATCCGGAGCGATGATCCCCGATTTGGCACCTGCTTCAATGGCCATATTGCAGAGTGTCATACGGGATTCAATCGAGAGTGCGTCAATGACCTCGCCGCGGAATTCGATCGCCATATAATTTGCACCGTTGACGCCGATACGGCGAATGACTTCCAGAATGATATCTTTGGCGTATACGCCCACGGGCAGTTCACCGTTCAGATTAATAAGAAGTGAAGCGGGCACCTTAAACCACAGTTCGCCGCTTGCCAGCGCCGCAGCAAGATCCGTGCTCCCGATACCGGTGGAAAATGCGCCGAGAGCACCGTGCGTACAAGTATGGCTGTCCGCCCCTACAATGGTCATTCCCGGCAGAACATGTCCCTGTTCCGGCAAGAGCGCATGACAAACGCCGTGACTGCCGAGTTCATAGAACTGTGTAATTCCGGTTTCTTTTGCCCAGGTCCGTATTTCCCTTATCATCTCTGCAGATTTGATGTCCTTGTTGGGAACAAAATGGTCCGGCATGATCACGATCCGGTCCGGATCGAACACGGAATGAATACCATGTTCTTTCAGCATTTCAATGGCCGGGGTTGTGGTCACATCGTGACACATAACGAGATCCAGCTTTGCATTGATCAGATTGCCGGGATGAAGTTCGCTTTTTCCGCAATGGGCGGCAAGTATTTTTTCAGTGATCGTATGCCCCATCTTACCCGTCCTCTTTTTTGCTTTTCTTATCAGCGTTGAGAGCGCGGTTCAGTCCGCTGATAATTGCCGTTGCACCCGCTTTGATCACGTCTTCATTCACGGCGCGACCGGAAAAGATTTTACCGTTCTTATCTTTCAGTTTAATGGAAACGTCCGCCAGAGCATCGGTTCCGCCGGTGATAGCTTTTAAATTATATTCCAGCAGCTGTACAGAAGGATCGATAATGGTCCAGACCGCCTTACTCAGGGCGTCAATGGGACCGTCACCGAGTCCCGCTCCGCTTTTTTCTTTTCCGTCAATAAGAAGCTTGACCGATGCAGTGGGCGTCATTCCGCTTCCGGTGGTTACGCTGAAACCCAGCAGTTTGATGCGCTGTTCCTGTTCCGAAAGCTGTCCGAGGGTATCCATGGCAATAGCGAGTACGTCATCCTGTTCGATGGATTTATTCTTATCGGCCAGCGCTTTGACCTTTTCGGTTACCTGATTGATCTGTTCGCTGCTGAGGATATATCCCTGTTCTTCAAGAAGGGCAATAACGGCATGTTTTCCGCTGTGTTTACCGATAACGATATTATCGCCTGACCATCCTACATCTTCGGCATGCATGATCTCATAGGTAGACTTGCTCTGGAGCACGCCGTGCTGATGAATACCGGCTTCATGCGCAAAAGCATTACGGCCGACAATGGCTTTATTGCGTGAAATGTTCAGACCGGTGAGATTTGAGACCAGCCGGCTGGTCTTAAAAAGTTCGCGTGTATTGATAGCCGTTTCAGCGTTAAAATAATCTTTGCGGGTTTTGAGGTTCATAACGATCTCTTCCAGCGAGGCATTCCCCGCCCGTTCCCCGATACCGTTCACACAGCACTCCACCTGTGTCGCACCGTTCTTCACTGCAGCAAGGGAATTGGCGACCGCATTGCCGAGATCATTGTGGCAATGAACGCTGATAACAACGTCCTTTGCTTCCGGAACGGCAGCAAAAAGCGCGCTTATCCGTTCTCCGAATTCTTCCGGTTCGGTATAGCCTACCGTATCGGGAATATTGATGGTAGTTGCTCCCGCATCGATCACCGCCCGGACAACATCACACATGTAATCCACACTGGTGCGTCCGGCATCTTCCGGGGAGAATTCAACATCGTCGCAGTAGGATTTAGCGCGTTTTACCGCATTAACAGCTGAACGGATAACCTCTTCCTTGCTTTTACGCAGTTTTTCATCCCGGTGGATATCGGACGTCGCAATGAATGTATGTATGCGCGGTTTTTTTGAATATTTAACTGCTTCCCAGCAGCAGTCGATATCCGTATCCACAGCACGTGCAAGTCCGCATATTACAGGACCCTCGATATTTTTTGCAATCTGCCGGACAGCCTCAAAATCGCCGCGGGAAGCGACCGGAAAACCGGCTTCAATAACATCTACTCCAAGCTTAGCCAGCTGTTCGGCAATAATGATCTTTTCATTGATAGTCAGAGATGCGCCGGGACTTTGTTCCCCGTCGCGCAATGTGGTATCGAAGATCAGAATATTTTTCGGCATATAAATTTCCTTTTCCTTTCATGAAGACGCTCATTGATCTGACAGCTGACGGCGTTACCGGGTCATTCCGTTTCCGGATACATCTTTTTACGCAGTTCAGCGCCGACCTGTTCAATAAGATCTTTCTCATCCCGTTCTTTCAACGCATGATAGCGGGGACGTTCCTTACGGTTCTCTTCTATCCATTCCTCGGCAAATTCGCCCGAACGTATTTCCGAGAGAATATTTTTCATCTCTTCGCGGGTATCAAGATTGATAATACGCCGGCCTCTGGTAAGATCACCGTATTCTGCGGTATCGGATATCATGTCCCGCATGCCCGAGATCCCATTTTTATAGATCAGATCCGCAATAAGTTTGATCTCATGCAGGCACTCAAAATAGGCAATTTCCGGCTTATATCCGGCTTCAACAAGTGTATCGAAGCCCGCCCGTATCAGCTCACTTAGTCCCCCGCAAAGCACAGCCTGTTCTCCGAAAAGATCCGCCTCCGTTTCTTCCGCAAAACTTGTTTCAAAAATACCCATACGTCCCGAACCGATCCCGCAGGCATGTGCCAGAGCAAGACCCTTTGCGTTCCCCCCGGCATCCTGATGCACGGCGATAAGTGCCGGCACGCCGCTGCCGGCTTTATACAGTTCCCGCAGCTTCGTTCCGACGCCTTTCGGAGATACCATATAAACATCAATATCCTCCGGGGGCACGATACGTTTATAATGAATATTGAAACCGTGCGAAAAGACCAGCGCCTTTCCGGGCTTCATGGCATCGGCGATATAGGAGTCATAGATCTTCTTCTGCAGACCGTCAGGAAGCAGGATATGAACAATATCGCCCTTTCTTGCGGCTTCCAGTGCAGTAAAAGGTTCAAAACCGTGCTTCAGGGCCAGTTTGTAATTCTCCGTCCCTTCCGGTTCCGCAACGATCACCTCATAACCGCTGTCCCGCAGGTTCTGCGCCTGTGCATGACCCTGATTTCCGTAACCGATAATGGCAATACACTTGTCCTTTAACAGTTCCGGGCGGGCGTCCTGGTCGCGATACATTTTAAGTGACATTTATAAACTCCTGTTATACAGAATATTACAATATCATCATTCACTGCAATATACAAAATATATTCCATGAACCCCAATGTATATTGGAATAATTTATAATAATTTGTCTTATTTTCAAATAAAACGGAAGATTTTCATTTTAACGTATAAAAAAAGAATGATATTATTTTTTTTCGGCAATATATCTTTCAAATCCATTCTTTCGCAAGCGGCAGGCGGGACATTCGCCGCATCCATAGCCCCAGCTATGGCGGGTATGATGATCACCGAGGTAGCAGGTATGCGAATATTCAATGATGGTATCCATGACACCAAGTTCGTCGCTAAGAGCCCATATTCCCGCTTTATCCAGGGACTGAAGGGGAGCATGAATGCGTATACTGTAATCGAGTCCTCTGCTAAGGCTTTCCTGCATGGAGGCAATAAAACTTTCACGGCAGTCCGGGTAACCCGAATAATCCGCATCATTCACACCGGTGACAATATCATGAATACCCTTTTTATATGCAAGTGAAGCCGCCAGGGAGAGAAATACGATATTTCTTCCCGGCACAAATGTCGTGGGAATGTTTTTTTCCGTATTTTCAATGGGGATCTTATCGATCATGGCGGTTCCGCCGATCTCCCTGAATGCCGGCACATGAAGATCATCCATGTCTACAGCGGTCATTTCAGCAAGTTCCACAGCGCTTTGGTACTCCACATCATGGCGCTGATCATAATGAAAGAAGACGGCTTTAACGCACTGAAAATGTTTTTTTGCCCAGAAAAGACAGGTCATTGAATCCTGTCCCCCCGAGAAAAGCAGAAGTGCCGGACGATCTTGCATCATTTAATCCCGATAACCTTATGCATTTGAAGGCTCAATCGCCATTCCGGATGTTTAAGAACATAACGGTAACAGTACTGGGCGACATTGCGGTCGAAAAAATCCGCAGATTGCGTTCCTATCGGCAGATTATGTGTCGGATTTTTCGGAGAAATATATCGGTGCTCAGCTTCAATACCATAGGTTTCCGGTATTTCATCAATACCGAGAAGCACCTTCAGTTCATTACATTTCCGTATCTTCAGTTTTTCGGATTTCGGCGAGATGGTGATCCAGTCAAAAAATTCATGCTTAGGGAAAAACATACCGTTTGTCTCCACGGCGACATAATATCCTTCATTCTTCAGGGCAGCAAGCAACTCCGTTGTATCGTTCATCAGCGGTTCTCCCCCGGTGATAAGCACAAAGCGCGAGGGATAGTCGCGGATATTTCCCATGATCTCGGACACGGACATATCCACGCCGCTGAGAAATTCGGTATCACAAAAATCACAGCGCAGATTACAATCGCTGAAGCGAATAAAGATCGCCGCTTTACCCGCATGATAACCTTCTGCCTGAATACTGTAAAAGATCTCGTTTATTTTGTATAGACTGCCTTGCTGTCCGCTGTTTCCCATACTGTGATCCGTTTTATGTTTAAGCCTGCGTTTGTGAGCCGTTCACAGATCCACCGGCAGAGATTTTCCGCGGTGACCTCATAAGGAAAGATAACATGATGAAGTTCTTTTGGAAAGCTGTTCAGCATCAGTTCATCTTTTTCATAGATCACCGTAGCATGATCCAGAATATCGACCGCCTCTTTCCGGATAACGGTTTTCATTCTGTTAAAATCCATCACCATACCGTTGCTGTCGGCTTCACCGCCGAGTGTAACCTCCAGACGATAGCTGTGTCCGTGCAAATTTCTGCACTTGCCGTCATAGAAGGTCAAACGGTGTGCCATATCAAAATGGAAAATTTTTGTCAATTCAAGTTCCATAATTTCCTCCACAAAATGAAAATAGAATATTTTTTCCGAATACCCAATGATTTTCATGCAAGGCATAGGGAAATAAACCCGGGTCGTGTTTTTCCTCACATTCTTTCATTTTTTACATTGTAGATTAAAATATATTCCTTATTTTTTTAGAAAGAATATTACAGGAGCAGAATCATGATTATACAAGTCATTTACAATCCGCATTCCGGCGGCGGCCGGGGAGGTAAACTCGCACCCCTGATCATACAGTCACTGGGACAGCACGGCAATATGACCATTGAACATTGCACACTGTACCGTAATCATGCCACAGAGATCGCAAAGCATATTGATATGAATCGCTGTGATGCTATCGCAGTCATTGGCGGCGACGGCACGATGTATGAAGTGCTTAACGGCCTCATGGCAAATAATACTTCACAAAAACGTCCGCCCCTGGGAATGATACCTGTCGGAACCGGTAATTCCTTTGCCAAAGATCTGAATATGTTTCACTGGAAGGACGGTATTCTTGCCGTAATGAAAGGAAAAACCCGCCATGCGGATATAATGAGATTCGTTACGGAAGGAGATAACTTTTATTCTATGAACTCCATCGGTTTCGGGTTACCGGCCGATGTCAGTATTCGCGGAAATAAGTATAAAAAATTCCTCGGGAAATGGGCCTATACCGCCTGTGCCGTGACGGAGATCCTGCGTTTTAAACCTCACGAAACGCGTCTGGAAGTTGACGGTGTGGTCCATGAATATGAGGGTGCATTCACAAATTTCTCCAACTCCGTATATTTCGGCGGCAATATGAAAATATCCCCCGATTCCGTGATCGATGACGGCTTTATTGAAGCGGTCGTACTGGAGAACTTAAGCAAAAGCGAATTACTGCATGCCCTTCCCGGCGTATACTCGGGCGAACATCTCAGTAATCCGCATGTAAAGGTTTACAAAGGCAAACATTTCAAAGTGGAAACGGTTCCGCCGAAGATCTGCAATCCGGAAGGTGAAATATTCGGCGTGACGCCGATGGAGATCACGGTACTTCCCCGCGAGATCGAATTTTTTGTAAAAGAGGATAGGCGTAAAAAACAGGAAAAGGAAAGAACAACGCCGAAAAAAGGTTCTGAGGACACGGGAACCGGCGGAGAAAAGAAAAAAGCTCCGCAGAAAAAAACAGAAAGGACCGGAGCGGCAAAAAAGAAAGCCCCTCCTG
>JAWOEU010000014.1:0-4524 GCA_046482575.1 Fidelibacterota bacterium
CCCAACTCGACGTCTTATTCTTATTCTTAATCTTATTCTTACTTCTTATTCTCTCTCCTGCGCGCTTCCTTTCTTCAAGCTTCGAAGACCAAATTCAACTAGACGACTCGACGACTCGACAACTCAACATCTCAACATTTCCACATTTCATTCCCCGATGACTTTTACCAGCACGCGTTTGGAGCGCCGGCCGTCGAATTCCCCGTAAAAGATCTGTTCCCAGGGACCGAAATCAAGCCGGCCGCCGGTAACGGCAACCACCACTTCCCTGCCCATGATCTGGCGTTTATGGTGCGCATCGCCGTTGTCTTCTCCGGTACGGTTATGATGATAACGTTCCGGTGAAGCGTCAAAGGGGGCCAGTTCCTCCAGCCATTTTTTATAATCTTCATGCAATCCCGGTTCATCGTCATTGATGAAGACCGATGCAGTGATATGCATGGCATTGACCAGGCAGAGACCTTCCTGTATACCCGATTCCTCTACGATCCGGGAGATCCGGGGCGTGATGTTCAGAAAATCCATGCGTTCGGGTACATTAAAGGTCAAATATTCCGTTTTTGCTTTCATGATCTTTTTGAACTTCTTTTGGGGTTCTTATTTTCTTCCGGCCCTTTGAACCCGTTGGGGTCTTTTGGCGCTTTTATCTTGGTATCCTGAAGAACTTTACCGATCGTTGCGACCATTCCGCCGATGTCGGTCAGATTGCCCGGCAGGATCATGGTATTGTTCTCTTTGGCAAGATTTCCGAATTCATCGATATACTGCTCGGCAATGCGCAGGTTCACGGCTTCGGCGCCGCCTTTTTCCTTGATAACGGCAGCGATATTCTTCAGTCCGATAGCTGTGGCGACAGCAACCTTTTCGATCTCGGCTGCACGGCCTTCCGCTTCATTGATCCGCCGCTGTTTCTCACCCTCTGAACGGGCGATCAGCTCCTGTTTGTCTCCGTCGGCACGATTGATCTTCGCCTGCTTGTCTCCTTCTGATTCCGCAATGGTCGCGCGTTTCTCACGCTCGGCACGCATCTGCTTTTCCATCGCATCCTTGATGCTCTGCGGCGGGGTGATGTTCTTGACCTCATAGCGGGTCACTTTCACACCCCAGGGATCCGAGGCTTTGTCAACGGCCTCCACAATGGAGTTATTGATCGTTTCGCGTTCTTCAAAGCTCTTGTCCAGTTCCATCCGCCCGATAATACTGCGCATGGTGGTCTGCGCAAGCTGCGTTGATGCAAACTGATAATCATCAATTCCATAGGAAGATTTGACGGCATCCATGACCTGCAGGTAAAGGATACCGTCCACTTCCACGGAAATATTGTCCCTGGTGATACAGGTCTGCGACACCACATCCAGCGCCTGTTCTTTCAGGGTATGTTTGTAGGCGACCTTGTCGATAAGCGGGACCAATATATGGAAACCGGCGGTGAGCGTTTTCTTGTATTTTCCAAGACGTTCAATAATATAGGCGGATTTCTGCGGTACAACCCGGATAGTTTTGGCCAGTATTACTATCACAATAATGACAAGACCGGCCATGATGACGGTCATTAAACCTGAATTCATGATAACTCCCCTATTTTATAGGTTTGACTTTCAGCCGTATGCTGTCCTTATCGATAATGGTGACCGGTGTGTCCGTGGGGATATCTTCATCTGCAAAGGCATCCCAGGAAGCGCCGCGGAACTGAACTTTTCCCGTACCGCCCTTGATCTCCTTTTCGACAACCGCTCTTCGGCCGATATAATCATCGATCCCTTCATTTACGGCACTTTCCTGATCGCTGAAAAAATGTTTTTTCAGTGAACGGCGCAGGAAAATAAGGCTAAGCACAGAAAATACCGAAAAGAACATGAGCTGTACCCAGAGTGGCATGGCGGGAAATATTGCAACCAGAATTGCGGTGACCCATGCACCGGCGCCGAAAAATATCACGATAAGTCCCGGGATCACAAATTCCATAAGGATCATCACAAGTCCGACAATAAACCAAACGAGGATCGGTGAAAATTCCATTTTCTTCTCCTTTTATATCGCCATTACCGCAACCGGTTTTCTTACAGGTTCGCCTTGATCACGCTGATGTATTCGGCGATCTCCTCTTCATTCATCTTTCCGTCTTTGCGGTATACCAGCACACCTTCCTTATCAAAGACAAGCGTGCAATATGTATCATCGGTCAATCCCCATTCATTGACAAATACATGTTTATTGTCTTTAAGATAAAGGGTGTTCGGATGATCCTTCTGTTTTCCCCTCAAAACGATTGAAACGGCAAAGCCGGGCAGCCGTGTACCTTTGTAGTTGATGACCGCCGCGGTCTTCAGCTTATCGTCCGGAATATCCTCAGCGTTGAGTGAATCTTCGGCGGCGACATTCAGGTCCGATTCGTCGGGATCCACGTAGAACAGGCACCAGACCTGGTCTTTCAGCTCTTCACTGCTCCACGGTGTATTATCCAGTCTGCCGCCGTCCCTTCCGCTCAGTTCGATGACAGGCGGTTTTTCCCCGACAACGATCTCTCCGGCAAACGCGAATGCTGTCAAACACAGTACTGCAAACATCATGATCGTAAGTTTCTTCATTTCTTACTCCTCCGGTGTTAATGGTTAATGCAAAAATATATGATTTTTTTTATGGTTTACAAATACAATTATTGCGGATCCCGGAACGTGAGCCCTCACCGTTTCCGGAGTTTATATCCCCGATGCAAGTTTTCCGAAATTTCTATTCCCTGTTGATATATTTTGGCTTATCTTTGCGCTTATGACGATCACCATGTCAAAAATGACAAAAAACACGAAACCGCTTCCGGCCATTGTGGCCGATCTGCATATTCATTCCACGGCTTCCGACGGTGAATACACGCCCGCGGAGATCGCCGCTGTTCTTGAAAGCCGCCATATTTCCGTAGCGGCCCTTGCGGATCATGACAGTTTCAGCGGTTTTCGTGAATTTAAAAAAGCATACAGGGGAACGGCGATCCCGGCAGTCGAATTATCCGTTTCCTGCAATAATATCGGTTTCCATCTTCTCTCTTACGGTTTTGACCCTGAGAACCGGAAATTGATCGAAAGGCTGAAACATTTTCAGCAGGTGCGTAAAGAACGCATACAAAAAATGTGCGAGCGGCTGGCGGATATGGGGTTACCGGTATCAATGGATGATATCCGTAAAAATTGTCCTCCGGGAACCACGCTCGGGCGCCCGCACATCGCGCGGGCAATGCTGGCAGCCGGTTATATTAAATCTTTCAACATGGCTTTTCATAAATATATCGGCGATGGAAAAGACGCCTATATTCCCAAGGCCCGTATGGATTTTGAAGAAGCACGGGAGCTTATCCGGATATCCGGGGGTATCAGTATTTTAGCTCATCCCGGTCTGTACCATAAGGAGATCGCACTGGAAAAACTTCTGCAACTCCCCGTTGACGGTTTTGAGGCATATCATCCCAATCATTCTCCGGGGTATGCGAGGAGTATCATTAATTACTGCCTCAATCATCAATTGCCCTATACCGGCGGTTCGGACTTCCACGATCTGAGAAAAAACAAGACGAACGTCATCGGTAAATGGGGGCTTCTTGAAAAGGAATGGGGACCTCTCCGTTCCTACCTGCAAGAGCATTGTGTGTATGATTTCCCGGCGGTCTGAGGGATCCCGGCGTTGTACGCCGGGCTATTGATGATATTGAACCCCTCTACACGTTCGGGGTTCTTTTTTTATAAGGAAGCATTCTCTGTCCCCGGCATTTCATACCGGACTATTCATGTTCAGCCCTTCGACAAGCTCAGGGCTGTAAGGTATTCATGCTCTCTAAACATTAAACGGGATTCACTCGTCAGATGTTGGGGATCCTGAATCCCCGCTTCACTAAGGTTTCGCGGGACAGGCCAGTTCAGGATGACACGCATGTACAGATATTGGGGATCCTGAATCCCCGCTTCACTAAAGTTTCGCGAGACACGCAAGTTCATAATGACAATGATATTTTTCTCTTCGTCTCAACGCCTCAACGACTCAACCCCTCAACGTCTTCTCCGTCCCTTCGTCCCTTCGTCTCTCAGTCTTAAAAAAACGCTGTTCCCTAAACGCTAAACAGGATTCCGTCGTCAAATATTGGAGATCCTGAATCCCCGCTTCACTAAAGCTTCGCGGGACAGGCCAGTTCAGGATGACACGCAGGTACAGATTTTGGGGATTTTGAATTCCCGCTTCACTACAGCTTCGCGGGGCAGGCCAGTTCAGGACGACGCGTTGGTGGAGTTCAGGATAACAGTGTGGAAGTGTTACCTATGTTCTGAGGGTACAAAGACCCAATTCAACTCGACGTCTTCTTCTTATTCTTATTCTTATTCTTATTCTTATTCTTATTCTCATTCTTATTCTCTCTCCTGCGCTCTACCCCACATCGAACGTCGGAGAGCCAATCCAACTAGACAACCAGACGACTAAACGTCTCAACATTCTTCCGTTCACCGCTTCAACGTTTCAACATTTCAACATTCTTCCCCCGTC
>JAWOEU010000021.1:0-11058 GCA_046482575.1 Fidelibacterota bacterium
TTTTCAAGACACTGTTCCTGAAAAAAAACTGACAAGAGGGATTGCCTGTTTTGTCGATACATTAAAGAATAGGATGTATACTGATAAACCGTAACGCTGTGTGCTGTGTGTTTGAAAACAACCGGGAGAAATACGATGAAAAAAAATTTTCTGCTTTTATCCATTATTATTTTATTGTTTTCCTGCAACTCCGCCGAACATTCCGATGATCCGGTCAACGGAATTATGATCGACTGCGCCAGGCTGCTGGAGCAGCATGATTACTATTACCGGCTGGTGGATTTTATGGCAGACTGGGATATGAACACCCTGGTCCTGCATTTTTCGGATGATCACGGACTCTCCGTACGCCTTCCGGGATTCGAGAAGCTGGCCCGTGACCGCGCTTTTACGCCGGAAGAGATACGGGAGCTGATATCCTATGCCGCGGAAAAAGGAATCGATGTTATTCCCGAACTGGAGGTCTTCGGACATACACGCTATATCACCGATCACCCCGATTACCGTCATTTGTATATCGGCGAATGGTCAGAGGAACTTTCTTTCAATGCCATCGATCCCCTGCATCCCGGGACAATAATGCTCATGCACGGTATGATCAGTGCTGTGGCGGATCTTTTCCCGTCGAACTTTTTGCATATTGGCTGTGACGAGGTAAATCTCGCACCCCTGAACCTGGAGGACGGAACGGAAGAAGCACAGGTCTGGACGGAATATGTGAACACGATGATCGATATCGTTCACGAGCAGGGAAAAACGCCCGTGATTTGGAATGACCATCTCAATAAAAATGAAAATATCGCGCGGATGCTGCGCAAGGACGTTGTCCTGATGGAATGGAATTACGATCCGGAATACCGGCCTGTCAATCTTGAGAATCTGCGCGATCTTGGATATGAGAACATCATCATGGCGCCCTCACTTACCTGCTACCGACTCCGGGTGCTGCCATCGCGTCCTGCACTGATGAACACGGAGGCTCATGCGGCCGCCGTGCGCAGCGGAGAAGCTATCGGACTCGTTAATACAATCTGGCTCCCTATGCGCTATCTCCAGGATGCCATGTGGTACGGAATCGCCTACAGCGCCTATCTCGTGAACAGCGGCGAGCCCATGGATACGGCGGCCTTTCACCGGAAGTTCGCGAAAAAGGTCTTTGGGAAGCGTTTGTCACCCGGTCTGAACGATTATTTAAAAAAATGGCCGCAGCTCCATCTGCACCGCCGTTACTACATTTCCCTGGCGCAGGGGAAAGCGGACCATTCCGGTGATCCGGAGGCCATGCGTGAACTTCGGGAAGTGTACCGTCTCTCGGAAGAACTTCTGTCGAAAGAACCGGATTACCCTTCCCGGCGCAACAAGGAGATCCTGGCATCGATGTACCTGGCGACAAGAGTCATGAACGTCCTGAGCGAAGGCCTGCTCATCGCCGGCGGGGACGAACGCGTTAAGGAGAACAAAAGAGAATGGAGGCAGGAACTTGGGGATGTCATTGAAAAGGTGGAAAGGGAATGGGACCGCGGACGTTTTGCGGATGATCCGGCAAAACATACGCCGAAATTCCCCAATCTTGAGCATTCCCACTTGTTGATCATGCTGAAAAGACTTGATAAGGAAGTATAATGAACATGAGTGAAAGCACAAACTACCGTTTGCCGTTATGGGGCCGGACGCTTGTTATCCTCGCTGTAATGGTCCTTGCCGTCCTGACATCCCTTGGGGTCGTTCCCCTGGCTAAGCTGATGAACGTTCCCTTTTCAAAACTCCAGGGAGCAGGATTCGAACCGACCTTCAGGACCATGAGCATCGTGATACTGTATTCGGCTTCCCAGTTCCTGCTGATCTGGCTTGTCATGTGCCTTGTACATAAGCGGCCTTTCATATCCCTGGGCTTTCGCCGGCCCTTCTGGGCGCCTTTACTGGCCGGCACGGGAATTGGTATTTTGATCAAAGCAACAGATGTGCTGTTCACCTGCCTGTTCGGAAAGAACGTTTCCCTTGTCAGTAATATCCCCGCAGGTACGTCTTTTTTCACCGTAACGGGGTTTTTTCTGCTCTGGCTGCTCTTTCTGCTGACGCTCAATTCGCTTAAGGAAGAACTGGTGTTCCGCGCCTATCCCATAGAACAGTTCAACGACCAGTCCCGGTACATGCCCCTGATCATTGTGCTGGTTTCTCTGGTATTTTCCGCCGTACATCATATTATCGAGCCTTTTACTCTTTCGGCTTTTCTTTCTCGTTTCATGATCGCCCTGTTCTTTTCCTACGTGTATTTCCGCACCCGTTCCATCTGGCTGGTGGCGGGTTTGCACAACGGCACTAATTTTCTCGGCTTTCTGCTCGGCGGACACTGGAAATCGGGGGGATTGCTGCAACTCAGTCTGGATTATCCCTCAAAAGCCGTTTCCATTGCTATCGACGCCCTCATTATGATCGCCGCGATACTTATTTTTCACTGGATCTGGCAGCGGAAGGGCGACAAACTCCGGACGTATTTTTCCCGGGTGGTTAAAAGCTGACCACAGGCAAATAAATATTGACGGATTATTGTATAAAAAGCCTTGTCAAACATAGGGCTTTACCATGAATTTTCCGGCATTCCATGGACGTGCTTCATTCATATATGTAATCCCAAGTTAAAGCCCTCACTTATGCCCTGAAATACTTAATTTTTTTCCTGTTTTCCCAGCGGAACGCTGATCCCTGCATATATCCAATTGAAGACACCGCCGTAAGTATTAAAAGCGATATGGGCGTCTCCGAGATATGCCTCCGGTCCGCGGTCTTTATACAGGTAGCCGAATATGTCAATGCAGGGGATCTCAATAAAGACATACCGCATCAGGGTAAAACGAAAACGCCCCGATATGCCGGCGGAAAAAGTGCGAAGTTTATAATCCTCATCAACGAGGCGGTTGTAAAAACTCCAGGCATTATAGCCAAGGGAGAACGATGCTACCGGCTGTATTTTTACAATACGGAAGTCCCAGGTGTAATAATAGTCCGCATACAAACGATGAACATCAAGGGTGCCGGTCACACCACTGAAGTCACCCCGGTAGGCGGGAGAGGGTTCCTGCAGATGTTCCTCGCTCAATTCCACGCCGATACCGCTATAACGTAAGCCCCAGGAAGTCTTATCGTCCACGGGTGATGAAAAGCCTGCCGTAAAGGTAAAATTGTCCCTGCCCAATGCAGAAAAATCGTTCTGGGCCAGTTCGATGATCTCGATACCGGCAAAAAACGTATACCCGATTTCACTGTCCGCGGCGTTCAGTGACAGGGATGATAAAGCGAAGAAAAAAGCCGCCGCTGTCAGCAGGGAGACACCTCCCCTCCGGCGAAAAAAGTTTACTTTCCAAAACGCTCCTCCCCGCATACATTTTTTCCTTATATGTCTTTCTTTACGCAAAGGGGATTTTAGTATTTTTCCGTTCTCTGTGCAAGCAATAAGGAAATTTACTTCCTTATAAGGAGAGGTGTTCACTTTTTACTGTAACGCAGGATAAGTGCCTTAAGCAACGGCGGGGTAAGGATACAGCTTGCCAGCACCACCAGGACCATGGCGGAGTAGAGCGCCGGGGTGACCGCCCAGTTCCCCATTTGCCTTCCGTGCGCCATGATGATCATGGTGATCTCGGCGCGCGGCACCATGGACAATCCCAGCACAGAGGCGCGCCCCCAGCCGGAAAATCTCAATGCCGGAACCGTTGTGCCGATGAACTTCCCGGCGAATGCCAGCACGAGAAGCGCAAGCGCCGGCAGCCATACATTTTCCAGAGAACCAATATCCACTCCAAATCCAATACTCACGAAAAAGAACGGCACAAAAAGATCCCGGACTGTAATGAAAGGTGTACGGTCTTCGACGACATCACGGTTCTTGCTGAGCGCCAGTCCCGCAAAGAAGGCGCCGATAGCGACCGAGAATCCCATCAGACCGGCAACTCCGGCAATAATGATACCCAGACTAATAATACTAATGACTGCATCAGTTGGCGGTTCATTTTTGGAAAAAAATCGTATCAGCGGCTTTTCGGCATAGCGTGCAAAGAAAAAACAGATCATGCTGAACAGTGCCAGCTTTCCCAGCGCCAGTCCCGTGGTCTTCACCACAGTCCACACGGCACCGGACGCTGCAAGTGGTGCGGAGATGTTTTCCGCTCCCGCATTTTTCTGTAGTTGCGGTAAAAGAGAAAACAGAATGACCATGAACACAATGCCGGAAATATCGTCCATCTCCGCAACATCGACAAACCGCTGTCCGTCATCACTTTCGATCGCACCGGCATCCTCCCAGACATTTGCAGATACCCCCACGCTGGTAGCCGTCATTGCCACGCCAATGATCAGCGATGGTATAAGGTCAAATCCCAGAAGCCGTCCCGCAAAAAATCCGGCAAGTCCGCTTACAATTATATTGCCGATCCATACAAAGCTTGCACTGCGAAAGTAACCAAGAAGTTTACGGAAGTGACTTTTAAGCCCGACACCAAAGAGCAGAGCGATCACACCGAGCTTCGAAAACAGATCAAACACCGATTGTGCGGCACCCGTCATAAAACCCCATTTACGGTCCGCTATGCCAAACAAGAACCCGATCAGAATATAGCCAATGAGAGAAGGCAGATGAAGGCGGGAAAAGACTGCCTTGATCAGGAGAGCGAGGATCACGATACCGCCGATGGTAACAACAAGCAGTTCAGTATGTGTTGTTGTTTCTATCATGATGTTCCTTTCGCAACAGTGACGACTTGTCCTTACCGGAGTTTCAGCTCTCGCTTCTCCCCGGGCTGCATCTGAAATGTTTCTTTATGGAATCCTATCTGCACCGCTTCGCGTGCGTCCTCCTGGATCTCCAGTTTCAGAGCTTTTGAACTGATAGACACATACACGCGGCTCTTTCGATATTCTATACAGTAATTCAGTGAACTGATCTCTTCGGGTAGACGCGGATTAAACCACAGCGTGTTCGCCCGGGTCACTATCCCGGAATAACAGCGCAGGATCATGTCCACGGTACCTGCCATGGCACCGAGGTGGATGCCCTCATGCGTGGTTCCTCCCTGAATGTCTTCAATATCGCTTTCCAGGGCTTCCCGGAAGAGTTTCCAGGACTCTTTCCGCCGGGACCGGACCAGCAGCCAGGCATGAACAATGCGGCTGAGCGTGGATCCGTGCGAGGTGCGTGACGAATAGTATTCTATGTTCCTTGAAATGCTTTCACTGTCAAAGGGATAGTCCAGATGTTCGAACAATTCGTGCAGCTCCTCAGCAGAAAACAGGTAAAAAAGCATCAACACATCCGCCTGTTTTGAAAGTTTGTAGTTATTGGGGCTGTCCCCTTCGGCCTCCAGGATCCTGTCCAGTCTCTGGATGTCCCCGTATTTTTTCTTGTAGTGTTCCCAGTCGAACTCTTTGAGCTCGCTGTATCCCTCGAACTGGCTAATGATACCGTCGCCATGAAAGACTACGCGCAACTTGTGACTCATCTCGTCCCAGTGCGCCAGCTCTTCACGGGTGAGGAAAAGATCTTCCATAATGAACTTCCTGCGGTTCCGTGGCAGCATATCCAGCATTTCAAGGGCACGGACCAAAATCCATGCAACCATGATATTGGTGTAGGCGTTGTTGTCAATTCCGGGTTTTTCCGCGCCGGGATATTTGTCATGGAATTCATCGGGACCCATGACACCGCGGATGTCGTAGCGGTCCAGCTGCGGGTTGTATTCCGCTTTACTGGTCCAAAAACGCACGATCTTGATAAAAAGCTCGGCACCGTAGAAACTGATGAAGTCCTCATCCCCGCTAACCTGAAAATATTGCCAGATGTTATAGGCGATGGCGATATTGATATGGCGCTGAAGTTGTGTATTGTCCGATATCCAGCGTCCGGATTCCGGATTCAGATGCAGGGTCTGCGCCTGTTCTTCGCCGTTACTCCCGCTCTGCCAGGGGTACATGGCACCGCGGCAGCCTTCCTTTTCCGCAGCGTTGCATGCCCGCGGCATACGCCGGTAGCGGTACATCAAAAGTCCCCGTGAAATATCGGGTATCCGAAGATTGAAAAGCGGCATGATAAAAAGCTCGTCCCACATGATCAGTCCGCGGTAAGCTTCCCCGTGCAGTCCGCGCGGCGGCACGCCCACATCGAGACCGACGGTATTGGGTGACGCACTCTGCAGGAGGTGGAATACATGCAGGTTGTGCACCTGCTCAATGCGGTGACTTTTCGTTTCCATGCTCATCCCCCAGCGCTGCCAGAGATGTCTCCAGGCGATCTCATGAAGTTCCAGCAATTGCGAGAAATTTCCGGCACGGTGCAGTGCGTCCAGCGCTTCCAGCCGGCTCTCGGAAATGGCGAGGTCACGGGAGTTGTACAGGGACACGATTTTCTCGATACGCAGGGATTTCCCCGCTTGTATCTTCAGGTCAAACTCCTGCCCGATATATCCTTCTTTGCGGATAAGCCTGTCCGCTTCATTGATTGTTATATCCTCAAAGAATATCCGGGTGCGCGCTGCCTCGACAATGCGGATGCGGGACTGGTTAGTCTCGGCTTGTAACCAGATCAGGTGATCGTCCGTTGCTCCTTTTCCCAGCTGTTCGAGGTGGTGGTTGTTCAGTTTCCGGTAACGTTCGACCAGTGTATTCTCCACACTGCCGTCTATGGCGGAGCGTACGCGAATGCGTCCGCACCAGTTCTCCGCCGTAATACGCGATTCCAGTGCCGCAATGTGCTTATGCCGCATATGTACAAAGCGGCGCTGTATAAGTGTTGTCCGGCGTTTTTTCTTATCGGCAAAACGTACTTCTCTCGTCAGTATCCCCCGCCGCATGTCCAATTCCTGGCGGTAATCAAGAATATCGACCTTCTCCAGATCGAACCATTCGCCGTCTTCGATTCGGAAGGTAAGGGGAAGCCAGTTGGGAACATTGACAAGGCTTTCGTTCTCAATAGTTTTCCCTTTAACCGTGCTTTTCAACCGGTTGTAAAGCCCTCCGATATAGGTCCCGGGATAATGTGATTCTCCCGCAGGGGATTCCGGTGCAGCGCCGCGGGTGGCAAAATAGCCGTTGCCGACGCTGCACAAGGCCTCGCGCAGTTTTTCGGACTGTGGTTTGAAATCCCGGTACGAAAAACGCAGGGTGTCCTCTGGATCGTTTTTTTCTGCATACTTCAAAAGCTCTGCAAGGAAATTCGCCACTTTGCCGGGATTGTCGATACTGTAGGCTGCAGCTGTTTTCTGATCTTCTTTACTTACCAAAACACTTATCCCGCCATCAGAAATTGCACGGAATGCATCCTCATCCGTAACATCATCTCCGATATAAAGCGGTATGGCGTTATGCTTATCGCCGTATATTTTCTTCAGAAGATATAAAAGGGCCGCCCCCTTGTTCCAGTCAGTTTTCGGACGAAGTTCAAAAATCTTTTTTCCCGTCGTCTTTTTCAGATCCGGATGATGACCGACAATTTCGTCTACCTGCCGTTCAAATCCGGGTATGATATTTTTGCCCGCCTTGCGGTAATGTAAAGCGATAGCATACGGCTTACGTTCAATTTTTATGTTTTCACGGACCTTCAATATTTTCCGGAGCTCCTTTTCGGCCTTATCAAGCGCGCCCAAAAAATGTTTTTTCGGTTCCTCGTGAAAAGCACCATGTGCACCCCGCATATTAAACCCGTGGCTGCCCGCATAGATCAGTTCATCAAGTCCCACTAAGGTCCGGACATCCTCCATGGCACGTCCCGACATGATAATTACCGGCCAGTATTCGGAAAGTTTTTTCAGTGTTTGACGGACTTCATCCGGGAGAAGGGCCTTCGCAGGATCGTCTACGATCGGTGTCAGGGTGCCGTCATAATCCAGACAGATCACCGGTTTCCCCTCTTTAAGTTTCCCAATGATCTTTTCTTTGTTTTTAAGGGCTGAAGGTAATTTATCTGCTGATCGTTCTTTCATTATTTTTGCTCCTGATCTGCGACAGATCTTTTACTACAATGTCTGCTCCGCGCTTTTTCAATTCTTTATTCTTCCCGGAACGGTCTATACCGATAACCAGACCAAAACCTCCCGCTTTTCCCGCTTCAACGCCGGAAATTGCGTCCTCAACGACAATGCTGTCGCCGGGATTTACGCCAAGCCGTTTTGCGGCTTCAAGAAAAATATCCGGGGCGGGCTTTCCGTTCAAATCGTGTTTTTCTGCATCCATTCCGTCAACGATCACGTTAAAAAGCTTTTTTACACCGGCAGATTCAAGTACGGCTCTTGCGTTCCTGCTGGATGAAATAAGCGCTACGGCTGTATTCCGGGATTTGATACTTTTAATGAAATCTTCGCTGGATTGGTAGGACTCTACGCCGTTTTTTTTCAGATATGCAAGAAAATAGCGGTTTTTCCGGTTCCCCAGGCCGCATACGGTTTCTTTTCCCGGCGGGTCATCCGGTCTTCCCCGGGGAAGGGATATATCCCTGGATTCCAGAAAACTTTTCGTCCCGTCGTACCGCGGTTTCCCGTCTACGTAACGATAATAGTCTTGTTCGGTGAACGGAATAAATTCTTCATTACGGCGTGCTGCGCGTTCGCGAAGATAATCGTCAAACATTTGTTTCCAGGCGCCAAAATGGGCCTGTGCTGACTTTGTTATAACGCCGTCCATGTCAAGAATGACTGCTTTATATTTGTCTGTTTCTATAGAAAAGTGTTTCATAAATGCATTATCCGCTGTCCTTTCTTTTGTAAGTAATATACTTCATCATTATACCGTATATTGCTTTTTTCCTTCACGAACACAAGATAAAATACGCATTCCCGCGCCCGGATTCAGTTGAAGCAGTCCCGGGTTTATTTACCGTATTCGCAAAAATCCATCTGTCAATACATCTGTTATACTTCATGTTTTCTGTTTATTATATTACTTTCACGTTTAAAATTAGCATTTTTGCCTTTATGAAGCAAGTATAATGAAATGATCCGGCCAGCACATATTTCTCTTTTCTCTGTTTCGGAAGCAGAAAAATCCCTACATTAATACAGAGGAACGCCGGGTATGCGTATACAAAATAAACATTATCACACGATCTGGACTGATGCAGGTAAAGTTGCTTCCGTTATGATCATCGATCAGACGCGTTTACCATTTACATTTCACGTACATGAACTTTTTTCTTTCCGTGATGCCTTTACAGCCGTCCGGGATATGCAGGTACGCGGCGCGCCGCTGATCGGGGTCACTGCCGCCTACGGCATATGGCTTGGTTTAATGGAAATGAAGCATAATGGTGACCTGGCCGGAAATATCGCCGGCCTCTGCAGTATGATGAAAGCCGCCCGTCCGACCGCCGTGAACCCGGCGCTTAGTCTTTACCGGCTTCAATTGTTGCTTGAGCAATGTAAAGATCTGCGTGCGGCACAAAAAACCGCTTTTTCTTTCGCAGAAGCCTTAAAACGAAATGAGATCAATGCCTGTGAGGCAATTGGGGAATACGGTCTCCCCCTGATCCGGGAGATCGCAGACAGGAAAAACGGAAAACCGGTTAATATCCTGACTCACTGTAATGCGGGCTGGCTGGCTTGTGTGGACTGGGGAACGGCAACCGCGCCTGTCTACAAAGCACATCGTGAAGGAATCCCTGTGCATGTCTGGGTGGACGAGACCCGGCCGCGGCTTCAGGGAAGCAGGCTGACCGCTTTTGAGCTGAGGGAAGAAGGGATCCCGCATACCGTGATCACAGATAATGCCGGCGGACATCTGATGCAAAAGGGAATGGTTGACATGGTGCTGACAGGCAGCGACCGCACAACACGCCGCGGCGATGTTTGCAATAAAATCGGGACCTATCTCAAAGCATTGGCGGCCTTTGATAATCAAATTCCTTTTTATGTTGCCGTACCCGTATCCAGTATCGATATGAACATCAGGGATGATAGCCGTGAGATACCTATTGAAGAACGCGCTGAAAGTGAGGTCGTCTTTATTGAAGGCAAAGAAGGAAAAATGCGCATTCTTGCAGAAGGCAGTCCGGTGGCCAATTTTGGTTTTGATGTCACTCCTTCCCGTCTTGTTACGGGACTAATTACCGAATACGGGATTTGCGGGGCGGAGGAAAAAGAAATAGTGCGATTGCTTAACCATGACAAAGACCCGCGATAAAAAAGAAGCCGGTATGCAAAAAGAACGCTATGTTAAATTCCGGGCGGAATGGGATAACACACCCGTCGAAGCGGATCACCTGTTGATGAAACATATAAACCGCGTGCGCAGTGAGCTGATAGCCCGCGGCTGGCTGGGGTCGCTCCCCGACGGCACCGGCTTCGGAAATATTTCTCTTCGACCGGATGAAACGGGGAAATTTCTGATCACCGGTTCAAAAACGGGACATCTGAAACAGCTGGGTGCGCAGCATATTTCATCGGTGGAAAAAACGGATATCACAAATAACCGCTTGTTTTGCCGGGGGTTGACGATCGCCTCGTCGGAGGCGCTTAGCCATGCCGCCTGTTACCGCAGCAATCCTCATATCAATGCCGTGATCCATATTCACAGTCGCGAACTTTGGTTAAATTATCTGAATAAGATACCAACCACCGATCAAAATGCCGTTTTTGGCACACCGGCTATTGCACTTTCGATCGCCCGGATCGTTAAAAAAAGAATAGCCAACTATGGACTTATTGTCATGGGCGGGCATCCGGACGGGCTGATCGCATATGGAAAAAATCTAAAAACGGCAGTAACAATACTTATCCGGGCACACAATGACATCAGGCGCTGAGAACCGTGTTTTCTCCGGCAGGGGAATCCCGGCAGATCACGGCGATTTTGCCGGACCGGGGGAGCTTTCAGTCTTCCCGCTGTTGTTCTGCAGCTTTACATCAATCCGGTAAGGAAATTTCTTACACATTGACCAAGAACTTCAAGATTATATCCGCCTTCCTGACATACTAAGTCGGAATTTTGAGTTCAGAAATTTGTTTCCCAATTTCTTTGAAGTCATCCGTGCTAAGCTGGAAACCGCCGATCGGATCGTCTTTGTGTGTATCAAAGCCGGAG
>JAWOEU010000082.1:0-2527 GCA_046482575.1 Fidelibacterota bacterium
AATTTTTCTATTTCCTTTTTTTGCCCGGAATCAAATTCCATATAAAGGGTGCCAGAGGTTTTTAAATAATCTTGAGCTTGCTCTAAAACCTTTCTAATATAGTATAAACCATCTGAGCCTGCAAATAAAGCTTTTTCAGGCTCAAAAGAAAGAGATTTAGCTAATTTTCTTTTTTCTGGAACATAAGGGGGGTTAGCTAAAATAATATCATATTTTTTATTAATATTAGAAAAAATATCAGATGCAATTACCTTTCCTCTTAATTTATTAATTTTCAAATTATACTTTATTTACGAAACCAGTTCGGGATGACATTATAAATAATTTGTGTTAATCCCCCGATATGCATCGGGGCAAGCTGTGTAATTCGCGGATAGTTGGTCTTTCTAAATGATCTTCGAGATGCTGTTCCAGCCGAAGCCCTTGCCCTGCAGGAAACGGATGATCTTCTGCTTTCTTTTTTCCGGATCTTCTTCAATTAAACGCTTATGCTTCTTTTCGAAATGATAACGGCAGTTCTGAACCTGTTCCGTGTTGTCATAGTCCGCAAGAAGCTGACTGATAATATCCGCTCTCACTCCGCGCTGAAAAAGCTTTTCTTTCACCTTGTAGGGACCAAGATGTTTTACCCGGATAAGTTCATTGGCGAACATTTCCGCAAAACGGCGGTCATTGAGATAATCCCTGGCAAGTAAATCTCTGATCACTTTCGCAATAATATCTTTATCATAACCCTTCTGCAGAAGCTTAACTTTTAATTCACCGCTGCCGTGATCACGAAGCGAGAGAAGTTCGATCGCCTTTTCCCGGGTAAATACAATATCCGCCGTCTTTTTTAGCTCCCGGAGTTCTTTGTCATTGAGCAATATACCCGGACTCAGACGATATTTTATTATCATATCGGCCGTAATGCTTATCCGTTCGTCGTTATCCAGAAAAAGATTGTAACGGTCCGGATGTTTTTTTTGCTGCGTAATTCGCAGAATTTCCGGCATGAAAATTACCCGTCTTTTTCTACATCCTTCTCCGCAATACCGAGTGCTTCTTTTACTTCCTGTGCAACCGCCTTCAGAACATCGGGATTATCTTCCAAAAAGGCTTTGCTGTTCTCGCGTCCCTGACCGATCTTTTCTTTCTTGTAGCTGTACCAGGAACCGGATTTATCGATAATACCGTAAGCCGCTGCCATATCCAGGACATCTCCCGTATAACTGATACCTTTCCCGTACATAATATCGAATTCCGTTTTCTTGAAAGGCGGTGCAACTTTGTTCTTTACCACCTTCGCGGTTGTACGGTTGCCGGTAAAATCATTTCCATCCTTAATAGCCGTGGAGCGTCTGATCTCAATTCTTACGGTTGTATAAAATTTCAGCGCACGTCCGCCGGTGGTAGTTTCGGGATTACCGAACATCACACCGATCTTCTCACGGATCTGATTGATGAATACTACCGATACATGGGATTTGCTTACCAATCCGGTCAGTTTCCGCAGGGCCTGACTCATTAAACGGGCCTGCAGTCCCATATGGCTGTCCCCCATTTCCCCTTCGATCTCCGCCCGCGGAACGAGGGCAGCCACGGAATCAATCACAATGATATCCAGAGCATTGCTTCGCACCAGTGTTTCCGTTATCTCCAGCGCCTGCTCCCCGAAGTCGGGTTGTGAAACCAGAAGGCGGTTGGTATCAATACCGAGATTTTTAGCATAGGTGAGATCCAGAGCATGTTCGGCATCAATAAATGCCGCGTTCCCGCCTGCTTTCTGCGCTTCCGCAATGCAATGCAGGGCAAGCGTTGTTTTCCCGGAAGATTCGGGTCCGTATATCTCCGTTATCCTTCCCCGCGGAATACCCCCGATGCCCAGGGCCGCATCCAGACTGAGGGAACCGGTTGAAATTGCATCTATTTTAACGGGTCTGGAATCGTCACCCATATACATAACCGAACCTTTTCCAAACTGACGGTCAATCTGTGCAATAGCTACTTCCAGTGCTTTAAAACGATCATCTTTTGTCATAGTAGTATCCTTTCAGCAATTATATTTTGCTTAATGTTACGTAATATATTCTGCAATTAAAATAAAAAAAAAGGATGTCGCATGACATCCTTTTTTTCTATGACAGCGGTCACATTTATTTCAAATTAGCCACTACCAGTGAGGCGGAGCCTACCAGACCGGCATCATTGCCAAGTTTGGCCTTGAGGATCTTTACGTCTTTCGCCGGAATGGCGTAAGCGAAACGATGCATGGTCTCGCTTGCAGGTTTAAGGATCAGATCGCCGGCATTTGATATACCGCCTCCGATAATAATTGCTTCCGGATTTAACGCATTCACCAGTGTTGCCAGTGCAAAACCGAGGATCTCACCCGTTTCCCGCAGTACTTTCAGGGACAGTTCGTCACCGTCGGCAGCGGCCATGGAGATTGCTTTCGGTGGGCTCCGGCGGTGCCGCCCACACCTCACATCCCTGGCCCACATAGGGGTTCGCCGTACCAACGTATAGAGAACTTCCACCGACCATG
>JAWOEU010000143.1:0-4118 GCA_046482575.1 Fidelibacterota bacterium
AATATTGTTGCCGAGGAATATGATGATGTCTCCGTAGAGTCATTAAAAAGTTTGGGCATAGATGATCGTACAGCAGAACGTGCTTCTAAAATAAGAAATTCTTTTAAGGGTATTGCCGTATTTACCAGTGTTAGTCAATTTTATGATAAAGAGGGAAGGGTGTCCCAAACCTGGAAGTTAGAAAATGGTGCAGAGAATATAGAAATATCGGGACATTTTTTTCGTAATAACCGAATTTGGATTACCAGCAACACTACTGTTCAGATCATGCAAAAAATTAGAATGGATCCTGTAATGAAGCAGTTGGGGATAAAAAGCACATCTGTCCGGGAAGATCAAGCTTTTTCATTTTCAGCAGTTGCCTGGTGTGTCGCTATTACAGAGGGAATAGATTTCGCAATCAAAGTCGACTCATTACACCGGGTAACTGCGGTTTTCAATTATGAAGGACAACCGGGAGAGGGTGGTGATGAAAATGATTTTCTCAAAATCACGGGTGAACTACGCAAAATTAATACAAAAAAATATATCCTGGGTGAAAATATATTTGAAGATGAGCCCATAAAAACCGATAAATTCACCCAAAAGGACATTGAGATCCCGGATGTGGGGGAAGTGAAACTTAAACCCGGGACGGAGTGTAAATTCAACAACAAGAATTCAATCGAACATTGGAAAGGAAAAATTCATAGCAAGATAAATAATTTGTCAAATGATGATATTGTGAATAAAGAAAAGAAGGATGCGAAGGTTAAACCGGAATCAAAATCTAAAGTTGAAAATGGAATTGCCCCTCACAAGGAAAAAATACGGCATAATGTAGAGGATATGGCAAAAGAATCACTTAAATTAAGAACACCACAAGCAGTCCTTGCCGACAGGGGTACCGAATTTACCACGATCGTGAATAAGAACAGCACAACCTTGAAAGTGTTTGATGGTCAGGTAGCATTTTCTGATACAAAAAACAAGAAAACTGTTATTGTAAAAAAGAATCAGATGTCAACTGTCAAAGCCGGCGGTGTGCCTTCAGAACCTAAAGAAATGGACCGGGCTGCAAAATGGTTTAACTTGTATTAAAATTTATTGTATTAAGACATTATATAAAGTTTATTATATATTAAATAATGCCCTCTTGATTTTCACCCGCTTACGGAGGATCTGTATACAATAAATAATTTATTTATTGTTCAATCCGGTTAAGCTTGATGTATTGCACCTTAGGAATATCTCCGTTTTCAGCATACTGAAGGATTATGCTGTTCCGGTTTTCTACAACTCCCGACAATATGCCGTCTTCATGTTCCGCGATGAGAATATCTCCGTAGACGGAAACGGTACCGCTGAAGTTCTCCGTATACTCTTCTTTGTCTAAAGCGTTTACGTAGATCTTATACCCTTTGAAAACATGTCCTTTTTGTTCGGTAATAACAAAACCTTCTTCAAAGGTGTTCTGGATAAAGCCATGCGATTCCGAATACATTTCATTTTCCACCGACCAGCTCCCGGTCAAATCGTAAGACATCTCACCGGAGCATGAAAAAGCCAGGATCAAAATAAAAACGAGTGATAAGGGGACATACAATTTCTTCATTTTCTTTTCCTTTATATTAGTTTATTTGAATAATGATCTTGCCACATCGCTTATTCGCATCACTTTTTTTAAATTTAGATCTTTTATGATAACGGTTCCTATATAATAATTCAATATCCGCCGTGTCATATTCCGGCTGTTAGTAATATCCAACACACATAATAACAGATACTTATAGGGATTATGTGCTAATTCTCTTGCATGAAAGTTGAATGCCCATAATCAGCAAGAGTGCCATTTGTAGACAGGAATATCATACTGATCTATTCCGTCGATGAAGCCGGTTGCTTTTAAAGCTTTTTTTTCACCTTGCCGGCGGCCACTTTGCCGGTGAGGATGGAGATGGGAAGTCCCGCGGGACTGTAGGTCCACTGTCCCGCCTGATAGACATCGGGGAGCACGGTTTCCACGGCTTTCGGCATATGGATCATCGAGTGGGGGACCGGCATGACGGGATTGGTAAATGACCAGCCGACAATGGCGCCGTCGGTATTGCCCGTATATTGCTGTAAGGTCAGGGGAGTGGCGGAAAAACGCATTTCGACGGAATCTTTCAGTCCCGGGAACACGCTTTTATCCAGGATATCGATGATCAGGTCCTCACTGTAACTTTTGAACTCGTCATACCAGCCCGCATCATAGATGAAGCGGCACAGATCGTAGTCGAATAACACACTGACGATCATTCCGGTTTTTCCTTCGGGGGCGAGGTCCGGGTCCCGGAGAACGGGGAAGGAGATCTCCAGGGTATTGTAATAAAAGAGATCTTTCAGGTATTGCTTAATATATGCCTTATCCTCCTTACTGCCGCCGGGTTTATTGACCCGCATCCATGATTTGATCCTGTCGGGATCCGCGGTGCTGATGCCGCGCCGGTCGGGAGTATAGAACAGGTGCTCCGTGCAGATGGAAGTAAAATATGAGGGCGGAAGATCGACGCCGAGATAGACCGAAACGACGGATTCGGCGCCCCGCAGTTCCCGTAACGATGCACGTTTGCGCTCAATGCCTTCCCGAAGCTTTTTGTAAGCGACCTGTGCGGTGTCAATAATGGAATAGAGGTACTTATTGTCGGCGGCCCAGATCAGTTTGTCGTAGCCGTACACATTTCCATGCTGGTCCCGGACCTCCTTTTCCTCCGGATCCAGCGAACATATTTTCGTATTTGTGCGGATATCACAGCCTTTTTCGCGAAGGTAGCACTCAACTGCACGGGCCAGCGAGCCGGTACCTCCGAGAGGATAATTGTAGTCGAAATAGAACAGGAAATAGCTCAGGGCAAAAGATGCGGGGGTGCCCTTAAAGAAATGTTGTTTGATAATATCGGTAAGCTGCGGATCCCGGGTGAATTTTTTAAGGTGCTCTTCGATCGGGAGTCCCAATTTAGATAATTTCGGTATGGTCGCGAGCAGTTTGACAAGCCAGGGAAGAAGCTTCCGGAGAGAGCGGGCATCCCTCTTTTTGCCGCCGGAGTACACGGGGGCCTCGTTCCCCAGAAGGACCATCATGTACTGCATGACCTTTCTGATCTCGAGGACAATCGCCTCGATCTCCGCGCCGTTCTCCGGATAAAAGTGCTTCAGCAAGTTCTCGAAGTCCTGAATATCCTCTGTCTCTTTCAGGGAAATGATACGGTCTTCAACACCGAGGGATACGGTGCTTTTCACCAGGGGAAGGTCGATCCCCAATTCCTGAAGCGTGGACAGGATCAAACCGGAACTTTCAACCGCCCGCAGACCGCCGTCAAAAACGTAACCTTCCCGTTCAAAGGAATTCACCAGACCGCCAAGCTGATCCTCTTTTTCCATCAGTGTAACGGAAATGCCTTCCTTTACGAGAAAGGCAGCAGCGATAGATCCGGCTATACCGCCGCCGGCAATAATGACATTATTGTTCTTCATCCGAGGTCCTTCATCGATATTCTGCAGAAGCTCCCCTTATCCTGTATTGAAAAATATTAAACATTTATTGTTCTAAAATCAACATAATTCCCCCGGTACACTATGCCGTATGATCATCTGTGCACAAGCCCGGCGGTCCCGAATTTATTTCTTTTAATTCCCGGCGCGGATATGTAAATTTCTTTGTAAACTAATTATTATCTTCAATACACATTGCTCTTTCATCCCGAAAACATGAGGCATTGGCAGTATATATGGACAGGGAAGATAAAATTTCATCTTCAGACAATGGGGAAAAGCTTCCGCTGAACAAGGACAGCATCAAAGTCTTGTGGTCAAAGACCTACAACCAGGAGGGACGTCCGGACTGGTCCCATATCTTCCCCTACTACCACAAGGATATCGTTTTCCAGGATACGATCCAGCGTATCGAGGGGATCGATGATTTTATCGCCATGTGCAAACGCCTGACGGAACGCACAAAACAGCTGCGGATGGAGATCGTGTCCATTGTCCAGGAAGAGAACGTGATCATGTTCGACTGGGTGATGACCATGATGTTCAAAAAATATCCCGATACGCCGATCTACGGGTCCACAAAGATCGTTCTCAGCGATGAGGGA
>JAWOEU010000141.1:0-7855 GCA_046482575.1 Fidelibacterota bacterium
GCAAAGATCGCCGAATCGATCAATGCCTATATCGATCAAAAAATGAAATAAACGGAAATCCGTAAAACCATTAAACATGAAAGATCTGTCTCTCCGTAAACAAATTAACAGATCAACTTCCCAATAATGTTAATTTGTGAATATATTTTTCATTCTGTTTTATTCTATACGCTTTGATAATAATTTTTAAACGGGAACCGCATATTATCAACAGATTAACGAATTAACAAATTAACAAATTAACAAATCAACAGTCTTTTCCTAAAATAATTCCGGTATGCAATTATTAGCTACCGGCGACCGTTCTCCCTAAAAAACCCCCGTTCGCGTTCAGAAATGTGTGGATCCTTTAATGCGGCTTTAAAGAGCTCGCGTTGTTCCTTCTTTTTTCCGGCGTTCGCATAGATCGACCCCAGCAGATAATAAATATCAAAGGAAGTATTCTTGTTTTTTACGGCTTTTTCAAGTAAAGCCTGCGCTTCACCGGTCCTTCCGTTTTCCGACAAATAAAAAGCATAACTGTATAGATATTTTGGATCGCCTGACTGAAGGTCATAAGCTTTTTCTGCCCAGTAGAGACAGGAATCGGGATTTTCCCCGGAATACAGTACGGCGAGATTATACGCAGCAACCGCATTTTCACGAAGTCTGTATGCAGTTCTGAACCCCCTGACCGCAGATCTTATGTTTCCGGTCTCCGCATTCAGCATAGCAAGATTTAACCGTGTTTCCGGTTCACGGGGATTGTTGTTAACGGCATTGCGTAAAAGATACAAGGCAGAATCAATCTCAGCATTCTCATAATAGAGCATTGCGAGATTTACCGCCGCCTCATTGTATTCCGGACGCAGCTTCAGCGCCCTGCGGTAGACGGATACTGCCGAATCGGGCTTATCGCGTTTCTCGAGGAAAATTGCAAAATTATAATGGGATATTTCACTGTCCGGGAAAAGCTGCAGGCTCCGTCTCAGTTCACGGAGCGCATTCCGGAGATCTCCGCGGTATTCCGGGGGGATTGCATCCGGAGGAAGTTCAGCCAGCGATGCGGCCGCACGGATACGCACCAGCAGAACGGGATCTCGCGTAACACGGCATAATGCTTCCGTAACCCGGGTGCTGAGATAGGACTGCAACGTTGTGGCAGCGGATGAGCGCACAAGCGGGGAAGGATCATCAAGCAGTTCCAGCATGACCGGAACAATACGCTCATCCCGGAAAGTGTCAAGACAACGGATAATGGAAGATCTTACGATCTCATTGGCGGATCCGCGCAGATATTGCAAAGCAGATCCGAGTTTCTCATCATTGCCCTGCCGGAGCGTATGGATGTACTCTGCCCATTCCATGGTTTCGGACTGAAAACGGCCCGTATAACGCTTCAGGAGGACCGAATCGGCCCAGGCCGTGGATTTATCCGTATGACAGAGATTGCAGGCGTTAGGGGAGCCGTATGCGGCTGTTGCGGCCGGCATCGGGGGACGCATGGAGTGATCCGAACGGGTCATACGCGCAAATTCGGTTTTGGGTAAGTGACAATTGATGCAAATATTTCCCGGTGAACCTTCAGGGTGGCGGGTATGCTCAGTGGCGTGCTCTACCTGCTGGCTGTGACAGGGGAGACAGGAGGCATTCGGATCTTCTTTCTGCCGGTACCTGCCGCTGGACGTATGGCAATGCATGCAGTCCATATCGCTGTTCTGCACGCAGGGAGACATCCGCCAGCTGGTATAGGTGTAATTTTCACCCAGATCCCTGCCGTCGGGATAATAATCGGGGTTCTCATAGGTAACAAGGTCAAAATGCCGGAAGAATTCTTCTCCGGGTATATATTCCGGGGTCAGGGACAGCATTTTTGCATGACAATAGGAACAACTTGCATTTACCTGTTCCGCCGTATAGCCGCGGGATTGCATCACGGTTTTCAGATACATTTCATCCGGTTCTTTTCCGCTTTTCTCCGCTTTCTGAAATTCACGGTTGTGCTTTTCTGCGGGTCCGTGGCAGGTCTCGCAGTTTATCCCGGCCTCCTTCCAGGTGGTCTTGTAACTATCCTCTTTTATATTGTATTCAGAGCTCAGCTGACTGACATGACAGGAAAAACAGGCGGTATTGAATGTATAACGGCGGTCTGTCCAGGGAAGGGGTTCATCAGATTCCGTTTGATGCAAACGGATGCTCGAAGCGGTAATATCAAACCACACCTCTTTTTCTACGTCATAGCCCAGGGGCAGGGTCTGCAGTTTCCCCCCGTCCATCGGTGTAAGAAAATAATAGACGTATTTTCCGCCCAGTACGAAACGGACCGGATAGCTATCTCCTCCGGGCGTTATCATGACGCCCTCCCCGTTTTTGCGGACAAAGCTGAAATACTCGTCCGATGAGCGTATGAAGGTATCACAAGGACTAAGGTTCTCATCGGCGAAAGCTGCAGTGAAATTCTGCATAGCGCGGCCGTGATAGGAAGTCTCCCAGAGCTCGTAGAAATTTTCGTGACATTCCCGGCAGGAGCGCGAACCCATGTAGGATTGCTCTTTCTTTCCGCAGGATGCGCAACACAGGATCAGGATGCTTAGAAATATGATCTTTTTCATCATGACAAATGTAATCAATGCCGAGTTTATTATACAGAAAAAAAGAGTAAAACTTGGCTCAAGTTTTTTCAGCGGTTTTCGGCAGAAAAACGGAAATTATTCGCAGTTCAATTACGCAGCGGGTTCTAATTTACGAGCGAAAACACGTTTTGGACAGTAAAAAACTTGAGCCAAGATAAATTGTCATTATGGCATTATATTCCGGAACAAAATGTCATTATGGCGCATATTGTTGACTGGTATCAAATTTGCATGTTTATAATATGCAAAATGAAAGAAAGGAGAATGAATATGAATTTTGATAAATATACAGAAAAAAGCCGGGAGGCGTTACAGCAGTCTCAATTTACTGCGGAGGAATACGGTCAGGAGGAAATTCGGCCGGTTCATTTGATGCATGCTCTTCTGACGCAGGAAGACGGGCTTATCCCGCGTTTGATACAGATGAGCGATGTACATCTGGAAGATCTTATACGGAATGTGGAATCGGCCGTTCAGAAATTACCGCGATTGGGTTCTGTTTCACAGGCCAGGTTGGGCCGGGAAATGGTGCAGGTATTGCGCCGTGCGGAAAAAGAGGCGCAACGCATGAAAGATGAGTATGTCAGTGTCGAACATCTTTTTATTTCTCTGCAGGAGGAGAAAGAGACGGCGGATATTTTTCAGGCTGCGGGGATGAGCAAGGACAGTTTTTTAGCTGTTTTACAGAAGATCCGGGGCGGACAAAAAGTACAGGATGAAAATCCTGAATCAAAATACGAGGCTTTACGGCGCTTCGGCGTTGATCTTATTGAGCGGGCGCAGAAAGGCAAACTCGATCCCGTTATCGGTCGTGATGAAGAGATCCGCAGAACGATCCAGGTATTAAACCGGCGTACAAAGAACAACCCCGTTCTCATTGGTGAACCCGGAGTGGGGAAAACGGCCATTGTCGAAGGTCTGGCCCAGCGCATTGTGAATGCGGATGTTCCTGAATCGCTGAAAAATAAACGCATAATCATGTTGGATATATCCTCTATTTTAGCAGGAGCAAAATACCGCGGGGAATTCGAAGATCGTTTTAAAGCGGTACTGAAGGAAGTTGAGGATTCGAACGGACAGATCATTCTTTTTATTGATGAGCTTCATCTTATTGTCGGAGCCGGTAATGCGGAAGGAGCGGTAGATGCCGGAAATATGCTGAAACCCGCACTTGCCCGCGGCGTACTCCACTGCGTCGGTGCCACAACGCTGAGCGAATACCAGAAATATATAGAGAAAGATGCAGCTCTGGAGCGGCGGTTCCAGAAGATCTATGTAAGCGAGCCTTCAGTGGAAGATACGGTTTCCATTCTCAGGGGCATCAAGGATAAATATGATATTCATCATGGTGTGCGTATCACGGACGGAGCCCTTGTATCCGCCGCGCGTCTCTCGGACCGCTATATAGCGGATCGTTTTCTTCCGGACAAAGCTATTGATCTTGTTGATGAAGCCGCATCACGTCTTCGTGTGGAAATTGACAGTATGCCGGAAGAAATGGATGAACTTGAACGGCGGCGCATACAGCTTGAGATTGAAAAGCAGGCACTGAAGAAAGAGAAGGATACGCGTTCCGCACAACGGCTGAAAGAACTTGAGAAGGAACTTTCCTCATTGAATGACGAGCTCCGGGACCTGAAAAATAAATGGATGTCCGAGATAACCCTGATCCGTGAAATACGGAATCTGAAAAGCAGTATAGATCAGCTCAAGTCGGAGGAATCCGATGCTGAACGGCGGGGAGACTATGAAAAGGTTGCACAGATACGTTACGGAGCGCTGGTGAAGATGCAGGAAAAACTGACCCGGGAGAAAAAGAAACTTGAAAAACTGCATGGGGATTCTCCGCTTCTGAAAGAGGAAGTCGATGATGAGGATATAGCCGAAGTTGTCAGCCGCTGGACCGGTATTCCCGTAAACCGTATGCTGCAGTCCGAGAATGAACGCTTACTGACCCTGGAGGATCATCTTCACGAACGGGTTGTGGGACAGGATAAAGCACTCGCGGCAGTAGCAAATGCCATACGACGCAGCCGCAGCGGACTCGGAGATGAAAACCGGCCTATCGGTTCTTTTCTTTTTCTCGGACCCACGGGTGTGGGGAAGACCGAGCTTTCGCGTGCGCTGGCCAATTTCCTTTTCGATGATGAAAATGCACTGGTCCGGCTGGATATGTCCGAATATATGGAACGCCATTCCGTTTCACGGCTGATAGGAGCACCTCCGGGATATATCGGTTATGAGGAAGGCGGTAAATTAACAGAAAATATTCGCAGACGCCCGTATTCGGTCATTCTGCTGGATGAAATTGAAAAAGCGCATCCCGATGTCTTTAATATCCTGCTTCAGATACTTGATGACGGAAGATTGACGGACGGAAAAGGACGGACAGTGGACTTCCGGAATACGCTAATTATTATGACCTCTAATCTTGGTTCCGAACTCGGACGTGAGGTTTTTGAGAAAGGGACGAGTTTTGATTCACTTGATGCCGGTCTGCAGGAGCGCCTGCGGCGTAACTTTAAACCGGAATTCATTAACCGTATCGATGAGATCATGGCATTCCACGCCCTGACCAAAAAGCAGCTGAAGGCCATTGTGGACATCCAGTTCAGACGGTTGCAGGATCGTCTCAGATTGCAGAACATCACAATTGAGCTTGATGACAGTGCAAAGGATTATCTCGCCGATAAAAGTTATGATCCCGATTTTGGCGCCCGTCCGCTCAAGCGGCTGATCCAGCATGAGGTGGAGAACTATCTGGCACAGAAACTTCTGGAAGGCAAGCTGCTGCCGGAGAAACAATACCTGATCCGCGAGAAAGACGGGAAATTGACATTGGATAAGAAGTAACAACAGGCACGGTAAGCGCGAATTACACGGGAAAATGCGTATGGCAATAAGTTATAAGTTATAAGTGCTGAGGTTAAGGTTGCCTGTCCGCCGAAGCTTGCAGAGCGCAGGAGGAAGGAAAAGAGAAAAGTTGAGAGTTTAGAGTTTAGAGAGAAGGAATGTATGTGTCAGAACGAGAAAGATACTCCGTCGTCATATATTGGGGATCCTGAATCCCCGCTCCACTAAAGCTTCGCGGGGCAGGCAAGTTCAGATGACAGTGTGTGGCTTTTTTCTACAAGCTTGAATAATAATCCGTAAACGGCAAACCTCATATTATCAACAGATTAACAGTTCAACAGTTCAACAGTATTCCCAGTATTTTATCCAGAATGGTATCGATCTCATCCGAAGGCGGAAGCACGGCGCGCAGACGCTGAAGATAGCGGCGTTCCGCGATGCGTTCCCGGGTGGGCGTAAAATTGATATCGAAGATCCACCCCATCTGCAGAAGCTTGAAATCGTTCATATTCCGTACATGTGTCATATCTACGATCTTTTCGTTCCTGAGATCCTGAATTACCCGTGCGGAATATCCCGGACTGTCCGGAAAATCCAGTTCAATGGCATTGTTCCGTGCGGGGTCCCTGCGGTAATAATAATCCAGCACCACTCTCCAGATATCGAGTTTGTCGGCGTCGCGGATCAGTTTTTGATAGAAGATGAACGGCTCTTCTCCGTCGCCGGGCAGGGCAAGACGGTTGTGGAAGGTAATCGCGTGCAGGATGATCTCCCGCGGAAGCTCGTCGAGAGATGCCAGCACATTCTGATCTTTGATGACCCGGATACCCAGCGAGGCATGGTTTTCGGACTCACTGTCCTTGAAGGTGCCGTAATGCGCATATTGCGGGAAACGGCCCGTATCGTGAAGAAGGGCGATGATCTCCGCCAGTCGAAGCTCATCCCCGTCCAGTCCGAGCTTTTCGCCGATATCGAGGATCTCGCGGCAGACCTTACGGGTGTGCAGTTTCTTGATCTCGATGTTCCGCCGGATCTCCGGATCCAGGCTGCGGAAACCCTCCGTAAAGTCCACAAACCACTGCCGGATATCCCGGTGTTGTTCTTCACTTATCCGTATTCGCATACCTTCACTCCCCTTCCGGACAATAAACACGGAATGTACGGTACACCGGCGTTTTTTCAAAGGGATTTGAGGAAAGGCGTGCGCTCGATCGGACGCTTTATTCCGGACGGTAAATCACGGATCACGGGACCATGCGATAAGATTGAAGTACCTGTGACGGCCGGCGGAGAAAAAGGAACTACTTTTCGGAAAGGCGTTTCCTTAATGCTGCCAGATCCACGGCCTTATATCTGAAGCGCTCTTTTCTGCCTATGGTTACGGCGTTTTCGGGACAGTAGGCAAAACAGCGGTGGCAGAGCGTGCAGCGGTCCGAATTGACCGGTACGTTTGCACCTTCCTTCAGCGTCAGGCTGTGTTCCGGGCAGAGGGCAACGCATGTACCGCAGGCGCTGCAGCGGGACGGATCGATACGTACCGGAAGTATCCGCAATAAAAGACGTACCATACCGCGGTTCCGGAACCAAAAGCTCATCATATCCGAATAGAACGGGATGTCCCACCAGTGCGCCTTGCCGCGGATCAGGAGTTCGGCGAAAGCGGCGGCCCGTTCCTCTCCCCGTCCGGAAAGGCTCTTGTCGTGTTCGGGCAGCGCTTTTCTGCGCAGGAAGTTGTTCGGCATGATGAATTCCCGGGCGCCCAGCGGACGGAAGCCCTTGCGCCGGAGAAGACGTTTAACGGGACCGAGGATACCGCCGGAATACATGGCCAGGGTATCCGCAAAGAAACAGGGTGTGCCCGGCACCTGCGGAAGTTTCTCAAGGAATTCCCAGATAAATGGATAGGTGCTCTGGCCGGCCACGGGGACCGCAAAGCCGCACACGGCCGATGGGTCTATCTCTTTCGGATCAATGCATTCGATGGGAATGAGAGTTACCACGTACCCGCGCGCACGGAACGTATCCTCGAGCGTTTCGGCAATGAGCAGCGTATTACCGGTCCCGGAAAACCAATGGATGTGCACCGGCATACCGGGGGGAATGGATCGTGCTTTCTTCATAGGAGAAATTTGCGTAATTATTTGTTCTCAGACAAGGAAAGAAATCATGATGGGTAAATGGGAGGTATGGGGTATGGGGTATGGGGTATGGGGCGTGTGGCATGGGGCGTGTGGCGTTTGGCGTGTGGCATGGGGCGTGTGGCGTTTGGCGTGTGGCGTTTGGCGTGTGGCATGGGGAATATTCAAAATAACAACTGCCTCAACAACTCGACATTCTTATTCTTATTCTTATTCTCCCTACTTCGCCAAGGCTACGTAGGGCAAGGCAAA
>JAWOEU010000145.1:0-35481 GCA_046482575.1 Fidelibacterota bacterium
ATTCGAACATATAATAATTTTCCGTTTCAGGATCATCATAGATATTGGTAAATAAGAACCACGGAAGGCTGTCGAGGAGGGTCCCGCCGCCGTCACCGCCGCCGAAATCAAAATCCGTTGAATCGCCGAATTCCCCGAAAGAAGCAAATGACCGCTGGCTGAGTGAATAGATGAGCGGTTCCGCAGGAAGATAGGACTGTGCCTCGAAACTTTCGTCTTTATATAATATGGTAAGATAATAGGTCATACCCTCCGTACCGCGCATGCTCTTGCTCCGGTATCTCCCCGGTGCTGTCTGTTCCAGGGTGTCCGTTTCATTGCTTCCCTCCCTTATAAGCACCATAGCATTACATATACACCGCTGGGTATCCGGATGGAAATAACTGCTGGTCTCATGGATCTTGACAAGCGCCAGAGAATCCTTGATAACCCGGCCTTCAACGACCAAAGCCGGAGAAGCAACATTAAGATCAATGTCCACCACGCGTTCACAGGCAGTGAACGATCCTGTGATAATGATCAGAAATAGCAAGATCTTCTTCATTATTTATCCTTAAAAACTGATGTTATATGTTACCGACGGTACGATACCGAAAAGTGTTACCTGAACGGCTTCCCTCGCGCCGGGATCATTCTCGCTTTCCCGGAAATAGATTGAATAAGCATTGTAACGGTTGTATGCATTATATAATGAAAAATCCCAGGAAGACGCAAACCGGCCGCGTCCGCTGTTATCAAGATGCAGATTCAGGTCCAGCCGGTGATAATCCGGCATACGATAGCCGTTTCTCTCGGTATAATACGGCACGATCTGATCGTCGATCATGTACTGCCCGCTGGGGAAGGTCACCGCGTTTCCCGTATAATATACCCAGGTACCGGAAAGGGAAAGACGTTCATTGAAACGGTAATTCAGAACTATCGAGAGATCGTGAGTGCGATCGTATTTTGCCGGATAGCATTCGCCCAGGTTAATACCTTCGATCGCCTGCTCGGTACGGGAGAGCGTGTAGGAGATCCAGCCGCTGAGATCCCCGAATTTTTTCTTGATATAAAATTCAATTCCATACGAGCGGCCTTTACCGCTGAGTATCTGTGCCTCGATCTTTTCGTTCAGCATAATATTGGTGCCGTCCTCAAAATCCGCCACATTTGCGATATACTTATAATAAGCTTCGACGGAAGTTTCGATATTATTATCGTCAAAATTATGAAAATAGCCCATGGCAAGCTGATTAACAATGAGAGGCCTGATATACTTTGTACTGGGCAGCCAGACATCCGTGACCTGTCCGGAAGTACTGTTGGAAAGAATATGCAGGTTCTGTACCATGCGGTTATACGAGGTTTTCAGGGAGATCTTGTCGGTCAGCCGGTAGTTTAAAGACAAACGCGGTTCGGGATTGATATAGTGTTCAATGATCTCACCGCCGGAATAACTTGCTGAGTCAACGATCTGGTTGTTATCATCATAATCATATACGGTTCCGGGTCCCGTCTGTGCAAAAGCGGAGATCCGCAATCCGTATTCCGCACTGAGCAGCGGGGAAATTTGCTGTTCATTACTGATGTAAGCGGCAATCTCTGCAGCGTATCTTTCTTCGAGAATAATACGAAAATCCGAAGAGTCCGCTCCGGTCACCAGTTCACCGGGGTTAAACCGGTACCTGTCCGCCTGAAAACCCATGCGAAGAGTGTTGTCCGGATCGGGAAAATAACTCAGGTCCTCTTTCAGGGAGAAATTCAGGATCCCCGACCGCATATAGGCATCTTCACCCAGACGGAAACCATATTCATAATCACTGTAGATAAGGGATAAATTTGAAAAAAGCTTCTCGCTGAAGAGGTGGTTCCAGCGGAAGGTGCCGGTCCTGTTTCCCCAGCTGGTTCCCAGAACATCCTTGAAGCCGAACACATCACTGCCGAAATATCCGGAGAGAAATATACGGTTATTCTCATTGATCTTATAATTTACTTTTGCGTTAAAATCATAAAAATACAACTGGGTGTTATCGGGGATAATATCTAAAGGAAGGGATTTCAGAATAAGATCGGCATAGCTGCGGCGCCCGGAAAGAATAAAGGACATCCTGTCTTTAACAATGGGACCCTCCAGTGTCAGGCGTGAAGATACCAGTCCGATACCGGCATTCCCCGAAAATTCCTTATTATTGCCGTTATTCATCTGCACATCGATCACCGATGAAGCGCGGCCGCCGTAATAAGCGGGAATACCGCCTTTATAGACGGTTACATCATTGAGAGCATTGGAGTTGAAGACCGAGACAAAACCAAGAAGATGGGAAGGACTGTATACCGTCGCTTCATCAAGGAGAATAAGGTTCTCGTCATTTGCCCCGCCCCGCACATTGAACCCGGTACTTCCTTCGGATGCCGTGCTGATACCCGGTAAAAGCTGAATGGTCTTTAAAATATCCGCTTCTCCGAAAAGAACGGGCATTACACTGATATCTTTTATATTGAGTTTTGTAACGCTCATGCGTGTCGAAGTCAGACTTTTATCCTTCCGTTCCGCACTTATTGTTACTTCTTCCAGACCGATCGTAGTTTGTTCAAGCTCTACATTCAGCAAGGTGTTTTTATTCAGACTTATATTTTTTTTCTGTGCTTCATAACCGATAAAGGAGTAGATAATGGTGTATTTCCCTTCCGGCAGGGTAATGGAATAAAAGCCATAGGAATTGGTAAAAGCTCCTGCGCTCATATCTTCAACGGCAACTGCGGCACCGATCAGATCTTCTCCCGTTTCCGCATCCGTTACCACACCGCGGAGCGAAAAACTGTTTTCGGCACAGAGAAGCACCGGTAAATATAAAAGGAATATTATAGCTTTTTTTATCATTACCAAAACTCCATTGTTTGTTCTTTAATAATATAATGATTAATAATAACAATAAAAACAGGATTTTCATTTCCGGATGTAAATTTGAAAAATTGATAACATCCAGCTTATATATAAGAAATCCCGGCTTTAGTCCGGTAGAGATTCTAACGGTTTTTTATGCCTTCCTTGTAGACGGAAAGTGCGCGCTCCCGTGCATATCTGTGCTCAACAACCGGTTTTATGTAATGGTCTTTATCATAGTCCGGTATCCAGGTTGTAATATATTCGGCGTCCTTATCAAACTTCTTTTCCTGTGAAAGCGGATTGAAAACACGAAAATACGGTGCAGCATCACATCCTGTGCCGGCAGCCCATTGCCAATTGCCGTTATTGGAGGAAAGTTCATGATCCAGCAATTTCTCAGAAAAACAGGCTTCGCCCCATCGCCAGTCGATCAGCAAATGCTTACACAGAAAACCCGCGGCAACCATGCGTACGCGATTGTGCAGGTAGCCGGTTTCGTTTAGCTGCCGCATCCCGGCATCAACCAGGGGATAACCGGTTTCCCCCCTGCGCCAGCTTTTAAATTCCTTCTCGTTATTTCTCCATCTGATACCGTTGTACTTCTCCCTGAAATTCTCGCGGACCACCCGCGGATAATGCAGCAGGATCTGCATGAAAAATTCACGCCAGATCAGTTCGCTCAGAAAAACATCATGCCGCGGCGTTAATTTTTGGATTATCCGGCGTATACTGACACTACCGGTGCTGAGGTGGGGACCCAGATAAGTACCTGCATCCGCAGCGGGGACATTGCGGTCACGCGCATATCTGTCCAGGTTTTCCAGCGTATAATCCCTTACCGTGATACCGGATCTTTTTATTCCAAGGTCTTCACGTTTCGGAAAGTGAAACCGGGAGGGGAAGAAGTTTTTCGAATCCACGTTCTCTGCCCGGTGATCCGGTTCACGGAATTTTTCCAGCCACCGGTTCTTATACGGTGTGAAAACGGTATATGGCATACCGTTCTTCTTTACGACCTCGTCACCTTCAAAGATCACCCGGTCCTTATAACTGTGCATCACAATATTGTTTTCTCTTAACAACACCTCAACCGCCTCATCGCGTTCTATTGCATGCGGTTCATAATCTCTATTGACGTATACGGCTTTTACGGCATATTCGCGGAGCAGCTTTTTCCATATTTCTTTAACTCCTCCCCTGTATACAAGCAAAGAGCTTCCGTGTTTCATCAGCGTTTTATGTATGCCTATAAGCAAATCGTACATAAAATCCGATCTTGCATCACAAGAAGAATGGTCTTCGGGAATATTTTCATCGAAAATAAATACGGGCAGTACGGGAAATCCGCTTTCCAGAGCCGCACTGAGTGCACGATTATCTTCAAGCCGCAAATCCCGGCGAAACCAGAAAACAGCGACCGCTTTTGTTTTTGACGGCATAGGACTTACCTTTTAAATGATCGAAACCGTTGAGTGTTATATACCACAGCAATATAGCCTTTTTCCCAAAAAAATAAAATAAGAATACGAAAGCTGTCCGGATCATGAACAAGTTTTTACATCCTGTTTGTAAAATTTGACCTATATCACAAGAACGATGATCAGTGAAAAAGATGTTTTTCTTTCTTTTTAAAAACAGTATTTTAAATTTGCCATAAATCATTGTATATTTGTGTGAAAAGGATTGTTAATTATAATATTTTGCAATTAATAAGTAACTAAACAAACTATCCATATGACCGAAACATGCCGGAAAACGACAAAGAACAGATAAAAATGAAAAAAAGGATCGCGGAGCTGGAAAAGCAGCTGGCAGAATTATCCGATTCCTGTGAGCTGTATGACAGTATCGTAGACAATTTACCTTTTGCTATGAAGATTCTTGACGAGAACGGTGCTCCGTGCATTATTAATAAAAAATATAAGGAATTACCGGATACTGCGAAACTTTACGAAAGAACGGCTTCTTTTCATGTGCTTAATGACCCCGGTGCCGTTTCCCGCGACACCGGAAGGATCTATGAGAAAGCTTATAAGGGAGAAAAACAGTCCCGCACTATTACGCCTTATCACCGGATGCATCATGATCAACGCCCAGCCCCGGAAGACCTTCCGGTTTTCAACGAAACAATATTTCCGCTGAAGAATAAAACTCATAAGGTAAAGTATGTTGTTTGCCTGCTTCAGGATATCACGGATAAGATAAGAAACGAAAAAAGATCACGGGAAAATGAAGAACGCTTCCGGCTCTTGTCCGGACTGACGTTTGAAGGCATCCTTATTCATGAGAACGGCTACATCAGGGATATGAATCTTTCTTTCTCCCGGATGGTCGGTTACGCTCCGGATGAACTGATAGGAAAAAAGATCTCGGACACATTCATATATCATGAAGATCTTCCAAAGGTGGAAGAGCATATTCAAAAGGCACTTGCCGGTACTTATGAAATCCGCCTTATTCGGAAGAATGGTGATATCTTTCCGGTGGAAATCAAGGTAAAGAACATGCTTTTTCATGGAAAAAGACACCGTGTCGCCGCTTTCCGTGACATCACGGATCGTAAGCATAAGGATAAGGAGCTCCGGGAAAGCGAGAAAAAATTCCGGCATATCTTTGAATCCGCCAGTGCAGGTAAAACCATTACGCAGATCAACGGTGAAATTTTTCCGAACCAGGGACTTTGCAATATTCTCGGTTATACCCGTAGTGAGCTGATGAATAAAAAATGGCAGGATATCACACCGGACGAAGACATAGCCTCCACACAGAAAATAATCGACCGCCTTATCAGTGGAAAAGCCGATTCGGCGAGATACATTAAAAAATTCATCCATAAGAACGGGAATACGGTCTGGGTTGATGTCAGTACAACCCTGATTCGCGATGACAACGGTGATCCCGTATATTTCATTACCACCAATATTGATATCAGCGAACGCATTAAAGCCGTTGAATCCCTGAGTGCAAGCGAAGAACGCTACCGGACCTTTATTAATGCCAGCGAAGATATGGCTTTTTTAAAAGATGAAAATTTCCGTTATATTATTGTAAACAGTATGAACGCAGCTTTCTTCGGTAAAAACCCGGAAGATATCATTGGAAAAGATGATTTTTCACTGATGCCGCGTAAAGGGGCGGAAAATTGCCGTAAAAGTGATAAAAATGCGTTGCGCAACGGGAAACTCCATATACAGGAAGAGGAAATAAACGGCAATATTTATGAAAGCAGAAAATTCCCTGTCCGCCTTCAGAACGGAAAAACGGGAGTAGGTGGATTTATACGGGATATTACGGAAAAGTATTATAACGATAAGCGAATTAAAGAGCAAAATAAAAAACTCCTTGAACTGAACCGGAAATTAAAGAGAAGCCTTCAGCATGAGTATCAGACAACACGTGAATTGAAGAAAGCAAAGGAAAAAGCGGAGGAAAGTGACAGGCTTAAATCGGCGTTCCTGGCCAATATGAGTCATGAGATCCGTACACCGATGAACGGTATTATCGGCTTTGTCGATCTTCTTCAGAGGGCTGACCTGAATGAAAAACAAGAAAAAATATATCTTGATATGGTAGCAAAAAGCAGCCAGCGGCTATTGAGCACGATCAATGATATCATCGAGATATCCAAGATCGAAGCAGGCGAAATCCCCGTACAGCTTTCGAAGATCAATATCAATAACGAGATCCGGTATCTGTATGATTTTTTCAAACCGGAGGCGGAAAGAAAAGGACTGTGTCTTCGGGTGAAAAACATACCGCCTGATACGGACCTTACCCTGTCAACGGACCGGTCCAAACTGGAATCGATCATTACGAATCTTATTAAAAATGCAATCAAATTCACCAAAAAAGGTTTTGTTGAATTCGGATATGCGTTGCAGAATAATGAATTGACATTTTTTGTGAAAGACAGTGGGATCGGCATACCGGATGAACGGCTGAAAGCTATATTTGACCGTTTTGTGCAGGCAGATCTTGAAATATCCTCTCCATATGAAGGCTCGGGCCTCGGTCTTTCAATAGCAAAAGCCTATGCCGATATGCTGGGTGCCGATCTGAAAGTAGAAACCATGCAGGGTAAAGGAAGTACGTTCAGTGTTACATTCCCTTGGCAGACGATGAAATGACAAGGCAGAATACATGATAAACAAACATCAGGATACAAAGGAATTTTCCGGTGATAAACTTATACTGATCGCCGAAGATGATCTCAGCAGTTATATGTACTTTGAGGTTCTGCTGAAAGAAAAAGGTTTTCACATTTTGCATGCTACCAACGGTGAGGAAGCAATAAGACAGTGCCGGGAAAACCCGAATATTTCCTTAATACTTATGGACCTTAAAATGCCCTTTGTTGACGGTTATGAGGCAGTGCGGCAAATCCGTGAATTCAACAAGCGAATACCCATTATTGCACAAACCGCCTATGCATTCAAGACCGATCGTGAAAGTGTCCTGGCGGCGGGCTGCTCCGATTATATTTCCAAACCCGTTGATCAGGAATTGCTGATGGAAAAGATTCGCCATCACCTTTCCCGGAATGAATAATGCAATTATTTTATGGCAAGTTGAAATAATGTTCAATAATATTTACGGCTAACAAGTGTTCATGGTAAAAGGGCAAACAATGAAATATATAAATCCCGTTACGGGACTTGCGATCATCATTATCGTCTTTGCCGCACTTACTGCCTCTTTGGGGATATTTTCCTCCTCAGGTCCGGGCAATTACGAGTATGAAAGCATACGCGGTGAAACGGTCACCATTTACGGAAAAGGCATATACCGTCATATGTCCGCCGATGTCGCAGTTCAGGGCATTGCTCAGGATTATGTTACACTTTCCATCGGGATCCCGCTTTTGGTGATCGGACTTCTGCTTTCGCGTAAAGGTTCTCTCCGTGGCCGCTTCCTGCTGGCCGGCACGCTGTTCTATTTTCTGGTAACTTTTCTTTTCTATACCTGTATGGGAATGTATAATTATCTCTTTCTGGCGTATGTCATTTTACTTGCACTCTCCTTTTTTGCCTTCCTCTATACCCTTTTATCGTTCGATCCCGGTGATACCGCCGCCGCTTTTGACAAAAATACCCCCGTACGCTTTGCAGGAGGCTTTCTTATCGTCAATGCCGTCCTTATTGCATTGCTCTGGTTAAGCGTTGTTATCCCTCCGCTTCTTGACGGAAGTATCTACCCGGCGGAAGTGCAGCACTATACCACTCTTATTGTGCAGGGACTTGATCTGGGACTTCTTCTCCCGCTCGCCGTGGCGGCTGCTGTATTGTTCTTAAAAAGAAAACCGGCGGGCTTTGTTTTTGCTCCGGTATATATTGTGTTCCTTACGATTCTCATGACCTCTCTGAGTGCGAAGATCATCGCCATGGGTATGCAGGGTGCAAACATCATACCGGCTGTTTTTCTTATCCCGGCTATCCAGGTGACCGCTATCGTTACGGCTTTTCTGCTGTTAAAACATGTCCGCGCAAAAACAATAAACAAGGTTTAGTTATACCACTCTATTTCCTTAGCAGAAATGATAGGCATTATTCAATATCTTCCGTTTTTTTCAGAGAATCACATGAAAATCTTTTTCCGTCATTTATCTTTCATCTGTCTGCTTTTCACGGCCTGTTCAACAAATAACACGGCACTCTCCCGTACAGGCTTCAGCAATGTTATTCCCTGTGCCTCTTGTCCCGGTATTGAATATACCCTGATCCTGATGCAGGCGGACAGCAGCTATATCGAAAAAATGATCTATCTCGAAAATGAAAAGGATATTTTTATCCGGAACGGCCGTTTCAGTATGAGCAACGGGCGCAATATCTGTCTTTGTGATAAAGAACCCGCGGAAGGAATGCGCTTTTTCCTTTATGATGAAAATCATCTGAAAATGCTGGATCGCCATGGAAATCCCGTTAAAGGCGGCCTGGCAGAAAAATATATACTTGAAAAGAAAAGATCTCCGATAAGATCGAAAAGTGAAATTAGATCTTTTACAGCAAGGGGAAATGAACCTTTCTGGTCACTTGACCTTGTATCCGGAAGTACACTGGCTTTCCGGACACTGGATACTGCAGAACATGATATCATACTTGATCTGCCGGATCTTCCCTTTCCGTCCGGTACGGACAGTATGCATTATACCATTAACCATAAAAAAGGGGAAATCCGCTTTTATATCACACAAAGATCATGCACTGACAGTATGTCCGGGGAAGCTTTTGATTATCAGGTCGGGATACAGATAAAGAACATGGATAATTCCACTGCGAAATACACGGGCTGTGGAGCTTTTTACACCGGTGATAAGGGAAGACCGCAGGATCGTAAAAAATAAACCGTTTATGCGTTTTCTGCGGATGGTATCCGCCTATGAGTAAGAACATTTTTACGGTTTGATAATGAGCGGTCATTCCGGCCGTATCATACAGGCGGGCTCAGAACATAAAAGCAGACTGAAAGAAAGTGGCAGAGACTTCCCGTAAGCACAAAAATATGAAAGATCGCATGGTTATATCTGATTTTCTTAATACCGTATATTACGGCACCCAGTGTATAGGAAATACCGCCTGCGAACAACAGTATCACTCCCGCTAAGGAAAGATTTTCCATTAACGGACCTAATGCCAGAATAATGATCCAGCCCATAAAGATATACATCAGAGTTAAAATGATCTCATATTTTCCGGTGAAAAACAACTTGAGAATGACACCGCATATTGCCAGTGCCCATATTACTGCAAACAGGGTCCACCCCATTCTCCCCGGTAGCGTGATCAGCGTATAGGGCGTATAAGTCCCGGCTATCAGGACATAGATCGCTGTATGATCAAACACCTGAAGGGATTGCTTCCGCCGGCCTTTCTCCGCGCTGTGGTATATTGTCGATGCCGAATAGAGAAGGATAAGGCTCAGGCCAAATACGGCTGCGGCGATCAGATCACCGGAATCTCCGAAACGGGATGCGCGAATAATTAACAGAAAAAATGCCGGTATGCTTAATATCAGACCGGTAAAGTGACTTATCACATTCAATTTTTCCTCTGCGGGACTGTAGACTGTGATCTTCTTTTTTTGTTTCATCTGTATCGTGAGATAAATACCTTTTTCTTTCTTTATGTTAATCCCGGATAGTCTGCGGTAGAATGCTTCCTGTGCAGCTGCACGGAAGATACAATTTTTTTATCAATACGGTAAGAAAAATTCACAGTAAGGTTGAAATTGAACGATGAAAAAGAGTCAACAAGGATTGTATGCAGACTTTCGGGTTTTCCAAAGGCCCTGACAACCCGTTAATTCCATCAGGAAAAGTTTATTTTTTCACCCATTTACCTGCTTGTTTTCTGTATTTTTGTTTAACGGCAGCCCAGGCGATCTTCATGGCGGTTTCCTCCCGCGAAACATTCTCCCTGCGTTCGGATGGATCTTTATACTGTTCCCAGGCATTATTGAATGCCTCTTTGAAAATATCCTGCGCTTTTTCCGGCAGATTGTCTTTAACGCTATCCGGAAGTTCGGAACGTTTTGCGTAAGGCATAAGCATTACCTCCTTTTTTTACCTTTCTTAACGTTTACTTTTTTACCCGGTAAACGAATTTATTGTTCCGCATCGTAAATTGATCTTGCTTCTCCGTTTATTTTTATAAACCAGTACTTGTAATAAAACGATCATTTATACCGTTTCCCCGGGGAATAACGGTATTCAGCTGTCGTTATATGTTCTAGACAGAAAATATATTCAGGCGACGGCCGGCAAAGACCGTGCGCAGGAAACTCTTGTGCCATATTCCCGGTAAATTTCGTCTTTCTATCCGATCCGGCCGGAAAATACGTATTGTAAAACAAGGGACAAAAAATCCGGGGATTATTAAGCAGAAAATTGAATGCCGCTTATTTTCCGTCTTCTTCTTTTTTCTTATTGTTTTCTTCCCCGCTGCATTGAAGGATCTTTACGATCTTATCGCGGATATCTTTTGCTTCCGGAATAGGATAGAGCATTCCGTCGTGCAGCATTCCCTTATATTCATAATATGATATCTTGTTTCCGGCGGCTTCGGCACGGATTTTCAGCCGGCGGCAATCCGGGAGCAAAACATCATGGGTACCGATAAAAACTGTGACCGGTGCAAGTCCCGCCATACTTCCGTATAACGGACTTACCCGGGGATCCCGCGGTTCAAGGTCGCCGGCATATTGTTTTCCGGAGTCTATCAGTCCTCTTACATTTAAGATCGCATCTTTCTTGTCTACCTGTGAGATCAGAGGATTCGACATTGTCACATCAAGCCACGGAGACAGCAGCATTATCTGTGCCGGCTGTTCAATCCTTTTTTCCCTGAGGACCTGTGCAAGCGCCAGCGCCATCCCGCCGCCGGCAGAATCGCCCATGAGTGTCAGATTCGAGGCGCCGGAATCTTTCAGGACCTTTTGATACAACGGCACGATCATATCAAATACATCTTTTACATGATGCTCCGGAGCCAGGGGATAATCCGGTGCGATGACCCTGGCATTAAGCCGTTCCGCCAGGGTGCCCATGTACAGCCAGTGCGGCATAGTGAAATTCACCACATAAGCACCGCCGTGAAAATAAAGAATATGACGCTCACAGGAAGCGTTTTTCGAACTTATTCTCCAGACTTTCCGTCCTCTGAAGGTATTGAAGTGAATGTCATATTTATTGTACATGTATACCGGAGGATAAACAGGACCGTCTTGTTTCAGCTTTTTCATGTAGGACTGGAAAGTCGTTCTGTGCTTGATCCCCGCCAGGCGGAGATTGGCTTCGATAATGCGGGACATAAGGCTGGGATGGTTATTTTCTGCCATACGGTAATATACGGAAGGTAAGCAAAAAATAATACACAAATACATAGGATGCGGCGTTTACGCGTGTCAGGTTCTTATCCGCATACTTGAGCGGATTTTTTCAAATCGCCGGTGTTATAATATCTTTGGATCTGTACGCTTTCTTTTTATTTGCTTTTTTATTCCATAATCCCCTTCTTTTTTTTATCTTTACTGTTACATTGGAATATCAGGGAGATATTATGTTGATTGAATCCATATCGGGAATACGCGGTACGGTCGGAGACAGCCTGACGCCCGCTGTGATCGTAAATTATGCCGCAGCATTTGGTCAGTGGATTGATACCGGAAATATCGTTCTCGGGCGTGATTCCCGCGTATCCGGCAGGGTGATCGCCGATATCTGTGCCCGGACTCTGCAGTGGATGGGTCTGAATGTGATCGATATCGGGATAGTTCCGACTCCCACGGTACAGCTGCTGACAGAAAAAATGCAGGCACAGGGAGGCATTGTCATTACGGCCAGTCATAATCCCTTTCCCTGGAATGGTATTAAATTTATCGATAAGACCGGACTGTTTCTTGATGCACAACAGATCAAGTCCGTATTGGAGAACAAAGAGAAAAAAGAATGGAGTTTTAAAGCTTCAGGAGAATTCGGCGGATACCGTGTACAGGATAATGCTATCGTTGAACACGTAAAAAATGTGTTGAATATCCCCTGCATCGATATTGAAAAGATCCGGTCGCGCCGGTTCAAGGTCGTGATCGATGCCGTAAACGGCGGCGGTTCTCTGGCACTTCCGATCCTGCTCCGGGCTTTGGGATGCAGAGTGATCGAGATCAACTGCACTCCGGACGGATATTTTCCCCACACTCCGGAACCCCTCCCGGAAAATCTCGGCGATATGCTGAACAAGATCAAAGAGCATAAGGCAGATCTCGGTATGGCGGTGGATCCGGATGCGGATCGTCTGGCGGTAGCTGATGAAAAAGGCAACTATCTCAGTGAAGAATATACCCTGGTTATGGCCGTGGATACGGTTTTATCACAATGCAAGGTCAAAAATCCGAAAGTGGTAACCAATCTTTCCACCACCATGGCCGTCGATGATATTTCGAAAAAACACGGTGCTGAGATCCTGCGAACTGCCATCGGGGAGATCAACGTCGCTAAAAAAATGAAATCGGTCGGGGCGGTTATCGGCGGTGAAGGAAACGGCGGTATCATTTCCCCGGATTCACATTTTGGACGCGATTCCCTGGTCGGCGCGGCGATGATCCTGAACTTTCTCGCCTCGGACAACCGTCCTCTGAGCAAAAAATATGCCGAACTCCCCCGCTATAAGATGAGCAAGAAAAAGATAATGATCGGTGAGTATGATCCGGATGCCATTCTCTCGGCCCTGAAAGAAAAATTCAAGAACGAAAATATTGATACGACCGACGGTCTGAAGATCATCCGTAAAGACCGCTGGGTGCATATACGCAAATCAAACACCGAACCCATTCTGCGGGTTTACAGTGAGGCTCCCACTGCTGAAGATGCTGCCGGACTGGGAGATAAATTCCTTAATGAAATAAAAAAACTGATGGAGTAAAATAATGAACATTGCTTCCTATATAGATCATACACTGCTGAAACCGCAGACGGTGAAAAAGGACCTGGATAAACTGTGCGAAGAAGCCGCCGAATACGGTTTTGCTGCCGTTTGTGTCAATCCCTGCAATATCGCATACTGCGCGGATAAATTAAAGAACTCCGGCGTTAAGCTCGCTTCGGTCGTGGGCTTTCCCCTGGGTGCTTCGATCCCTCAGATCAAAGAACTTGAAACTATCCGTGCGATCTACGACGGTGCGGATGAAATAGATATGGTGATCAATATCGGCGCACTGAAGGACGGCGATGATGAAAAAGTGCTGGAAGATATCAAAACGGTAGTTAAAGCAGCGGAAGGAAAAACCGTAAAAATTATCATCGAAACCTGTCTCCTGGAAAAAGAAGAAAAGATCAGGGCCTGTGAGCTGGCAAAGATCGCCGGAGCACATTTCGTAAAAACTTCCACCGGTTTCAGCAGCGGCGGAGCGACAGCAGAAGATGTAAAACTGATGAAAAACACCGTGAGGGATGCCCTGGAAGTAAAGGCATCCGGCGGCATACGCAATTACGAAGACGCCGTCGCAATGATAAAAGCAGGAGCAACGCGTATCGGAGCCTCTTCCGGAGTGGCCATTGTTGAGGACGCAAAGAATAAAGAGGAAAATTGATAACTGTTGGAATTTCCTGCCGCATTCTCTATATTCGTCCGCAAATATGCAGCCGTGGCGGAATTGGCAGACGCACCAGACTTAGGATCTGGCGCCTCAGGGCGTGGGAGTTCGAGTCTCCCCGGCTGTACAAAAAAAGGATAACATAAACGATCACTATGAAAAATTACCGACGCTCTTTACTTTACATTCTTTTCAGCATTATGCTGATATTTGTTTCCTCGGGGGGCTGTAAAAAGGAATCATCTCCTGAGGTGGAAAACATCAACATAGAGACATATCAGCCGGATCTTCAGCGTTTGCGGCATCATTTTAACGAGATTCCGCGCCGTACCGGAACAAGCACGGCAGACAGTGCCGTTCTCATTGACGGAAACGATAATAAACTTTTTCTGGTCTCTGACAGCAACGGTGAACTGAATATTATTGCAACCTACGATATATCACCCTCGAAATACGGATACGGATCCGCACGCGGAAGTAACCAAACTCCCTGGGGGGTTCATGTGATCGCCGGAAAATACGGTGAGGACCAGCCAGCCGGCATGTGTTTTTACGACCGTAAACCCACCGGTGAGATCGCGACAATCTATACCGATACGACCGACATCGAGGATGATCCGGTCACCAGCAGGATCATCTGGCTGAAAGGTCTTGAAGATATTAACCGTACTTCCTACTGGCGTTTTATCTATATCCACGGTACGAACGAAGAAGGTCTTATCGGTACGCCGCAGTCCAAGGGATGTATCCGGATGCGCAATCGCGACATTATCGAATTTTTTGATACAATTGACACCGGGATGTACGTAAACATCATCCGCCCGGAGAACGATACAGATTCGGAGGAAGAATGAAAAAAATATGTGTAGTCGGAACCGGTTATGTGGGACTGGTAACCGCAGCGGGACTTGCGGATTTCGGAAATTCCGTTATCGGCGCTGATATTGACGAGTCGAAGATAAATATCTTAAAAAACGGCGGTATCCCCATTTATGAACCCGGTCTGAAAGAAGTTGTTGAACGCAACGTAAAAGCCGGCCGCCTGAGTTTTACCACTGATATCGATTCAGCGATCAAAAAATCCAAAGTCATTTTTTCTGCAGTCGGAACCCCGCCCGGTGACGGCGGTGAAGCGGATCTTCGTGCAGTCTGGATCGTTGCCACTTCCTTCGCAAAAAATCTTAATACGTATAAAGTATTTATCAATAAATCCACGGTACCGGTAGGCACGGGAAAAAAAACAAAAGAACTTATCCTGAAGAAATCCGGCGGTAAGAGCAATTTTGATGTCGTATCGAATCCGGAATTTCTGCGGGAAGGATCCGCCGTCGGTGATTTTCTGAATCCTGACCGGGTGGTTGTGGGAACGCGCAGTAAAAAAGCCCAGGAGATCATGAAGGATGTTTATCATGCACTTCTTATTCGCACCGTGCCTTACGTTGAAACCAATATTGAAAGTGCGGAGATCATAAAATATGCTTCAAACGCCTTCCTGGCGACAAAGATCACTTTTATCAATGAAATTGCAAATCTCTGTGATATCGCAGGCGGAGATGTTAAAGAAGTGGCACGGGCTATGGGAATGGACGGCAGGATCAGTCCAAAATTCCTGCATGCAGGCCCCGGATTCGGCGGAAGCTGTTTTCCCAAAGATACAATGGCTCTGGCGGATATATTCAAAAAGTACGGTATCAGAGCCCGCCTCGTGGAAGCTGCGATCGAAGCAAATGAACATCAAAAACAGAATGTGGTCAATAAACTGAAGTCCGTCATGCCCATACTGCAGGGAAAAACCATTGCCGTTCTGGGACTTGCATTCAAGCCGAATACGGATGACACCCGTTTTTCACCTTCAAAAGTGATCATTCCCATACTGGAAGCCGAGGGCGCACATGTCCAGGCTTTTGACCCGGTGGCTGCTGATGATTTCCGCCGCGATTTCCCGGATCTTGATTACAAGAACAATGTCTATGAGGCCGTCAAAGGTGCCGATGCTGTCGTCCTTATGACCGAATGGAACGAATTCCGCAGTCTGGATCTGCAGCGCGTTAAATCCCTTCTGAAATCACCGGTCTTTATTGATACCAGGAATATTTACGATCCACGCGATATGAAAGAAAAGGGATTTACCTTTGTCTGTACCGGACGGACCAGGTGTTATGAGTAAAGAGAACATGGAAATACTGCCAACCGCCATACCGGATATTGTCCATTTGCGTCCGGAAGCCTATCCGGATCCACGCGGAGAGTTCATGGAGAATTACCGGGAAGAACGTTATAAAGAACTGGGTATACCGGTGCATTTTGTACAGGATAATCTGGTCTATTCCAGAAATAATGTATTCAGAGGAATGCATTTTCAGCTTCCTCCTTTTGCACAGGCAAAGCTCATTACCATGATCAGCGGGAAGATCCTTGATATTGTTCTGGATCTCCGGAAAAATTCAGAAACTTATCTGAAAACCATGATCCTTACGTTATCTTCGGATAATAACGATCAGCTTTATATTCCGGAGGGTTTTGCGCACGGTTATTATGTGCTTTCGGAAATATCCCGTATCAGTTATAAGGTCTCACAGGTCTACGCTCCCGACCATCAGGCGGGAATCCGATGGGATGATGAAATACTGGGACTGAAAAAGTATTTTTCCTATCCTCTTCTTTCCGCAAAGGATCAAAAACTGCGCCCGCTGAAAGAAATATTGTCCGTATATAAATTGTAGATTTGGATTTATTTTTTATTTTGTATATTGAGTTCTCTAAAGAAAAAGGTAAAGGAGTCCATGATGAGCTTTCTTGATAAGTTAAAGACAAAAGATGTGAAATTTTGCGTTATCGGCCTGGGGTATGTCGGACTTCCTCTTGCAGTTGAGGTCGCAAAAGTCGGTATTCCCGTTACCGGTATTGAGATCGATCCCGCGAAAGTCGAACTTGTCAATAAAGGCGTAAATTATATCGGGGATGTTGATAATGATGAATTAAAAGCGGTCGCTGAAAAGGGTTTGCTCCGAGCAACCATGGATTTTTCCGTTATCTCGCAGATGGATGTGCTCAGCATATGCGTACCGACCCCGTTAAATAAACTGAAGGACCCGGATATGTCCTTTATCACCTCCGCACTTGAGGAGATCGAAAAATATATACATAAAGATCTTGTCCTGATCCTTGAATCCACAACATACCCGGGGACAACCCGCGAATATATGCTGCCTTTGCTTGAGGCGTCCGGATTCACGTGCGGAAAAGATTTTTACCTTGCCTTCTCACCCGAACGCGTAGACCCCGGCAATCCGGTATATCTTACAAAAAACACCCCCAAGGTCCTTGGCGGAGTAACTCCCGAATGCACGGCACATTCCAAAGCCATCTATGAACAGGTCTTTGATAAGATCGTGGAAGTAAGCACATCGGAAGCCGCGGAAATGACAAAATTACTGGAGAATACTTTCCGTATGATCAATATCGGACTGGTAAATGAACTTGCGGTCATGTGCGACCGGCTGGGTGTGGATGTCTGGGAGGTGATCGATGCCGCAGGTACCAAACCGTTCGGATTTATGAAATTCTATCCCGGTCCGGGTCTTGGCGGACATTGTATTCCCATAGATCCGCATTACCTGAGCTGGAAAATGAAAACTCTGAATTTTAAGACAAAGTTCATTGATCTGGCTGCAGAAGTCAATACTTCCATGCCGGAATATGTTGTGCGTTCGTTAATGGAAGGAATGAACGTCCATGGCAAGGCACTGAAAAACTCCAATATACTCATTATGGGCATGGCCTATAAAAATGATATTGACGATCTGCGGGAATCACCGTCGTTTGATATTTTTAAACTGCTGGAACAGCGCGGTGCAAATGTGTGCTATCATGATACTTACTGTCCCAAACTCGCCTGGAACGGTGGATTTGTAGAATCTATGCCCTTAACAAAGGAACTGCTGAAATCCGTGGATGCCGTTGTCATTGCGACTGCACATAAAAATGTCGACTATCAGTTTATTGTTGACAATGCTCAATTGATCATCGACAGCCGGAATGCAACAAACGGACTGAAAGATACCGGGGACAAGATTTTCCGCATAGGCGGCGGTCAAGTCATGAATAGCTAATACCGGCCGCTTGCACCCCCGTTCGTAGAAACACGGGTATGCGTTGTATCTAAATGAAAGAACTCTATCTTTATATCCACATCCCTTTCTGCCGGAAAAAATGCCGGTACTGCGATTTTTACAGCATAAAACCTGATCACAATATTAACAATTTTCTGAACGCACTCCGGAAATCAATTTCTTATCACGCGGAAAGGATCTCAGAATATTACGAGGTCCAAACGCTTTATCTCGGCGGCGGCACTCCGAATCTGCTCTCAGGGAGTCAACTTGAAAGGATCGTTGAACATGTCATATCCTCATTTCACATTGCGGATTCACCTGAAATAAGCATTGAGATCAATCCGGAATTTGCAAAAGACAGGGAAAGTATACGCACACTTGACGATATTGGTTTTAACCGGCTCTCGATAGGCATACAGTCATTGAGCGATCCCGAACTCCGGATACTCGGCCGCTTACACACCCGTGCCAGCGCTCTGCAGTGTTTGAAGCATGCAAGAGAAATTTTTTCAAATATCAGTACAGACCTGATCTATGCTGTTCCCGGACAGACAATTGCATCTCTGGAAAAAAGTCTGAGCGCATTATTATTTTTTGAACCGGAGCACCTTTCCGCCTACAACCTGAGCTGTGAACCGGATACCCCTCTGGCCGCTATGGTTAAAAAAGGTGAGATCTTTCTTCATGACGAGGAAGCTGAACGGAACTTTTTCCTTTTTCTGCATGATAAAATGCATCAGTATGGCTACCGGCACTATGAGATCTCAAGTTATGCAAAACCCGGAACTGAAAGCCGTCATAATTCCGCCTACTGGAGCGGAGCGGATTACCTGGGACTCGGTCCCTCCGCTCACACAAAATTACAGGATCTGCGTTATTCCTATCTTCCTGATATGGAAACATTTCTCCGCAACCCGCAGGACTTCCATACAAAAGAAAGTGCCGGTGATACTGACACTATAATTACCCGGCTGCGGACAAAAGAAGGACTCCGGAAAAGTGATGTGCGGAAAGAAATATGGACAACGGTATATAACTATGCGCAAAAAAGGCCGGAACTTTTTGTTACCGCAAAAGATCGCATTTCCTGTACGCCCGGCGGATGGCTGTTACTGGACAGTATTCTTCTTGAACTGATATAAAAAATGCGATGATCAAAACCGGGAACGGGCGGAACCGTTTCTAGGCTCTTACAGAAAATCCGGAAATATCAATCCTCTTCCCCTACAATGCATCCGTATAGGCAAATAAAGCTGCCGTATCCCCGGTATGCCAGAAAAGGATGGTCTCATCTTTCCACTTTTCCTTCCTGATGCAGTCAATAAGTGCACCAAGTGCGCGACCCGTATAAACGGGTCCCGTGAAGATGCCTTCTGTCTGCGCAAGCATCATAATGGCTTTTCGTTCATGTTCTCCGGCTATACCGTATCCTTCACCGAGATAATCATATTCCAGTTCAAAATCCTCAGGTTTCAGGCGGATATCAAGTTCCAGTAATTCGGCGGTTCTGTTCCCGAGATCCGCCAGTTCGGGCGGAAAAGCATTTTTCCCCGTTTGAAGGCGGTCAATGCTGATACCCGTGATTTTTCCATGGTAAGCGATTATTTTGGCACCCAGTGTTATACCGGCAAGCGTACCGCCGGAACTGCTGGCAACAACGATACGGTCACAGTTGATCTGCATAAGTTCTAACTGGCGCTGGAGTTCTGCCATTGCCATTACATATCCGACGGTTCCGAGGGCATTGGATCCCCCGACCGGTATTACATAAGGATGTTTTCCCTCCTTGCGCAGGTTTTCTGCAAGGTCCAGCATGTTCTGATCACGTTTTTCACGTTCCACATAATGCACGGAGGCGCCGGCAAGATGATCAAGGAACAAATTTCCGTTCAATTGTTCCGGTTTTTTCCCGCTTAGAACAAGATGGCAGGAAAGACCCAGTTTTTTTGCTGCTGCCGCAGACTGGAGACAGTGATTGGACTGCAGGCCCCCGGCGGTGATCAGGGTATCGCTGTTTTTTTCAATGGCATCCGCCAGAAGATATTCCAGTTTACGGGTTTTATTGCCGCCGGCAGCCAGACCGGTAAGGTCGTCACGCTTGATATACAGCTTTCCGCCGAAATCAAGTGCGCGGGTAAAAACCGGCATCCCGTGCAGGGGCGTGGGTAATTGCGCCAGTGTGATCTTTCGTAAATATCTCATTTTTCCGGTCCGGTCAATTCATATTTCAGCTCACGGCCCTTTTCTTGTGCCGAAATACCTTCTTTCATCCAGAGCGGCATGGGTTCACCTTTTAAATAATGGTCAAAAAATTGTTTCATGCGTACGGTGAGATCCATTCGGTTACCCCAGCTGGAAGTCTTTAAATTATGAGTGTCATTATTGTATACCAGCATCCAGGCCGGTTTTTGCAGCCGGCGCATGGCAACAAACATCTCGATTCCCTGTGTCCACGGAACAGCGCCGTCATTGTCATTATGCATCATCAGCAGCGGTGTTTTGATCTTATCGGCAAAAAAGACCGGTGAATTCTCGACGTAGAGATCAAAACTTTCCCAGAGCGTTCCTCCGATACGACTCTGACCGCCTTCGTATTGCATCATGCGGCTGAGACCGGAAAACCAGCGGATCCCTCCGTAGGCACTGGTCATATTGCTTACCGGTGCTCCGGCCATCGCCGCCGCAAAACGATCTGTCTGCGTGATAAAATAGGCTGTCTGATAACCGCCCCAGCTTTGTCCCTGTAAAGCGACCTTATTTTCATCGATAAAGGAATACTTCTCCAGAAGCATATCCAGTCCGCTCTCAACACAGTCCAGTCCGGACTTCCCGGGATGTCCGACTTCATAAACGATATCGGGAATGAACAATATATATCCGTTACTTGGATACATGCTCTTATTTACAGTGGAGTAACTGGGCCGCGGCATAAAGTACTGATGCAGATAATCCGAATATTTCTCATAGTAGTAAATGATCATCGGATGCTCTTTGCTTGTATCAAGGTCATCCGGAATGTAGAGCAGGCCCTGAAGTTCGACACCATCGGAATTTTTCCATTCCACAAGTTCCACATCAGCCCAGCGGTATTCCGATTGCTGCGGATTCAGTGCGGAAACTTTTGCTTTATCACCGAACTGCATATCACTGACCCAAAGATCGGGATAGTGACGGTAATCCCCTTTGCGCCAGATCAGCACATCAGCATCTTCTGCTTTTTCCAGATGGGAATATTTGTGATCGGTGTATATCAAATGTTCCGGTACCGAACCTTCATAAAAACGGACACTTGCATAACCGTTTTCTTTTGTTTTTTCATTAAAAGCCGACAGGACAACCGGTTTAATGGGCGCATAATCCAGATCGGAGTTCAGATGGATATAACGGTAAACGGTTTTGTTTTCACGTCCCTCACCCTTCGTAACGTTCAAAGGCGCTTTTTCCCCGCTAAGGTCAAATTTCCAGATGTCATAACGATCATATACAAAAGCATAGTGGTCACCGAGTCCCCATTGTGCAAAACCGTAAGGTCCGGCAGGACTGGGTCTGTCGTCTTCTTCGTTATAAAAGGCCACTTCAAGATCAGCGGTAAGACAGCGTGTATGTTTATCATCTACATCATAAGCATACCAGTTGCTGTCAGCATGATCATACCACAGCATATATTTTCCCTGGGGGGATAATTCGGGAGTGTAAGCTTTTTTCTCAAGAATTTTCTCCTTTTCGCCGGTTCGGACATTCACCAGATAAAAATCATAGTAATCCAGCGATTCCCAGGAGATGAGCTTACGGTACGGCAAATTACTTTCTCCAACAAGCAGATCTTCATCATAATCGGAACTGATTTTAATGGTGGGAACCAGCGTATCCGCCAGTTGTATGACTTTCTTTCTTCCGACATCCACACGGGCAATATAATTGCGGTTCTTTTCACGCCTGAGCCGTTTCTTCTGATGTGTCTGCAGCAGGGGATCGTGCCATGACCACAGGTCCAGATGGACTTTTTCATTCTTCAGCAGCGTATCTTCCGGTTCTTCCTCGACAATGGGTGCCGTTCCGAAGAAAAGCCGCTTGCCGTCTTTTGAAAAACTCGGGAAACGGATATTGCTGACGCCCCAGCCGTCAGGTATACCTTTCGCTTCCCCGGTAATATAACTTTTCGCTTTTGATCGGCCTTTTTTCCAGTAATAAATGTCAAATTCTTTCTTCTTTGTTGAATCATCGGAAAACAGAAATGCAAGTTGATCGCCTTCTTTATCAAAACGAAAGGATTTTGCCTGACCGGCGGTTTCCAGTATGATATCAATACTCTTTTTCTGCGGATCAATAATTGATAAACGCACTGAATCCGGATCACCCTTTAATTTTGTCAGAGCAAGAACGCGGTCACCCTTATCACTCATGACATAAGAACTCACATAATCAAGGATCACCGTATCCTGTGCAACGGGATCCCATACCCAGAACGGTGTTCCCTGCTCGCGCACTTTAGGTTTCTTTTCTTTTTTCTTTTCTTCTTCTTTCTCAGCCGTTTTGATCTTCTTTGTGGAAGTATCAATACCGGTCGTATCCGCCAGCATACTGGAATCGGTAACGGCGCTGGTATCTTCTTCCGCTGTAGTATCTTCTTCAGCCGGGAGGGGTTTTTCCAGCAGCAGGACGATCCGGGGACGGCCTTCATCATTAATGCTGTAGGATTTTACGCGCGGAACAGTGAGCAGTGTATCGTCTTCATAAAAGTAAACGCAGAGAGAATCTTTGGGCATTTTATCTTTTTTGACTTTATCGAGTTTTGCCTGGCGTTCCGTTTCAAAAGCCGGTGTACGCATGAAAGTGATGAAATCATCAGCCGGCGAAAAAGAAACCTTTTTCACACGATCAAAATCATGTTTTTTCCCGCTTTCAACCCCGTATAGCGTTAGTACATTATCCCCTCTGTTCGGACTGGCAATATAATAGATCCATTTGCCGTTTTCAGCGATCGTGGGACGGGAAAGATTCTCCCATTCCGCATACGCATCGGGGTTTAACGCCTTTTTGTCTTCCTCTGCCTCCGGAACGGCCGTTGTATCCGGTTCGGCGATCGTGACGGATCCATTTTCCTCCTGGCCGTCCTTTCCGCAGGAGATGATCATTATAATAATCGTGATCAGTAAAATACCTTTTTTCAACATACAATACCTTTCTGTATTTAGTCGTTCCGCTTATCAAAATAGTGTTTTTTTAAAAAATTATGATCAAAAAATGTACCGTCCTTGCAGCTGAGGATTCCTCCGCATTCGCATTCGCTGCACATACCGACACCACACATGGTGTTTTTTTCCAGGGATGCAAAACAGTTTTCCGGTTTGCAGCCTGCTGCAACAGCCAGCTCAAGTGCTTTTTTCATAAGCATATCGGGCCCTATTGTATATACAGCGCAGTTTTTTACATCCACTTTGCCGAGTTCTTCTTTAAAAACATCCAGTACGCGGCCGGGTTTTCTTTCGTCCGGAACGACCTTATAAGGAGCATAAGCTTCTATCAGCTCATGATAAACCGCTTCTTTTTTATTTCTCACACCGTGATAGACCCGTACGATGTGGCCAAGCACCGTAAGATGTTCAACAAGGCGCGGGACAAGCGCCAGTCCGGTGCCGCCGCTGAGGATCATAATATTCGTCACGGCGGGCTAGGGAGCCTGATTCCCATACGGACCTCTTACATACAGCGTGTCGCCTTTTTTTACCCGGAACAGTGCATGCGTAAAATCACCGGCGGTGCTTTCAGGGTCATAATCACATTTGCGGACAAGGAAACGCAAAGGCGGTGACGAAACGATACCAAAGGGTTTTTCACCAACACCGGGTATCCAAATAAAAGCATACTGGCTTGTCTTAAAAAGAATCCTTTCCCCTTCCAGGCTCAGCGTTATCAATGAATCCGTAAGATGTCTGATATCACTCACTGTATAAGATCTGTAATTTGCCAGGTGTTTAACCGAAAGAAAAGCAGCTGATGAATCGGTATGACTCTCCGTGTCAAGTTTCAATGCCTCAAAATACTGCTGATGCCTGCCGGATTTTATTCGCGCCGTCGCGGAGCCAATGCCGATGACATTTGCTCCCGCATCACGCATTTCTCTTACCTGCGCTCCCCGGCTGACACCACCCATTCCGATCAGGGGAATATCCGGACCGATGGCTTTGCGTATTTCTCCGACCTTCCGAAGTGCCTCATCAAATATATGTTCCCCGCTGTATCCGCCTTTATGACCATCCGGATTATAAAGCAGAAATTCACCGCTTACCGGTTCACGGTAAGCTTCGGGTCCCACCGTATTTATTGCAACGATACCGTCAGCACCGGCTTTTACTGCCGCAAGCGCTATTTTACCGATATCTTCCACATTAGGCGTCAGTTTGGGAAAAAGCAAAGCATCCGTTTCCGGACGGATCTTTTTCATGTATTCCTGTACAAGATCGGCGTTCATCCCGATTGATGCACCGTAACCAGGCTTCGCGTGCGGACAGGAAAAATTAAGTTCAAGTATGTCGGCAACGGAGGAAAATTTTTTGACAAGAATAATGAATTCTTCCGGGGAATTACCGGACAATGATATATTCAGTAAGGCACGCAGGGGCTTCCCCTCACGTAATTGTTTTAGTTCACGGTATCCTTCTTCCATTCCGGGATTCCGCAAGCCGACGGCATTGATGTAGGAACCGACATCAACTTCTCCGATAATGGGTTCACGGTTACCGGGATTGGGCTTTATCTGATAACTTTTTGTGGTAATAATATCAATTGCGGAAACCTTTTCGTCCACAAAGCGGATAATATTTGATTTTGTTGTCCATACACCGGAAACCGTAGCAAATTTCAGCTTGTTGTCAAGCAATGATTCACAAATATTCCGTTCTTCAGTCATCTTTTCCTGCGGTTTTTCATTAGTTTTTAAGATAATATATTTCAGCCGTAATAATAAGGGAAAAATCAATGAATAGTCGAATATCATTTGCCGTGATCCGATTTGAACAAACAATACCTCATATTGAGATAATTAATCGTATATTTTCCTTTAACCATTAATCCATAAGCCTTATATTTTATCAACAAATAAAAAAAAAGAGGATAGTTACTCATGAAATTACTGGGAAATATTATCTGGCTAATTTTCGGAGGTTTTATCACCGCCGTTGAATATTTAGCTGCCAGTATTGCATTAATGGTTACCATCGTCGGTATCCCCTTTGCCGTTCAGACCCTGAAACTTGGAATGTTCACACTTATGCCCTTCAATACCTCAGTGCGGGATACAAGATCACGAAACGGCGTTCTTACCGTGATCATGAATATTATCTGGGTCCTTGTCGGTGGAATATGGATTTTTCTGACTCATATGATATTCGGCGTTTTACTTGCCATTACCATTATCGGACTCCCCTTTGCACGTCAGCATTTCAAGCTTGCCGTGATCGCACTCACACCTTTTGGAAGAGAATTGGTATATCATTAATATCCTTATCCCGGGAGAAATAAATTTATGATCCGTTATTCCTATGATCCCGGAAAAAATATGATCACAACAGATTTCACCGGGGATATTTTTATTCATGATATTATGGATTATATGAGTGATATTAACAGCAATGAAGCACTGCCGGCTATCCTGAATATATTTATTGATGCACGAAAAGCGCGTTTTATAATAGAACCCGCTGAAATACCCCGGCTTGCCGCGATGAATTATAAAATGAACCGCGTTTTTCAAGAGGTTAATAATGCAATACTTACCGATAACCCCAATGAAACTGCGCTTGCACTGCTTTACGAGTACTCCAGCCGCAGCAAACACTACCGCGTCAAACTTTTTTCGCTTTATGAAAACGCCCTGTCATGGTTAAAAAATATCAGCAAGAAAGATTAAGATACCTCAATGTAAAGAATGAGAGAGCGGGAATTGTATTGTCCGCCGGACATATAGCCGGTATATGAAAATTGTTGATCTGTTGATCTGTTGAGAAAAGTGCCGGACTTCTTTCTGGACACCAAATTTCTCAACTTCGTCTTATTGATCTTCCTGACCCTTTTCTCCGACGGCCGGCGGAAAAGGAGGAGTTATTTTGCTTCTTTTTTTCGTTACTTATTGATCGTCGATCCTGCATTCCTCAATAAGCTTTTCAAGTTCATCGGCGCATACCGTTTCCCAGTTTTCGGGTACATGTCCGCTTTCTTTCCAGGGATGTATAATAGCGCTTGAAGAATTTATACGGATAAGACCGAGATCGTATTTTACCTTTTTCAGTGTATTCATCACTTCTTTGGCAGATCCGCCCTGACTGCCGACACCGGGTATCAGAAGGGGGATATTGTGGGGGGCAAACATTTCCGCAAGCACTCTCAGTTCTTTCATGTTGGTGGCACCCACCACGGCGCCCGTACCCGGATACTGACCGGACCATTCGATGATCTTTTTTGCCACGGCTTCATATAGTTTTGAGCCGTCACTGAGTACTAGACCCTGAAAGTCCGCACCTCCCGCATTTGAGGTGCGGTCAAGCACATAAGTAGCAAGTCCTTTGGCATTGAATTCCAGGAAAGGAATGACCGAATCCCGGCCCATGTACGGTGAAACGGTCACGGCATCCGCCACCCAGCGTTCAAAACCCTCTTTTGCATAATTTTCCGAAGAAGCCGCAATATCCCCGCGCTTATAGTCCAGTATCACCGGGGTATGCGGGAAATATTCACGGCACAGTTTGATAGTACGGGAAAGTGCAAGTGAGCCGCTGAAATCCCCCTGCAGGGGGACATCATGTTTAATAAAAAATCCCTGATTGGGTTTGAATGCCGCCGGTTTCAGATAACGGTTGCTCATCACATCAAACAGCTTCTCAAAAAAATTCGGAATGATCTCGTCTATGCGGTGACCGAGGCGGGCCGGTATAAAATCCATTACCGGATCAAGTCCCAGGCAGACCACATTTTTGCTGCGTCTGACCGTTTCACGGATAAATTTTAAATACACCATCATATTTCCTTTTCTTTAAAGCGGTCTCCCCAGGTAAAGGGTGAACGCTGCCATTCCCGGAGCAGGCCGATCTGTTCCGGATTGAAATATTCTTTTTCTTCAACAAGCTCGATAAGGGTTTCCAGCGTTATCAGGGAACGGTATTGTGCTTCGGCGTCAAGAAACGCTTGATGCGCCTTATCAAATCCATAGGAAAAGATCGAGAGACAACAGTTCACTTTTGCACCGGCGGAACGTACGGTTTCGATAGCTTCAACGGAGCTTTTACCTGTGGAGATCAGATCTTCGATCATAAGCACATGTTTTTCGCGTATCATATCGGGATGTTTTATACCCTCTATCTTGTTCTTCATGCCGTGCTCTTTTTGCTGTTTGCGCGGATAAATAAAAGGTTTTTTTAATTTATCCGCCAGCAGTACGGCATGAGGAATGCCCGCTGTGGGCGTTCCCGCTATCAAATCACAGGGAATGGAAGCTTCTGTTATCAGTCCTGCAAAAGCTTCACATATCAATTCCCGGTATTGCGGGTAAAAAAGGAAAAGACGGTTGTCGTTATAGATCGGCATACGGTATCCGGAGGTCCAGGTAAAAGGATCATCCGGCTGAAGTCTGACTGCCTGAATATCCAGTGCTGCCCGGGCGATCTTTTTTGCATTGTTTTCCATTTTTCTCCCTGTGGTTTATAATGTATTCCAGATTTCCCTGTAATTGTGTTCTTTATCACAATATTTGCAGATAAAGGTGTTTTCCTCGGTTTTATAAAAATACGGTATTGCATTCTCATGATGGTTGGGATGAGATATACAGTCCGGATTATTACAGCTGATCTCTTTAAAATCATAGATCTTCGGAGGGAAATGGATGCGGTATTTTTTGATGACCATACTGTTATGAATAATGTTCAGTGTACATTCAGGAGCAATGGCGGACAGTTTTTTCATTTTGATAAGATCAAATACTTTCAGATCCGGCAGGGAGAGAACACCTTTGAACATTCCGTCTTTATGGGAACAGTACACACCGTGTGAACTGACAACATTGAGCTCCAGTATTTTTCGGACCTTATAAATATGCTCCCAGATAGTGTTGATATCCTCCCCTTTCCCAATATGGTCAATGACAATACCGTTGTCTACCGGTTTGGTGCCGATCTTATATTCTTTTTTGTGACTGACATAATTTTTGACTTCCTCAATGTAATGTATTTTCTTTTTGACGATTTTACGGGTCTCTCCCCGGAAATCATCTCCCAGACGTCCTCCCAGCATGCCGATCAGAACAGCACGGGTGTAATAACCGTTCATCGCCTGGCGGTCCCAGCCATTGAGCGGTGTTCTGTCCAGAAAAGAAGGTATTGTCGGATACTCGCGGTTACGCGGCAGCGGATGATAGAATCTGGTTCCTTTTTGCAGCTTATCTATCCACTCGCGCCTGAAAGTCACCGCTTCCGTAAGCCGGTCCGCATGGTTGAGGATGTCCTCCCCCATGCGTTCAAGCTGTAATCGCGTAAAATACCATATCGGAGCAATTTCTTTTTGCGCCAGATAAGCTTCGATGGATTCAAACTCCCGGATCTCGAAATCATGTGCTTGCATGATATGCTTGTAGTGTGCGGGCATTTCCAGTTCTTTCGGTGCGATAAGATCGACTTTTACATTTCTGAAGATCTTCAGGCCGTCTGCTTTGGAATGCACGGTGCGCCCGTGAAAAAGATCACCCACCAATGCGATATGAATATGTTCACGCTGAAAATCATTTTGTTCAAGGAAACTGTATTCGTCCAGGATCTCCTGGGTCGGATGTTCATGCTTACCGTCTCCTCCGTTAATAAAAGCGGGCTTCTGAATACCCATGCGCCCGGCAAAATGTTCCAGGTCGTAATCCAGCCAGCGTGTTACACCCTCTAATCCTGAGCGAATGATAAATAACGAATACGGACTGTAGGTTGTCAGCATGCGGAAGGTATCGGAATAACTTTCCTTTTTATGGAAAGAAGAACCGAGCGCATCAAAAATATTCGTCTTTATATTGTGAAATTTTACGGCATTCAGAAAAGATTCCTTTGTCCGCGTACTGTGTTCAAAAAAAACAAGATAGCTGCCCACATTGGCATTCTCAATTTTAAAGGGAGTCAGATCATCCTTGTTTTCCACAGCCTTTTTCAGCGCACGGGTCTTGGTATACAAATACCACTGTTCATCCTCCGAAAGATCATTGATCACGGAAACGGACCGCCCCATAAATTTACCCTTCAATGATAAATCCTCATACTGTTTCATCACCTGAGTTCTCCCCTGTTGATTGTTAATTCCATGCTGTTGATTTTTAGCAAATATACGGATTTGATACGGGAAAGGAAATAAAATTTCATGTTAATGTATCATGACAGGGATTAGCTGACTGAGTATCAGAACGTCGCGGAACAGGACAGGATATACGGGATGGTTTAACGGGATAACGGGATTATGGATTATGAATGATAGATAACCCCGGCGGATGGAGGGGTAATACTTGGTAATGACCCGGGGTGCAACCCCGGGAGAACGAACCCTGAAAAATCCAACCTTGAGCATAGTAGAAGGGTTGAACTGCTATTTCGTCTGACCATACCTGTAAATCATGATACCGGTGCTGGTTCCCACCCACATTTCGCCATTTGGACCCGTTTCCATGACGCGGCAAAAGCCAACATCGTCAGAATTATTGCTTACCCACTTCCGGTTTATATCAAGAACAGCCAGACGCGGACTAAATCCGCAAACCCAGACATTATCATGTTCGTCTACAGATACCTGACTGATACAATACATGTCGCCGTAAGTGTTGGCTTCATGTTCTCCATCAAAACAATATAATCCGGGGTAATTTTCATAATACTGAATACTACTACTAAAAGTAATATCATCATTAAACCACAGGTTATTATCACTGTCAAATTCAATATCCGCAATATTGTAAGGGGCAAAACCGATATCGGTAGAATCATAGGATGCCCACTCACCGGCATTATATTTTAGGAATACCGGATCATCGTTTCTAAATGAGAACCAAACATTCCCTGATCTGTCGATCTCAATATCAGACAAAATGGGGCCCATATCCAAATCCATGCCGTTCGGTTCGTATGACAGGAAGTTTTCTCCGTCAAAGCTGAATATCCTTTGTGTCGGGCAATTAACCCAGGGATTATATCCTATAAACCATATGTTGTCATCATGATCGATAGCCAATAAGTTTTCAAAAGCTTTCGGGATGTAAAAATTGTCGATTGAATCATATCTCGTGAAAGTATCGCCGTTATAACAGATCAGGCCGTCATCATTCAGCATCCATATCTTACCCTGACTGTCGATCTCGATATCCCAGATATTTGCTGAATCGGTCAGACAGGAATTCGTATGATCAAAGATCTCCGTACCGCCGTCCGGATCGATCCTGACCAACCCGTATTGATCCCGGATGATCCCCGTCCAGGCCGTGCCATCATCCGCAATCGCAAGGGATACGACAAATTGATTATCCAGTAGCGTATCTAGCAGATGCAGTTTACCGGTGGAAGTATTAATAATACATGAAACGAAAAAAACCAAAACTGAAAAAACGATCGCGAACTTCTTCATTTCATCACCAATGTTTATTTTTATAATTTTTCAAACAATATAAAATAAAAAAAAACAGAATATTTGCAAGCAGATTATTGGATAATTAACCTTCTGAAATCATGAAATCCCGCAGAATGTAAAAAAAACTTGACTCAAGTTATTATTGAGTTGTTTACTAATGTCATTCTTGGACCAAAATTAAATAAGCTATTTTTTACAGATCGATTATTTTTCTTGCATAAACGGTCTTTTGTCTGTATTTTTTTGACAAATGACCGGAGGCGTGATGAATAAAAAAACACAGACCAGTAAAAACCCCGAAACGCTTTTATACGCTATGCTTGACACTTTTGATGAACAGCAGATTAATGAAGCTACCGCCATGGAATACCGCAGCCTTTTCGATAATAAGATCAAACTCAACCAGCTTATCATGTCGGGTTTACCCTATTCCCTCTTCGAGACCATGCGCTATAAAACTCCTTTCACCAAGGACGAGTGGGCCGGCTTCCTTGATATATCAATCAAAACCCTGGACAGGTATAAACAGTCCAATAAACATTTTAAAGTTTCACAATCCGAGAAGATCGTCGGTATGATGGAAGTTCTTGAAAGGGGCGTCAATGTATTCGGGAAAATGGAAATATTCAAGCACTGGCTGTATTCCACTATTCCCGCGTTCAGCGATACCCGTCCTATCGATTTATTGATCACCTCCTACGGAAGAGAACTGGTCCTGGATGAACTCACGCGTATCGAGCATGGGATATTTGCCTGATGCAGGTTTACCGGTTATCCAAAAAGAAATATTCGGAATCCCTTTCCGGTGCCGGAGCCGCGTCGGCCGGGGGACGATGGAATTCAAAGGGAACCGGAATGATCTACACCTCCGGCAGTCGTGCACTTTCCCTGCTGGAGGCTTTTGTTCATCTGCCTTCCGGGATCATTCCACGGGATTATGTCATGATGACCATTGATATCCCGGATACCCTGCATCAAAACATCATTGATATCAATTCCCTGCCTGCAGACTGGAGAAGTGACGCGGGGATATTAAAGACCCAAAAGACCGGAGATGATCTTATCGCCTCGAATGCGGCATGTGTCCTGCGGGTTCCTTCCGCGATCGTACCCGGTGACTATAACTACCTCATCAACCCCGACCATCCGGACATTAGCAAGATCAGTATCGTATCGGTTGATGATTTTCCTTTTGATGAACGAATGTTCCGTTGACAGAAAATTGAATAAGACCGCACATATTGTCCTTCCGGCTTTTGTGCCTGTTTTTTCCGTTGTATAATCCCACCGTTTCGCTTACATTTACGCCTGAAACAGAGGAAGATACATGGATAAGGATAGAATTCAAAAACTCATACATGAACTGCTGACAGAACTTGGCGAAGATCCGCAGCGCGAGGGACTGATCAAAACACCTGAGCGGGTTGCAAATGCCTGGGAATATATTGCCCGGGGCTATAAGCAAAACGTAAAAGATGTTATCAATGGCGCGCTGTTCGAAGAGAATGCCCGCGGGATGGTCATTGTGCGGGATATCGAATTTTACAGTACGTGCGAGCATCATCTCCTGCCTTTTTTCGGCGTGGCACATATCGGATATATCCCGGAAAATAAATTGCTTGGTATTTCCAAACTGCCGCGTATTGTGGATATTTTTGCCCGCCGGCTGCAGTTACAGGAACGCCTTACCCAGCAGATCGCCGATAGTCTGAATGATATTCTTCAGCCGAAAGGTCTGGGTGTGGTGATGGAAGCACAGCATATGTGCATGCAGATGCGCGGAGTTGAAAAGTCCCGCTCCGTAACTACAACCTCTGCCGTGCTCGGAGAATTTCACGACGATGCGGAAACCCGGGAAGAATTCCTGAAAATGATCTCGAAGAAGGTTTAATTTAAGAGTTTAAAGGTTTAAGGGTTTAAGGGTTTAAAGGTTTAGAGGTTTGGAAATATTTAAGATTCCAGATTCAAACCGGTGGTCCAGGGATCATAATTATCAATTAAACATTTAATTGTCAATTGTATTCCGTCTACCGTATTCCGTCTACCGTTTACTGACTTCTGCTAAGCCATTTCCCGGTCAAAATTGAAACGTGAGACCGTTTTTTCACCGGGTTCGGCATGCGTCAGGTCGGTATAGGTAGAAACGGGCGGAAAGTTATCGGTGGGAACAGAAAAGACCGCTTCGGGGTAAAGTTTGCTCAGGGGTTCTCCGGGGACCACGGTGAATACTGCGCCGCGGGCATCTGTGATAGCGCCCGAAACGGGCAGTCTTGCACGGGTCTGCAGAACAGGCAGTCGTCCGTAGCGGTAGATCTCTGCCGTGCCCGGATACTGCTTTATAAGGGGTATGAGCGCTTCCTTTTCCAGTTCTGCCCAAAGCTGAATTTTTTTCGCTCCCATAGTTTTTAAAAGATCCAGCGCCTTATGATTGGTTACCGGCAGCGGGAAAGCGGTTTGCAGAGTACATTCATTTATTTCAGCAACAATATCGAACTGATACAACGAGGTGAGGCGGAAATGCCGTACTCCGTTTTGTATCAGCTTTTGCATATATTCCCGCAATTCCGGCAGTTTTTTTTCCGGGCAAAAAGCCGGCAGAATATAGGCATCACCCGGACGGGGATCATTTTTAACGGCAATTTGATCATATTCCGCCGTTTCCGGATAATCGGAAATTTTATCCAGGGCAAGTGTATGTAAAAGCGGGGTTTTTTCTTCCTGCAGAGAAAATTCCTCAAGCTGCGGTTCCGGTACGGGGATATAATGATCATTCAGATATTCTGCAAATTGCTGCCGGAATTTTCTGATCTCACGGTGAGAAATAAAGAGATCTCCGAGAAGTTCCGCTTCAACATTACGGATTCCCAGACGGTCATTTCCTGATTTCATGAATTCACGGATAAAGGCTCCGGCGTTCACCGGTCTTTTCTTTGCGGGAGGAAAATTTTCCCGTATTATCCAGGGTGAAATGTGAGGATGATCGTTAATACTCACTTCCAGTCCCTGAACGCTGATACGTACCTTAAGACAGATCATGTCCCGCAATACCGGCAATTGCTTTATCTCCGTACTGTGATCCTCCGGAGATGTGCTTATTTTAAATACAAGGCCGCCCTGCGGAATCTCTTTATCACAATGGATGAATGCCTCTTCACCGCCTCGCAGGTGATCGGTATTTTTCCCGTCTTTTGTGATCTTTGTCACAACGAATGAGGGACCTTCCTCACCGCTTTGGGGCTGTATACGGATCTTGTCATTCAGACGGAGCGGTTGAAAGCTTTGTATAATAAATCCCCGTTTTTTTATATCCAGAACCCGCCCGCATACTTTTCCCGAGCTCCCCAGCTGCGCACTTTCGATGATCTCATCGTATCTGTTTTCATAAAAAAATCCCGTAGACCATTTACGGCCAAGCGCCTTGCTGAGGATCGCCCTTGCTTTCGGCAAATATTTTTTCTCTTCTCCCGCTTCAGCATCCAGCATGATGCGGTATGCATCGACAACTGCCGCCGTATAATCGGATTTCCGAAGTCTTCCCTCGATCTTCAGCGAATGAATGCCCATTTTTTTCAGAACGGAAATATCATTCAGCGTGTACAGATCGTTGGCAGAAAAGAAAAAACCATTACCCTCCGGTGAATAATACCGGCGGCGGCACGGTTGCTTGCATTTTCCCCGGTTGCCGCTGTGACCGCCCATCCAGGAAGAAAAAAGGCAGAGACCCGAAAGGCTGCAGCAGAGCGCACCATGAATAAAAACCTCCAGTTCAATATTGCTTTTTTGGCGGATCTTTCCAAGCTCCTTCATGCTTACCTGGCGCTCCAGGATCACACGGTCTATTCCCTGTTTCTCCGCAACCGCCATCCCGGCACTGTTATGGATTCCCATCTGTGTGGAAGCATGCACCGGAATGTGGGGAAAATACATTTTTATCATAGAAAGCACACCAAGATCCTGAACGATCACCGCATGCGGCATCAGACGGCAAATACGGTGAAGCATTGTCAATGCTTCCTTCAGCTCATTTTCCTTTATGAGAGTATTGAAAGTAAGATAAACTTTTTTATCGTATTTCTGCGCATATGCCATCAGCCGGCCATAGTCATCAAAACTGAGATTTTCCGTTCGCTCACGGGCATTGAATTTTGAAAGACCGGCATAAACAGCGTCGGCGCCGTGTTTAAAAGCCGTGATGGCAGTATTCAGATTCCCTGCAGGAGCAAGAAGTTCGGGTAGATTATTCATATCGCAATGTAAGCAGAATGCTTCGTGAAGGAAAGGTAATTCAAAAAGCACGCACCGCCTTGTCCGCAGTAAAAAGCAGGGTATTTACCTAATAATTTTTCCTTAGGTGCCCGGCATCTTTTTTACCGCTGCATCCAGTTGTTTCATTGCTTTTTTCAGAATGCGCGGACATGTCCCGATATTCATGCGCATAAATCCTTTTCCGCATTCGCCAAAGGATGCACCGTCGTTTAAACCGAGTTTGGCTTCTTCAATAAAAAAGGTGTTCAGCTCCTTCTGGCTCAATCCCCATTCCCGGCAGTCAAGCCAGAGCAGAAAGGTACTTTCCGGTCTGTGAATATGCATGGACGGGATGTTCGTTTCCGCATAAGCGATCACATAGTCAATATTCTTCTATGTTTGTATGTCTGGGTTGGTGTTTGCAAGTCAAAGTGTTTGTCTTTATTGATGTGTATGTCTCAAGTGTCTGTCTTTCTCGGTTTGTATGTCTGAATACATGTATTTTTATGTGTCTCTCACTCTCTTTGACTGTGT
>JAWOEU010000005.1:0-12037 GCA_046482575.1 Fidelibacterota bacterium
GGAATTTATCGAATGCCTATCCCAAGCCTTTTATTAAATTCCTATATTATTCACATCCACCGGTGGGTGAACGCCTGTCCATGGCAGAGGAACAGGCAAAACACCACACTTCCTCCCGGATAAATGAAGATCAAGAAACAAGAACATGAGACAATAAAAGCTTCCCGTCCGGGTGAGCTGTCGCTGATGAATGCTGAGCGAAATCCGATCTATGTAATCGCGGATAATATCCGTTCATTATATAATATCGGTTCAATTTTCCGAAGCTGCGAAGCCGCCGGGATAAAAAAACTCTATCTCTGCGGGATCAGCGGGAAACCGCCGCGAAAAGAGATCAGTAAAACTGCGATCGGTGCCGAAAGAAATGTACCCTGGGAGTTCCATCGGGATATCCTGCAGGTATTGAAATATTTCAGGTCCGTCAATATCCCCGTTCTCGCTTTAGAACATACTGATGTTTCACGGCATTTCCAGAAGACCGCCTACCGTTTCCCCCTGTGTCTCATTCTGGGAAATGAGGTGGAAGGCATCTCCGAGGAGGCCATGGAATACGTCGACACAGCCGTTGAGATCCCCATGTTCGGAATGAAACAGTCTCTCAATGTATCCGTTGCGGCGGGTATCATGCTTTTTGAGTTTTTGCGGCAACTTGATATGAAAAAGGCAAAACCAACGCACCGCCTTTCCTGATCTTTTTCTCAACCTTCTCTCAATCTTATTCTTAATTCTTATTCTTATACTTATTCTTAATCTTATACTTATTCTTATTCTTATTCTTAATTCTTCTCAACCCGGATAAACAATCTTTCCAAGTACGGCTTTGCGGGATGCACCTGTCACGGACGGAACGTTTCCCGGAAGTCCGCGCAGAAACAAATATCCCAGATAAGAAAAACCAAAAGCCTCTTTTATCCCGCTGTCAATGCCGGGAAGATCAAATTTTTCGATTTGCATTCCCGGCAGCAGATCCTGAAGGCGATGCATAATAAAAGTATTTTCCGCACCACCGCCGCTGGCATACAATTTTTTAACCGGCGGGTCGGAAGGCAGACGCTTCCGGATCTCTTTTGCGATAGAACGAACGGTAAATTCCGTCAGGGTCCGGACAAAATCATAGGCGTCTTCCCGGCTTTTTATTTTTGCCTGCTTCCGGAGATCCCGGTATAGTTCGTAACCAAACTGCTCCTGGCCCGCCGATTTCGGAATATCCCTTTGGAGATAGGGATGTCCCAGCAGTTTTTTAAGTGTAGACTCTTTTGCTTTTCCGCGCCGGGCATAATTACCCTGATCGTCATAAAGTTCTTTCCCCCCGGTCATATCAATGACCGCCTTATCGATAAGGGTGTTGGCGGGACCCGTATCCCAGGCGAGAACATCCGCATTCGAGGACTGCGGCGGCAGATACGTGATATTTGCAATACCGCCCATATTGAGAGCGATCACCGCGTGCTCTTTATCACGGAGCAGATAGTCATCCACAATAGGGATGAGCGGGGCGCCCTGGCCGCCGAGACATACATCCGCCTTGCGAAAATCATAGATGACGGGTTTATTCGTCTGTTCGCTGATACAGTACGGTTCTCCGATCTGCAGTGTGTAATCCGGCGGCTGATGCAGAAGTGTCTGACCGTGAATAGCGATCACGTCATATTTTTCCCGGAGATTCTGCAGAGAACTTCCCACCCATCTTCCCCAGTCCATGTGGAAATGCGCTATTTCCGCTCCCGTTAGTTCAAGAGGGCGTTTGAAGGCTTCGGAAAATCTATCCGGATAGGCAATGAAATCTTTTGCCCTGATCCTGTATTCAGGGTAGGGATCCCGCCCACTGAATTCCGCACAACATATATCGAGCCCGTCAGCGGAGGTCCCGGACATTAGTCCGAGAACCCGGATCGTGTCTTGTTCAAGAAGGTCAAGAAATTTTGAATGCATTGTTACTCCCTGTTGATTTCGGGCACAAAATACAATAAATTCCTTTTTAATAAAATAATTCATTTGTAAAATATTACTTATTCATCTTCATGAGGTATTTTATGACCAGTACAGATCAAATTCAGGCGGACTTGAAAAATGCAATGCTGAAAAAGGACAGCGGTAAAGTACGCACATTGCGGATGGTCCTTTCAAAACTGCGTGAGAAAAAGATCGCTCAAATGAAGGATCTTGAAGAAAAGGATGTGATCGCCGTTTTGAAAAAAGCCGCAAAAGAACGCAAAGACTCCATCCGTACCTATGAAAAGGCAGGGCGAGACGATCTTGCCGGCGAAGAAAAAAAGGAGCTGGAGATCATTCAGGCATATCTCCCGGCGGAAATGAGCGACGAAGCGATTGAAACCATCGTAAAGGATGTAGTTGGAGATCTCGGCGCTACTTCTATGTCCGATATGGGACCGGTAATGAGCGCCTCAATGAAGCAGACAGCCGGTCGTGCCGACGGTAAGCGCGTTCAGCTTATAGTTAAAAAAATCCTGGGGTCGTAAAATGTATTGGGTAGATATAATCACCATTGTTGTTGCCCTGATCCTGATCTATAAATCTTATCAGCAGGGACTTCTTAACAGCGCTGTACGTTTGGCGGGACTTGTGATCGGCATTATTATTGCGGCAAATCTCGGTTCCTGGGCAAGTGATGTACTTTTACTGCAGTTTAACTGGTCAAAACAGATCGCTGATATTGTTGGCTATATCCTGATATTCCTTCTCGTTATCCTTGCCGCTCAGATCGCGGGTTATTTTTTACGTACGGTGATACATGCCATTAAACTCGGATGGCTTGACCGTATTGGCGGACTTTTTCTCGGGGCATTAAAAGCGGCAATTGTCATGAGCCTTCTATTCTGGCTTCTGCTTGCCATTCCCTCCGAATCCCTGAGTCGCGATCTGCAGGAAAAATCTTTCTCTTACAAAATGCTGGCAGATTTTGCACCCTCCCTGTACGAAAAGCTGGTACAGTCCCACATGCCGCAGGGTGGTGTCCGTGACCGCCTCGATGTCTTGCTTTCTTCCGAAAAGGATTCGCTAAGCATGATCTCAAGTTTTGAAAATGAACTTAAAGATATCGAAGGGGTTGATCAGTCTTTTGTCGATGAAATGAAAGTACGCTTTAAACAATTGCCTCCCTCAAAAAAGATCTCGATCATGGACAAGTTATCGAAAAAAGATCCCGATCTGAACGCCATCATTGAAATCCTGTATTCCGAGCGTCCATGAAAAAGAAAGCAGTACGTTTAACGCTCAGTATTCTCCTTTCTATTATTGGACTGTATGTCGCTTTCCAGGGAATTGAATGGTCGCATTTTCTCCGTGAACTCCGTTCCGTCAACCTTCTATGGTACACAGCCGGAATGCTTGGCATGCTCATTGTCATCTATGTGCGTGCTGTACGCTGGCGCATATTTCTGCTTCCTATCGGGGATTTTCCCGCCTATAAATTGTATAAAGGCACAATAGCCGGCTTTTTCACAAATTACGTGCTTCCTTTCCGCATGGGTGAATTGGTGCGGGCGTATGTCACCGGAAAATTTCTGAATAAAAAAGGAACGCTTTTGTTTCCTTCTATTATTATCGAACGTTTTACCGACGGTGTGACTTTTTTCTTTTTCGTGGTCATTTTCTCCCTGTTCGTTGATCTTCCCCTGAGCGACAAACAGATACTTATCGTGCGGGTTTTGCTTATCGCGCTTTTGGTGATTTTCGGTATTGCGCTTTTTCTGTACTACCGCTTCCGCCACCGGATCAGTCAATATCTGGATAAAAAGAAAGGACGTGCGGGAAACTTCTTTGAGGAACTACATCACGGGATGCTGGCGCTTTTTGATATTCGTCATCCCTTCAGGATCCTGCTTTACAGTTTTTTATTGTGGTTCATAACCGGCCTCACTTATTGGGCGGGTATCAGAGCCATGCATCTGGATCTCGGATTCCTTGAAGGATTTATTCTCATGGTGACTGCAATGATCGCCATCGCCATTCCCGCCGCACCAGGCTTTGTCGGCACCTTTCATGCTGCAATGGTCTATGCCCTCCTCCTTCTCGGCATAGATAAGAGCACCGCCGCCAGCTATGCCTTTCTGCAGCATCTGATCGGGCTTATCCCGATCTGTGGGATCGGGTTTATCCATTTCATGGAAGCACATATACATATAAAAGATCTTCAGTCCCTGTCTTCAACGGAAAAATAATATTACCGGACTGCCGGGACCCGGAGGTTTCCGGCACCCGCGGAAGATATAATGGTCATCATTTCTTTTTTTCCTTTACTTTCATATTCCGCTACGGACCTTAACGGGATATAAGCACGATCAACAAAAATAAATTATTCGTATAATACGATCCCGACACCGTCGGGGTCCCGGAACCGTACATATTTCATGCCATTGGGCAGTACATCATCAACGTATTCGATATCATTGTAACGCAGTATCTTCCTTTTTTCATCCAGGTCGTTGTTGCTGAACATAAGTGAAACGGATGATCCCTTATTACCGGCGGCGGGATGATCAGCCTTTTCAATCAGCTCTAATGTGAAATTATCGGTATTGCTGAGAAAGGCGATCCTGATACCGTCGCCGGGTTCAATGTTTTTCTCTGTGTGAAAATCCAGTATGGTCTCGTAAAAACTGACGGATATTTCAAGAGAATTTACTCCGATCATTACAAAACTTTGATTCATCATTTATTCCTGCTTTTATTGTTCTTACAATGCAGTTCCATTCACTGCATTCGGGTATCCTGCTGTAGTAAATATTTATGATATTTTTTTATTTCTTCTGCGCAAAAAGCCAGTCCATAAACTCCTGATCATCATAGGCCGGTTTCCAGGAGCCGTGTCCGGCATCCGTATATTCGGTGTAACGGACCTTTTTTCCGCCGGCTTTACGGATGGCAATGATCATTTTGCGGGAACGCTCTACCGGTACCACGGCATCATCCACGCTATGAAAGACCCAAATGGGTATTCCGGTCAGGCTCTCCGCCTGGTGCACATCACCACCTCCGCAGACAGGCGCCGCAGCGGCAAAAAGTTCCGGCATGCGTGAGATGATATCCCAGGTACCGTATCCGCCCATAGAGAGTCCGGTGACATAGATCCTGTCCCTATCAACCGGAAAATTTTTCTGTAACTCCTGTAATAATTCAATCACCAGCTGCATGGGACGGGATGCTTTCTCCGGCATAAAATGATAAGGAAGTTCCCAGCTTACATCTACCCAGCGTTCCGAAGGCGGACATTGAGGAGCAAGGACATAGCAGGGATATTGCTTACGATTCTTTTCAGTGATAAAATGATCGGCTCCCCAGATAAGCTGACGTTCATTGTCATTACCTCTTTCACCGGCCCCGTGCAGGAACAGCACCAGAGGATATTTTGTGTTTTCCCCGGTTTTCTGCGGGGAAAGCAGGCGGTAAAGCAGCGTATCATTATCATTGCCGGCATATCTCCCGGCTTCAAATAATTCAAGCGCCTTTGAGGAAGGTTCCAGTGCAAATGCGGGAAGTAAAAGAATGATCAGTAAATATGCGATAGTATTTTTCATTCATGGCTCCTTTTAAAAGAACATTAATGCGGCAATATAATAGTATCTGCAAAATCCGCCTGAATTTCCATCTTTTTTTTTATTACAATTGCAAAGCAAATAAATTTATTTTACATTTTCAGACAAAAAAATAAACAAGAGGCATGATATGGAAATACTGAGTATACTTCCCGAGATCGGAGAGATTAAGAACAAGGAACTGCAGCAGAAGGTCATTGATATCTGGAATGAAGCCATGGATTACCGCGGGTGGACCAAAGAACTTTTATTGGCTATTCCATTTACTCTTCTGGCTGAAAATGTAAGCATCCCGTTTATTGATCATGTCCGCGCCGTATGCCGGATGTGTATGGCTGTTGATGATGTTCAGGAAGTTCTGCACAACGAACGCCGGACACCGGTCAATCGCGACCACCTGATCGCCGGAGCACTGCTCGCGGATGTCGGTAAATTGCTGGAATACGAAATAATAGACGGTAAAGCTGTGAAGTCCGGCTACGGCCGTTATCTGCGGCATCCTTTCAGCGGGGTGGGACTGGCATTCAAGCACGGCGTTCCGGAGGAGGTTATGCATGTCATCGCCACACACTCTAAGGAAGGTGCCGGAGAAAAGCGTTCTCCGGAATCCATTATTTTTCACCATGCGGACTTTATTGATTTTGAACTGGTCAAATAACGGTCATTCCGGCCGGCTGAAAGCACAGACCCGCTTATAAGCGGTCTCTCTCATTTTCGACGCAATGAACGCGATAAATGTTGAATCGTCATGTCCTGTCTCCCTGTATGTTAAGTGCCGTAACGAACGATCCGGTTCTTGACAGATCCGTGGAATTTGACTCCGGGGAGATATAAATCCGGATACCGGCTTCACCGGTAAAGTCAGCAATGTATAAACTTCACACACAGCGCCTTCTTCTGCGTCCGCTTCGTCCTTCCGATACAGATGAGATCAATAAGAATATTCAATCCGAAGCGGTCCTGGAGCATATGCGGATCCTGTCTTATCCTTACGATATAAGTACAACACCGCCTTTTATCCGCAGAGCGATCCGTGATTTCAGAAACGGCAGCCAGTATGTCTTCGCTGTCTGCAACAAATCAAGTGACACTTTCATGGGGATCATTGCTCTATCCCATATTGATCTTCATAGAAAGTGCGCTGAGGTATATTACTGGCTCGGTCAAGATTTCTGGCACAAGGCATATATGCCCGAAGCGATCAATGCCGTCAGGGATTTTGCATTCAATACCCTGAATTTGCAGCATATCCTGGCAAGGGTCAGCAGTGCGAACTTTGCTTCGATAAAGCTTCTTGAGAAAAGCGGCTTCATCCTGGAACGGATACTTCCGGATGCCCGGAATAAATACGGAAAAAAATATGATGAATTATGCTATGCTATGAGGAGAAATAAAAAGTAAAAATGGGCAGGGATGCTTACGCATTAGATCTGCAGCGGTTTACAACTCACGATCTGCAATTTCAAAATCCGCACGTGCACGTTTAATATCCGTGCGGATAACGCGCACGTTCACTTTTTCACCCATTTGATAGCGGGTTTTTGTGCGAAGGCCTTTTAGAATATGCTTCTTTTTGTCGTAATCCCAGATATCGTTTTTCAGCGTATCAATATGGACAAAACCTTCGACAAATATTTCATGGAGTTCAACCCAGAATCCATGCTGGGCAACACCGGAGATGGTACCGGAGAACACTTCTCCGATACGTGTGCTGATATAACGCATCTGTTTGATCTTATGATATTCGCGTTCTGCCTGAAGCGCCCGCAGTTCCGCTTCGGAACATAATTTCGCTACATGCTTCAGATGCCTTTTCATTTCCGGCTTCAGTGCCTCATTACGTAAATATTTTTTCAGCAGACGGTGCACCATCAGGTCCGGGTAACGCCGGATCGGCGACGTAAAGTGGGTATAATCCTCGAATGCCAGTCCGAAATGACCGACCGGTTTCACGCTGTATTTTGCTTTTGTCATTGTACGTAAGGCTGTGCGCATAATATAGGAGCTTTTACTTTGCTTCATTACTTTTTCCAGGGTTTTCTGGAATTTTTTCGAGGTAACGGGAAGTCCGAAAAAAGATGCCTGCACGCCGAAAGCATCCAGCAGAGAAAACCATTCGTATATACTGTCCGCTTCCGGGATATCGTGAATACGGTAAATAAAGGGAACGTTCGTACCCCGGGTCCTGGCATAATTGGCGACACTCTGATTGGCGAGCAACATAAATTCTTCTACAATATGATGAATCCACAGGCGTTCGCGTATCCGGATCCGTACCGGAACACCGTTTTCATCAAGTTCATATACCGGTTCCGGAAGATCAAAGTCAATACTGCCTTCATCATGACGTTTTTTCTGCAGAATCTTTGCCAACCGGCTCATTGTAATGAGCTTTTCATAAAAAGGTCCCTGTTTCTCATCAATGACCTTTTGAGCTTCTTCGTAGGAAAAGCGCTTCCGGCTGTGTATGATGGAAGAGGTAATGTCATAAGACAAGACCTCACCGTTTTTGGAAACTTTCATTATCACGGTCATGGCCAGACGGTCCGTACCCGGCTTCAGGGAGCAAAGGTCCGTACTCAGTTTTTCCGGAAGCATATTAATGACAAAATCCGTGAAATACACCGATGTTCCGCGTTTGAGCGCATCATCATCAACCGGGGTGTTCATAGGCACATAGTGACTTACATCCGCAATGTGTACACCCAGATGATAATTTCCCTGCTTATCGTGTTCAATGGACACAGCATCGTCAAAATCCCTGGCATCTTCCGGGTCAATGGTAAAACACTCCAGATGACGAAGGTCGCGGCGCCGGTCGTCATCCGGAATCTCAAACTCTATTGCTTCAACCTGGTTGAGAGTTTCCGGAGAAAATTTTTCCGGAATATTATATTTATTGGCTATAAGGACAGCATCAAATTCCGACTTTTTCTCCCTGCCGACAATACTTTTTATTCGTCCGCGGTGACGTTGTTTTCCACTTCCCCATTCCGTAACCTCAGCAATGATATGTTCACCTTCTTCCGGGCTGAAACCGTTCATATCATCAATGATGATCTCCGAGCGCAAATGGTGGATCGCAGGTATGGCCAGGCTGTATTGATGCAGTTTATGATAGGTACATATAAATTCGTTTTTCCCGCGCCGGATCACGCGCCTTACTTTTCCCTCTGCTTCACGTTTGCCCCTTCCTTTACGCAGGATATTGACAGCAACCGTATCTCCGTGAGCGGCATTCCCGGTATTTTCCTCCGAAACATAGATCTTTTTATCATCCGGCGTGTGCACAAAAGCAAAACCCCGCGGATGAAAATCTATTGTGCCGGTAAATTCATTTTCCGCTGAGCGTAAACCATATTTGTTACCCTTAAAGCGAGAAAGCTTTCCTTCTCTGAAGAGTTCCTTAACCGTATCACGGAAAGCGGGATATTCATTTTTGTTAATCTGCAGTTTTTTCGCCAGTTCTTTTACACTAAGGCGCTGCCGGGGATTTTTTTTAACGTAAGATAATATAATTTCGGACATATTTTTCATTAACTGAAGATACATTATAAAACATGTGTTTAACAAGTGTTTATCATAATTATTTATATTTTTTACGTCATTCGTCACCAAAAAAGAGTATCGGAGAATTAAGAATTGAGAATTGCAAAACTGCTGAAAAACATGTTATATTTAGCCTGATATAACTGTATTGTCAGTAAATACAGCTTTTTTATGCTTTTTATTGCGATAATCATTAACATTAAGGGATCACCATGGCAAAATATGCATCAAAGATCGGACGGGTCGTCGGTATTATTCTCATTGCAGCCATCATCGGCGGAGCCTTGGGACATCTTTTCGCCAGTTTACTTCCCGAAGGTGCCGTCAAGGATTTCTTTTCCGTCAATTTCCCTATCGGATTCAATACCTTTACGCTTAATTTATATTTCATTGAACTGACGCTTGGTTTTCGTATACACATTAATTTCTTAAGTGTCATCGGCGTGCTGACCGGTTATTATATCCTGCGTTTTATCCGCACATAACAAGAGGAAACTATGCATTCGATCATTTCTGATTTTCTTCAACGCTATAAAGAGACACAAGATCTCAATATGATGATCACTGTGGATAGCCCATGGCTTGAGGATCATGCAAAAAAGCAATTATCCGTTCAGGGTCCCTTATCGCATATACTGATCGCAGTGAAAGATAATATTAATGTGAAGGGACTGCCGACTACCTGCGGCAGTGCTTTTTTAAGGCAATATATCTCTCCATATAATGCAACGGTGATCGACCGGATCCTCAAAGCAGGAGGCATTATTGCAGGAAAAACCAATCTGGATGAATTTGCAATGGGATCCTCCACGGAATATTCTGCGATGGGTGCAACAAAAAATCCGGCAGCTCCCGGCTATGTACCCGGCGGTTCCAGCGGAGGATCCGCAGCGGCCGTGGCGGCCGGACTGGTGGATTACGCACTTGGATCAGATACCGGCGGATCTATCCGTCAGCCCGCATCTTTCTGCGGGGTCGTAGGTCTGAAGCCGACATACGGACGCGTTTCCCGTTACGGGCTGACAGCCTTTGCCTCATCCTTTGACCAGATAGGTCCGATCACACGTACTGTCCGGCAATCCGCCGAGCTTTTACAGGTCATAGCAGGGAAAGATGAACGGGATTCAACCTCCTCGGAGATCGAAACGGAAGATTATCTTGCAGCGCTTGAGCAAGATACCGTGAAAACTATCGGGATCCCTTACCACCTGCTTGAGGATGGACTGCATCCGGATGTGAAAGCCCGTTTTGATAACGCTGTAGATCTTTTGAAAAAAAACGGAAAGAAATTTGTCAATATTTCACTTCCGCATCTGACATATTCCATTGCAGCATACTATATTCTTGCTACCGCGGAAGCCTCCAGCAATCTTGCGCGCTTTGACGGCGTCCGTTACGGAACCCGGAATATTGAACATGCCGATACAATCGATGATTTTTATGCCGGAAACCGCGAATTCGGTTTTGGTCCCGAGATCAAGCGGCGTATCATGCTCGGGACCTATGTACTTTCTTCCGGTTATTACGACGCTTATTACGCCCGCGCACAAAAGGTGCGGCGACTGATATATGAAGACTTTCAAAAAGCTTTCGGAAATGTCGATACCATTCTGCTGCCCGTTACTCCGGATCCTCCCTTCAGACTGGGTGAATTCCTTGACGACCCGATATCGATGTATCTGAGTGATGTTTTTACGGTATCCGTTAATATTGCCGGTATTCCGGGACTTTCCGTACCTGTCGGAAATACCGAGAACGGTTTACCTGTTGGCATCCAGATCCTTGGCGATCTTTACAACGAATCAACAGTACTGCAGCTCGGGAACACACTGGAATCATTGCTGTAAGGCCAATAATATTCAACTTGTGAAAATGTGAAAAACAAACAGCCTATTTCTTTCAATTTACGCTTTTATATCTCAATACGAAATTTCCTCGTTATTGCTCCGGCCCTATTCCCTTTTATTTTGACCGCAAAACCCGCGGATATCAGGGAAGCGCAGCATTTTACCAAACCTCTCGGCATGCAGATACCCCTTGTCCGCCCGTCACGCGACCACAGCTATCTTTCGGAAAACGGCAACTTTATTATCCATTACAATAACAGCGGAGATCATTCCGTACCGCAAAACTACACCTTTAATGATTCTATCCCCGACTATGTATATCGTTCAGCACAATATCTTGAAGATTCGTTTGTCATGCTTCGTGATTCACTCGGTTTCAGCCTTCCGCCTCCTGACCATGCAAACTCTCCCGAGATCGATGTCTATTTTACCTCTTATTTCGACAACTACGGTATGACCTATCTTGAGAGTCAGGCGGAACCGGATGTATGGACGAGTTATATTACGCTGAGTACGAATCTTGAAGACAGTTCGGTGTTTTACACGCCCGGTCTGGACGGCTTAAAAGTTACCTGCGCGCATGAGTTATTCCATGTTTTCCAGCTGGGTTATATTTACCGGGATGCCGATTACTTCTATTTTGAAATGTCTTCGGTCTGGTTCGAAGAATATATGTATCCTGATGTTAATGATTATCACAGCTATTTCAACCAATATACCGGCAACTGGAATTACGCCGTCAATCATGCGAACCTTTATTATAATAATGTCGGGTTCAATCTGTACATTGATAAACACTACTCAGCACCCGGTAACAATATCATCAATACGATCTGGGAGCGGATCCCTGAGGAACCTGCCCTCGACGCAATAGGAACGGTATTGGATGAACGCGAGACGGTTTTGCGCATGCCTTGTGTAACTGGGGAAGTGCCCAGGTATTGTGTTATCCTTATTCTGCCGAAAATTTTACATACGGATTTGATGATGCGCAGGATCTTCCGACTGTTTCTTTCAGCCGTTATCCCGATAATGTTTTCACCTCTCTGAATGCGGAATTCGAATTGCCCGCTTCACCCATGGTAA
>JAWOEU010000016.1:0-8179 GCA_046482575.1 Fidelibacterota bacterium
TACAGAGGTATATTCAGCCAGAAAGGTGAAGTCATTGCGTATCAGTGCTTCGGCAAAGATGTCACTGAACAGGAATTGATGTTCCGGAAACTCAATGCACGGAATGTCCTATTGGAGCACACCCAGATCCTCGGTAAAATGATGAACTGGGAAATGGATCCCGAAACGATGAAAATTTCTTTCGAACAGAATATTTCGTTGATTTTCGAAGGACTCGGTGAAGATAATGAGTTCGGAAGAACCTTTGATATAGAATTTTTTTTCGATATCGTTCATCCGGATGATCAGAAAGAACTCTATAGTAAATTTAACGTTTATATTAAGAAAAATACTCCGATATCGTCTTTTTTCCGTGTAATATACGATGATACCATTTATTCCCTTCGTATTCAGGCCTTCCATGAAAAAGATAAAAAAGGAAAGATCACTGCATACCGCGGTATCCTTCAGAATGTCTCTGAACTTGTTGGATATAAAGAACACAGTGAACATCTGGAAAGAGAGAAGGCCAGTATGTTCAAAGCCCTTGGCGAGGGCATCGTCCTGCTTGACCCCGACCACACTATCGTGCAGGCAAATGACGCCGCCGCACGTTTGGTCGGTTATCAAAAAGCTGCCGATATTATCGGTGAAAAATGCTTTCGTGTATTTCATAACAAGGACAGCGAATGCTCTCCCTGTACTGCCAATAATGCGATTAAAGCGGGAAAGCGCGTTCAAACGGAAAAATCCTACATGAAAGACCGTATCTGGAGTGTATCTTCCACACCGATATATGATAAAAACGGTGAGCTCCTCAATGTAATAGAAGTACTTACGGACACTACGGAACTGCACCGGAAACAACGTGAACTGCTTCTCAACCGCGAACGTCTGAACACCGCCTTTGATGCCGCACGGATTGGGACCTTCACTGTGCATTTCCCGGAAATGCGGTGGGTGCCTGATGCGCAGCTAAAGCACTTATATGGTATCCGGCAAACGGAAAACAACCTTTTTCTCGACCACTGGTTTGAACTTGTACATCCCGAGGACCGCATCAGGATGCGCAAAGAAATGGAACGCTGTTTGAAAGAGAAAGTCAACACCTGTAAATTCGAATTCCGGATACCGGAAAAAAATGGTGCTGTCAAATGGTTCCGCTGCTCTACTCAGGTGCTGGAAAGAAATGAGAACGGCAACCCTGTACTTGTTATCGGAGTAAGTATTGATATTACCCGTGAACATGAAATGCTTGATACTATCAAGAAACAGGAAGAGAATCTGGCACAATCCCGAAAATTACGTGCGATGGGACAGTTGACCGGAGGTATTGCACACGATTTCAACAATATGCTCGCAACCATCCTCGGCTTTGCGGAACTGCTTTCTGAAGAACTGCAGGATGATAAAGAACTAAGTTACTATTGTAAGAATATCATAGAAACCTGTGAACGGGCCGCCAGCGTTACCAATCAGCTTATGACCTTTTCACGCAAGCAAAAGAACCAGAGTACCGCTATTGATATACATGATCTTATTCTCAATTCCATGGCTCTTTTACGGCATGCCCTTCCCAAAAGTATCAGGATCAAAAAGAATCTCAACGCCCGTGAACACTATATAATGGGAGAATTCGCACAGCTTCAGAATGTTCTTCTGAATCTTGCTTTTAATGCGAAAGATGCAATGCCGGACGGCGGAGAATTTGAAGTTGCCACGGAGAATATTACTGTCCATAAAAAACACCCGAAGGATTACCCGCTTGAAATTGAACCGGGGAATTATATCCTTATCAAGGTTCGGGACAGTGGTGTGGGAATGAACAAGGAAGTGATTTCAAAGATATTCGAACCATTTTTTACAACAAAATCCGCCTCTGAAGGCACCGGACTGGGGCTTTCTTCCGTCTACGGAACGATATTTTCCCACAATGGATATATTTATGCTGACAGCTCTCCCGGTAAGGGAAGTGTATTTTATCTTTTTTTCCCGGTTTCGCCCCTGAAACCGAAAGCATCAGCGGTCACGAAACGTGCAACGTACCCCTCCACATTTGGAGAGGGCTATATCCTGGTCATTGACGATGAGAAGCCGATACGCCGTATGCTGAGCAAATCCCTGACCTATATCGGTTTAAAGGTACTTGAAGCAGCGTCGGGGAAAGAAGGACTTGAGGTATACAAGAAGTATCACAAAGATATTATAGCTGTTATTCTCGATGTCATTATGCCGGGAATGGACGGCGTTCAAACATTCCGTGAACTGAAAAAGTTTGATCCGGACGTTGCGGTTCTTATATCTTCAGGCTTTGCTAACGAAAAGCAGACAAATGCCCTGAAAAAAATGGGTGCAAAAGCAAATCTGAGAAAACCTTACCGGCAATCCGATCTAATTACGGCTTTAAAGAAAACACTTAAAGACCGGTAATCTGCGTTTTCACACTGGCCGGGAAAATGATGAAAAAAAAATCTCCAGAAACTTATGCTATGCGGGAAGGCTACTTATCCCTGGCCGGGAACATACTTTTGTTCGGACTAAAATTATGGGCAGGTATCGTTTCCGCCTCGGCCGCTCTGATCGCGGATGCCTGGCACACCTTGTCCGATTCGCTGAGTTCCCTGGTCATTATCGTCAGCACGTGGTTTTCCGGAAAGAAAGCCGATAAAGAACATCCTTTCGGCCATGGACGTACAGAACTGATTGCCGCACTAATCGTCGGTATGCTTTTGGCTTTTATTGCCTTTGAGTTTTTTGTCGAAGGTATTCAACGACTGACAGACCGTATTGAGGCCGATTACGGACCGGTGGCGTTGATCGCAACCGTATTTTCGCTTATTTCCAAGGAGCTACTGGCCCAGTATGCATTTTATGCTCATCGAAAAAGCAATTTTCTTTCACTAAAGGCCGATGCCTGGCATCACCGCAGCGATGCTTTATCTTCTCTGCTTATTCTCATCGGTATCCTTGCCGGTCGTTCTATCTGGTGGGCTGATGGTGTTCTGACTCTCATCGTGTCTGTCATGATCGCTTTTACGGCATTTACCATCATAAAAAACGGTATAAAACCGCTACTGGGCGAAAGTCCGGACAAGGAACTTCTTGATTATCTTTCTGCAACCTGTAATATGGTAACAGAAATAGAGACCCATGTCCATCATGTGCATCTGCACCGGTATGGCCGGCATGTCGAGCTGACATTCCATCTCAAGCTGCCGCCGGATTTTTCCCTTAAACACGCCCATGAACTGGTGTCCCGCATTGAAAAGACCATCAAGGAAGAAAAAGATATTGATGCAACAATACATATGGAACCCAAGAAATGACCGAGAAATTGCGTTAATATTTTTGCGTCAATTAATTCGACGCAATTCTATCCGGATTCCCAGCTGCGTTTCGATTCGAATTCCCGGTACTTCCGCAATTCCGGGACGGGGAGATCCAGCTGCGGAAATTTCCGGAACAGATGTTCTGCAAACAAATAATCCAAATGTTCATTGCTGTCGGGTGCGAAACCCATCACCTGTTTCCAGACAGCGGCATCTTCCATGCAGAAATATATAAACAGATCTTCCCCGCCGTACTTCCGCAAACAGCGGTAAAGATTTTTATACATGTTAATCCGGAGCGGCTTGAAATAGCGTTGTTTATTATCCCTTCCACGGATCATTTCCCCGTCCAGCAGATCCGTAGCGGGAAATTTGCTGCGCACCTTCTCCGCCATCTCCGGGGGAAAACGCAGGCTGCCGATGGATATCCAGGCAATATGTGCAGGGTCGGCGTGTTCGAAAAGGGTTTTGGCCAGATATCCATACCCGGCTTCCTGATCCGCATACATCAGCATGGGGTCAAAATGAAAACCTGTCATATACCCCGCATTCTGAACCTTGCGGAGCGCCTGCATACGCCCGGAAAGATCTGCGGCGTAAAACTCATGCCGTCCGATCCGGTCCGGCGGATTCAGTGACCAGGAAATGACCGTCTTTCCGTCATGCGGCACATCCAGCAAATGATCCACCTTGCAGGATTTGGTTTTCAGTTCCAGTATCATGTTTTTCTGACGCGCAGCAAAACGTATCAGCTCAGGACCGACCAGCGCAATATCGTCAAGCGCCAAACTGTCAGCCAGTTCGCCGGTCCCGATGCGGAACAGGCGCTGCGGTTCTTTCCGGATGCGCACCCGGATTTGATCCATCAGTTCATCCGTATTCGCATAAACGGTAAGGAGCGGATTATTCAGATAATATTGTAAAATACAGTATGTGCAGTCATAGGGACAATTGGTCGCCTGATGAAGCGTCCAGTAGTAACAACAGAGATAAGGCTTTTCCGTTCCGGGACAGACCTTGAAGTGATCGCCTTTTGCGGATGTTATAAAGATATGATGTTTCGGATTGTTTGATTCGGCGTTATACAGTTGTCGCCGGGCGTCCTCACTATCCTCTATGATGCGGGATGCCGCATGGGGATACGCTTTCAGGAAGCGTTTTGCCATAATGGTTTTTTCATATCCCGATGTAATATAAATGATCATGATTTACGTAAGCCAAACATTGACCTGTCCGACAACATCACGAATACTTTTGATCAGTTCACGGGCCGCATTGATGCCGGTACGTGCGCGTATGATCTTTTCCGGTTTTCCCTGTTCGGGATAACTGATATGAATATAGAGGATCTTATTTCCGGGGTAACGCGGAATGATCTTTTTCAATTTTTCAAGCTTCTGTTCAAATTTTTCATCATTACGCAAACGCAAATGAACTGTCTTTATCTTTCTTTCATTCAGATCCGACAGCGGCATTGCTTCATTCAGGAAAAGCGTAGGCAGCTGATTCTGCTCACTGTCGATCTTCAGATTTCCTTCCAGGTATATTTTAGCGTCCTCATAAAGTAATTCTTTATATTTCTCAAATGACTTGAAAGCAAGTACGTCAAATTCGTGATTTAATGTTTCAAAATGGAACTTTGCATACTGGTTATTGCGCTTATCGTAGCGAATAATAAAATTTGTAACAATGCCCCCCGCCCGGATAATATCCGGCATCGTGAGATCTTTATCGTCAAGATAATACTCATTGGACACCGCTTCCAGCTCATCACGAAACGGCTCCAATGGATGTCCTGTCAGATAAAAACCGATATATTCCTTTTCTTTCTCCAGTTTCATCTGTTTGTTCCATTCCGAAAGTTCTTCCAGCGTCGGCTCATTCATAACGATCTGTCCGTTGGCGGCACCGAAAAGGCTGACCTGAGATGCCTTCTTTTCCTCCTGGAAGCGCTGTCCGTATTTCAGAGCCGCATCAATGGCATAATATTTCTGACAGCGATTGCCTTCAAGCGAATCCATGGCACCTGCGTAAATAAGGGCTTCCAACGCTTTACGGTTGACGGTTCGCAGATCGACACGGCTTGTAAGATCAAATATTGTTTTGTAGGGTCCGTCCTCACGGCGGCGGCGGGCTATTTCCGCCGCTGCTTTTTCACCCATGCTTTTAAGGGCTGAAAGGCCGTATGTGATCCTGCCGTCCAGAACGGAAAAATACTCTGTGCATGTATTTACGTCCGGTGGTATTACTTCAATATCCAGTTTTTTGGCTTCAGAGACCAGTTCAACAACACGTTTGATCTCGCCGCGCTCGCTGGTAAGATTTGCCGCCATGAATTCTGCAGGGTAATATGCTTTAAGATAACCGGTCTGGTAGGCAATATAGGCATAAGCCACGGAATGGCTTTTGTTGAATCCGTAGGAGGCAAATTTTATCAGCAAGTCATAGATCTCATTGGCCTTTTTCGCATTGATATGGTTTTCTCCGGCACCTTCGATGAACTCGTTGCGCATTTTTTCCATTACATCGACTTTTTTCTTTCCCATTGCGCGCCGGAGTGTATCGGCTTTCCCCAGCGAAAAACCGGCGATCGTGGAAGCGATCTTCATAACCTGTTCCTGATAGACGATCACCCCGTAAGTATTCTTGAGAATCGGTCCCATCTTGGGATCAAGATAATCAATCTTTTCACCATGCTTGCGATTGATAAAAGTCCGTATGTTATCCATCGGTCCCGGCCTGTACAGGGCATTCATTGCCACCAGATCCTCAATACAGGTCGGATGCAGGTTTTTAAGATGCTCACGCATCCCTGCCGATTCAAACTGAAAAAGTCCGAACGTGCGGCCTTCACCGAAAAGATCGTACACTTTCATATCATCAAAGGGAATTCTATCAATATCCAGTTCGATACCCCTCTGCCTCAGCAGGTCAAGCGTATGCTTGATCACAGTCAGTGTCCGGAGTCCCAGAAAGTCCATCTTCAGCATACCCACCTGTTCCAGACAACCCATGTCATACTGGCTGGTCACATCATCCTTTGAGGTTTTATACAGCGGTATATAATCCAGAAGATTGCCCGGTGCAATAACCACGCCTGCCGCATGGATGCCTACCTGACGGTTCATGCCTTCCAGCACTTTGGATATCTCCCAGAGTTTTTCGTGTGCGGGACTTTCATGAATATAATCCCTGAGATCCTTATTCATTTTCTCAGCATTGGCAAGGTCTTTTGCCTCGGGCGGGATTGCCTTGGCAAAGCGGTCTCCGGTGGCATAATCCATTCCCATTACGCGTGCAACATCCCGTACTACAGCCCTTGCTTTCATGCGTCCGAAAGTGATGATCTGCGTAACACTGTTGTGTCCGTAACGTTCTTTGATATATTCGATGACCTCACCGCGTCGCTCATAACAAAAATCAATATCAATATCGGGCATGGTGATACGGTCCGGATTCAAAAAACGCTCGAAAAGCAGGTCAAAATCAAGGGGATTGATATTGGTTATCCCCAGTGCGTAGGCTACCAGGCTTCCCGCAGCGGAACCGCGGCCGGGTCCGACGGGTATACCGTTATTTTTCGCCCACTGAACAAAATCCTGGGTAATAAGAAAATATCCGGAGAAACCCATTTTTTTGATCACGGAAAGTTCATAGTCGGCGCGTTCCGTATATTCGGAAGCGGGTTCTTTGCCGAGCCGTTCTTTCAATCTTTTGTGAACCAGCATATCCAGGTACACATCCGGATCATTCGTATGTACCTTTTCCGGGATGGGAAATTTGGGGAGGTGGTATTCTCCCGCATGAAGTTCGAAATTACATTGTTCTGCTATCTTTACCGTATTTTCAAGAGCCTCGGGAATATCCTTGAATAATTCCTGCATCTCTTCCGGGGATTTATAATAAAATTCGTCATTGGCGTACCGCATACGCCGTGTATCGCTGATATATGATCCGGTCCCGATACAAAGAAATGCGTCATGTGCCTCTGCATGTTCACGAAAGGCATAATGCGCGTCATTTGAACAAACCAAAGGAATACCGGTCTCTTTTGAAACTTTTACAAACACATCATTGACAATATCCTCTTCCGGAAGACCGTGGCGCTGAAGTTCAAGATAAAAACGCTGCGGATAAATATCCGCATATTCGAGCGCGATGGATTTTGCTTTTTCAAAACCGTTCACTCTGGCAGCGACAGCAGCTTCTCCTTTTATACAGGCAGAGCTGGCTATCAAGCCTTCGCTGTATTTCCGCAGTAATTCTTTATCCACTCTCGGTTTATAATAAAATCCTTCAAGATATCCCAGAGAAGTCAGTTTAATAAGATTTTTATATCCCTGTTCGCTGGCAGCAAGAAGAACAAGGTGAAAATATTTTCTTTCCTCATTTTTTGTACTTATGCGTTCGTGCCGGGATCCGTTAACGACATACATCTCACAGCCGATAATGGGTTTAATGCCGGCTTTCTTTGCCTGATTGAAAAGTTCTACGGCGCCAAACATGTTCCCGTGGTCCGTCAGTGATACCGCAGGAAGACCCATGTCTTTGGCTATTTTAACAATGGTTTCGATCTTTAACGCCCCGTCAAGGGTGCTGTAATCGCTGTGCGTATGTATGTGAACAAAATCCGCCATATTTCCCGGGGAGTTAGAGATTAATGTTATTTCCGGTCCTGACATGCAAATGTACAAAATTCAACGGGAAAAGAAAAAAGACTTTATATGATTTTGCCGGAAAATGCCGTTATACTAAAATTCAATTTCTTTGTTTTAAAGTACCCGCGCATTTTCTTATATTTGAACTAATAAAATTTTTGACGGTCCGAAGGGAAGTAAAACACATTTTCCGGAAAAGGGATTAATAAATGA
>JAWOEU010000130.1:0-5236 GCA_046482575.1 Fidelibacterota bacterium
GCACAGGATGGTTATAATAACGCATTAACTGTCCCATTACCACCGCGACACACCCGGCATAAGCTTTTTGATCCGTATAGCCGGGTAATGACAGATAGGGGAACTGATCATTGTAATACGGGAACTGGTCCCACTTACTATTTAGAAGAGGAAGCACTTCGGCACCGGCTGTTGTTTTTTGAAACTTTCCGCGGAGAATGGTGTCCCAGTCCGTGTGCTTTTCCCGGGAAGGGAGAACCAAACTGCCGATCTGCCGGGAATACGCATTACAGCGACTTTCAAAAGCAGGATGCATCTGTTTAACCGGAGCGGTGCGGGAATATCCAAGAACCGGTGGAAACACATCATCACCGGAAATGAGGACAAAGCCGCCGTTCTCGAAGGTACTGAGATAGAGCTGTTCGGAAACGGCGTGACAGGACACAAGATCTTTATCCGGAAAGAATGCGGTAGCGAGATCCCTTGCCTTATCAATGTCTACCGGCCGGGCACATAAGAATGTATATGCAACAAGAAGAAAAAAAATATAAAAGCTTTTTTTCATGATCGGAACCTCGTTCTTATTGATTAAATTAATATATCGGCGGCATGAATGAAACATTTTTAAAAAAGAAAATCCGCAGGCGGGTTTTACCTAAATATCCTGTCCGGACCTGCTTCTCCGAGAGCCGGATAAAAATCCAGAAGGAAATATTCCCTGTAAATACTATATTCCGGCATGTACAGAAATATCAGGTGTAAAACTGCGCTGAACAGGATCAAAAGCAATTATCTGCCCTATCGGTGGGATCTGAATATCTACCGGGGCTGTGCGCACCGCTGCCGTTATTGCTATGCTCTGTATTCACATCAGTATATTGAAGGCGGAGATTTTTTCAATGAGATCTATATCAAAGAAAATATTGTCGAATGCCTGGAAAAGAAGTTGCGGTCGCCCTACTGGAAACATGAGACCGTCAATCTGGGAGGGGTAACGGACAGTTACCAGCCTGTCGAAAAGGAAAAAAAGATCATGCCCGAGATCCTGCGATTATTGATCAGATATCGAACACCTGCCGCGATTTCAACAAAATCCACCCTTATTATGCGGGATCATGATCTGCTGGAAAAACTTGCGGAAACTGCCGGCTTACATCTTTCTTTCAGTATTACAACAACGGACGAAGAACTCCGGAAAAAGATCGAACCCGCTTCTGCTCCTGCTGTTGAGCGTTTTCATGCTTTGACATCTTTCCGGGATACAAAGGCGGTAAGGGGGGTGTTGCTGATGCCGATCCTGCCATATCTGACAGATCAGGAAGAAGACCTCCGCGATATTTTTCAACAAGCGCAGAAAGCAGAAGTAAATTACATTATTCCCGGATTATTGAATTTGCGCCAGCCGACCCGGGGACATTTTTTACATTTTGTTAAGAATGTTTTTCCGGAAAAATATCCGGCATACATAAATTATTATTCGGGGCATATGGACAAGAAAGCATACCGGCATAAACTCTATACGCTTATTGCACGGATAAAAAAGGACTATCCGTTAATACCGAAAAAAAACATCTTCCCGCGCTCTTCCCGGCAGATGGAACTTTTTTAACGGGTTTTCGAACTAAAAAATGTTTTTACCTGCCGTGCTTTTTCTTATATTCGATGGACACATCAGAAAACCTGGAGGGAAAAATGAAAAAAACAATACTTGTTTTTGCTGTTGTCGTCTTTGCGCTCTCATTGTCACTGCAGGCAGATGAGATCGTTAAGACCGGTATCAATGTGGGACCGCTGCCTTCAGTGGCTTATAATACCGATACCGGTTTTCAGTACGGGCTTTTAGCAAATATCTTCTTTTACGGAGACGGAGCGATCTATCCGGAGTACTATCATAATGTTTATGTTGAGTGGAACCGGACTACGAAGGGCGGGGGACTGGCTCAGATCGAATACGACTCCAAACATTTAATACCGGGGATACGCGTAACAGCTGATATCAGCAATATTGTTCAGCAAACCTGGGGCTTTTACGGGTTTAACGGCGCACAATCCATCTACAACGCTTCCTGGGTGGATGAAGAATCCGTAGCCTATAAAAACCGTCTTTATTATGCAATGAAAAGGAATTATTTTCGCTTTCTGGTAAATTTTCAGGGAAACATCACCGGGAATGAATTCCGCTGGCTTGGCGGTCTGGGTTTTATGAATTTCGATGTCGGCTCCGTAACCGGGACCAATGCATGGGATACCACGTTCACCGACAATTCAACACTTTATGATGACTTTGTTAACTGGGGAGCGATTTCCCCAGAAGAAAAGGACGGCGGGATAGTCAGTTATCTCAAGGCCGGCGTGGTTTATGATACACGCGATTTTGAGGCTTGTCCCATGAAAGGAATGTGGGATGAGTTCGTTATTACCGCCGCACCCGGATTTCTCGGGAATAAAAACGGCTGGATACAGATCGCCGCTATCCACCGCCAGTATTTTACCGTCATCCCGAAAGATCTTTCTGTGACATACCGTTTAGGTTATCAGGGCGTAGTTGCAGGGGATATGCCCTTCTATATGCAGGGTATGATGCCAAATTCCCGCAAGACGGTAGACGGTCTGGGCGGCAATAAAACCGTGCGCGGTATTATGCGGGCCCGGATGGTCGGTGACGGATATCTGTATGGAAATCTGGAAGCGCGCTGGAAGGCCGTATATTTTACCCTGGCAAACCAGAATTTTTATTTTGGTATAAATCCGTTTATTGATGCAGGCATGGTAGTTCAGCCTTATGATTATGAAAAAGACGGAATACCGGACGATGTTATTGATGATTATATCAGCGGAGATGCGGAAAATATTCATCTCGGATACGGCATGGGTATTAAATTGGCGATGAACCAGAATATGATATTATCTGTGGATTATGGATTCGCCGCCAACAAAAATGACGGCAGCACCGGTTTATATATTGGCTTGGGGTACTTGTATTAATTATAATTAATGATGGCCTGATAACAGACTTATACCTTGTGTCAAAAAATTTGGGACAAACAATTTGCCCCGGATCAACAATAACATTGACTTAATATATTTGACGCAATTCAATCATAATATTTATCCGTTTACAATTGCTCTTTTTGTAAAGTTGTTATAATTTCCGGTGATATTTATAAGTATTTTTTATGCAGTGCGGCCGCTCAGGCGGCGCGTTTTATATTAACCGGGAAATTTAAGGAGTTTTATCATGGCAAAATACCGCATAGGATGGATGCCGGGCGACGGTGTCGGCAATGAGGTGATGGAAGCCGCAAAGATCATTCTGGACAGGCTTGAGCTCGATGCCGATTTTATTCACGGCGATGTCGGCTGGAAATATTGGCAGAGCGAAGGAGAAGCCCTGCCCCAGCGGACGATCGATATGTTAAAGACAGTCGATTGCGCACTTTTTGGTGCGATCACTTCCAAACCAAAAGAGGAAGCGGAAAAAGAACTGGACCCCGGGTTGAAAGATAAGGGTTTGGTCTATTTCAGCCCCATCGTTCGAATGCGCCAGCTCTTTGATCTGCATACGAATATGCGCCCCTGTAAAGCGTATAAGGGCAATCCGCTTAATTACAAAGACGATATTGACATTACGATTTTTCGAGAGAATACCGAAGGGATGTACGGCGGCGTTGAATTTTTTCCGCTTCCGCAGGAGATCTATGATGTGCTGGACAAGAACCACCCGAAAATGAAAAAATTTAAGAAAGCCGGCGTGGAAAACATCGCATTGTCTACACGTATTATGACCCGTCAAGGTTGTGAACGCATTGTAACCGACGCATTCGAATACGCGAAAGAGTTTGGCAAGAAAGCCGTCACGGTATGCGACAAACCCAATGTTCTCCGAGAAACCGGCGGACTGATGGTGCGTACGGCACGCGAGATAGCCAAAAAATACCCGGATATTGAACTTTGGGAAACCAATATTGATGCCCAGTGTATGTGGCTTGTCAAAGATCCCGGTAATTACGAGGTTATTGTAGCAGAAAATATGTTCGGGGATATTCTCAGTGATCTTTCCGCACAGTTGGTGGGGGGACTGGGATTTGCCTACAGCGGAAATATCGGTGATGAACTGGCGGTCTTTGAGCCCACTCACGGATCCGCTCCGAAATATTATGGCCAATACAAGGTGAACCCGATTGCCATGATATTGGCAGTTAAAATGATGCTGGAATGGCTGGGAGAAAAGGATATGGCAGAGCGCCTGGAAAATGCTGTTGCAGATGTCATTGCGGAAGCAAAGGTCCGTACTTACGATATGGGCGGCAACAACACATCGATCGAAGTGGCGGATGCAATTGCCGCGAAATTATGATCGCTTAAAACATATTTAAGAAGAAGATAAGATCTATTGTATGGAACAGGCATCCTTCGAAGCTCCGAAGTATCGGAGCTTCGAAGGATAAGTTGACAGTTCCATCCCTGCTTTAATTATTGATAATTTCTCCTTTTATACTGAGTTACATCCAAAATTACTGCGCCACACGGACAATTATCGATCACCGGCAAAAACGGCGAAACCATATTATACATCAATATTATTAATAAAAGCCCTTGAATATTAATATTCTTCATTAATGAACGACAAAAAATTAATATAATTAATAATAATGCTTACATTGCTTAATTTAATGAATTAAAATATACCGTAAGGAGAAAAATATGATACATGAATGGCAGGTTTTAACAAAAATGACGGACGGGAAAGCACTGCGGGTACTCAAAGTGCTGGTGCCCGAAACGGGTATTACGGTTGAAGGCGAATTCACGCTTCCCACGCTGGCGCAATTATCGGCGGAGGAACAGATGTTCGCGGCGGTGTTCCTAAAAACCCACGGTTCCATCAAGCAGATGGAGAAGGTCTTCGGGATCAGTTATCCCACCGTAAAGAACAAGCTGAACCGCATTGCCGGGAAGCTGGACATGGTGCATGTCGACGTGGAGATCGAAGAACCGGAAATTAAGAAAGAAGACAACTTGAATATACTGGAAAAACTGGAAAAAGGTGAGATCTCGCTCGAAAAAGCGTTAAAGGGACTGGAATAAGACATGAGGATCAGGATCATTTCAAACCATGAAGGCAAGCCTTTCAGATTCTGGCTGCCCGGGGTCGTGATCTGGTTATTCCTTGTATTATTATGCCTTATGCTTATCGTTCCCGTTATGTTCATCCTTATCGGACTGCTGATCTGGAACCTGATTCCGGGACAGGAAG
>JAWOEU010000142.1:0-4633 GCA_046482575.1 Fidelibacterota bacterium
GCGCCAGGTGGTAAAGGTCATATTAATATGGCCTGTCCCGTCCGGCTCTTCGGAATAGTCCGGACATCCCATCCACAATCCCGAGGGATTGTGGATGGGATGTCCGGACTATTCCGAAGAGCCGGACGGGACAGGCCATATTAATATGACCTTTACCACCTGGCGCGAATTTGACGCAAACGACGTGAGCAGTCATAATATCTATCTCTTCCGCACTACAGACATCAGTGACGGCACGGTCAGCTTTTCCGCAGCCGAAAAGGTCCTGGACGCAAAGACTTATTTTGAAGAAGGATCCTCCGACGGCTCCACCACATCCGATGCACTGGTCTCAATTGCAAATAACGGGGTTGGTTATATTGCAAACGTTGCCTACTGGCACGCCGATTATATGGATCTTGTTGATAATAATACATATCATACATTTAAATTCCGGAAAACGACAGATTACGGACAGACCTGGAGCAGTACGTCTTTTGATGATGATGTTCCGTATTATTACGTGCCGGATAATGTTTTTGATGACAATATTTTTGACATTTATCTCCCGAGTCAGCAATTTGAAGTGGCTTATGGTACCGATACACTTGTGGTTGATGAACTTACCGGTGAGGAAGACGAGGTTCTTGACACTCTGAACTATCCGGGACTGTTCATCGGTTATGATAATGATATGATCGTGGACCAGAACGGAGGCGTTCACTTTATGTGCCTGGTGATCCCGGAATCCGAGGAGGCCGGTTATATTATGCCGACAGTCCATGAAGGCTGCGGGTTCTACCATCTCTACTGCGCGGATCCCGCATCGGAAAGCGCCGAATGGGAGGTTTCTTTTGTAACAAGCATGCAAAACACCTGGCGCTTCAATTACGGGAAAAGCGACCGTGCATGGCAGAGCTTTTTTCCGACTATGGCAACATCAACGGAAGATCCCGATATACTTTATGCCGTTTATCCCAAAGGTGATATTTATAAAGAATACAGTGAAACGGAAGATGATACGCTGCTTTATCTAAACAGCTATGATATTTTTGTCCGGCGTTCGCTTGATGCAGGGAAAACCTGGCAGCCGGAGATCAATGTCACCAACACCCCCGGTTTTGATGAACTGAACGCCCATACGGACCCTGATGCCACCGATGATCATGTATATATTGTTTATCAGATCCCCGATTATTCAACACACACCGTTGATGAAGATACGCTGGATGCAGTGCCGGAAGATTATAAGAATTATGTGTACTTCATGGACGTACATTATGACCTGACCGCAGTGGAAGATGTGGCGAATATTCCTGTGGATTTCGAACTTGAACAGAATTATCCGAATCCGTTCAACCCGGCGACAACTATTTCTTTTAGCATTCATAAAGCCGGCGAGTACCGGATGGAAGTATTCAATACCCTGGGACAAAAAGTAAGAACACTGTTCAGCGATTACCGGGATGCCGGCCGTTACGAGATTGAGCTGGATGCTTCGCACTTCCCCTCCGGTATCTATTTTTACTCTCTTCAGGGCGAAGGTCATACAATAACACGCAAGTCGGTTCTATTAAAATAAATCAGTAAATAAACAGCAGATGCCCCGTATCGCACGGGGCATCTCTTCGTAAGGGGATTGTATGAAAAAGGCTCGTAACCTTTTTATGATTTGTCTCATGATTTTCGGAGTTGCCCATGCCGATATTGTCGGCTCCCTGCGCGGAACCGTTGTTTCTGCCGAAACCAATGAACCCATGATGGGCGTGAATGTCGTTATTGAAGATACACGCAAAGGGACTTTTACCGATGAGGAAGGTTATTACAATATAATAAATCTTCCCGTCGGCGAATATTCGGTCACGTATTCTATGATCGGCTATAAGAAAATTATCCAGCGGAATGTGAAAATTATTCGTGATCAGTCCACTATCATCAATGTCCGCATGGAAGTGGAAGCCGTTCAGGGCGAAATTGTAGAGGTCGTGGCAGAACGTCCTTCCGTGGAAAAAGATGTTGTCGGAAGAAAGGTCACCATGGAAACGGAACAGGTGATGAATCTTCCGGTACGTGATATGACAGAGATCTATACCTTGCAGTCCGGTATTATCGAGATCAAAACCGCAGACCTGGGTATTCCCGGTTTTGAGGAACGCGGGATCGAACAGATCCACGTGCGTGGCGGACGTGCCAATGAGACCGGTTTTATGGTCGATGGAATGTATATTGAAAATCCATTGTACGGCGGAAAAGGGAAAGGCACACGTCTGAACCAATTTGCTGTGGCACAGGTGGATTTTCAGACCGGTTTTTTCAATGCCGAATACGGTGATGCCATGTCCGGCATGATCAACACGGTCACCCGCACAGGACCGGATAAGTTTACCGGCATGCTGCGCTTGGAACGCAGTAATTTCGGACCCCTTTCCGCCGAGCAGGACCGTCTCCGTGATTTTAATAAGATCGCCGGAGGTTTCGGCGGACCTTTATTTACCGATAAGATCCGATGGTGGACCAGTTTTGATCAGACAAAGCAGGCTTATGCCGTTTATGAATTTGATGACCTTGCCTTTGACATGGATAATCCTCTGAGTGATTACAATACCGAAAACCATATTAACCCGCTTGATACGATCGCAGGCTGGCGTGATTTCGGTTTTGATAACACCTTTGACATTTTCAGCAAGCTCAGCTTTATCGTTTCACCGAAAATCCGGTTGAATCTTTCCCACTGGTACGTAAATTCAAATTACAAAGCCTTTGACCCCACATACATTTATTATGATCTGGGGAAGAATGAGGTTGAGAAAATATCGCGGCGCTATGCAATTGAGTGGCGTCATCAGATAGATGATAAAACATACTATACGGCAAACTATTCTGACTTTACCCAGGAAATGACAATGCGGGTACGGAATTATGACAGTGACAATGACGGGTACCCGGACTGGGTGGAACAGCGATACTGGTCAGACTTTTATGACAGTACAAAAGTTCCGTACATGGATAAAGACGATAGGAATGTTCCGCGCGAATATGTGCTTTCCGGTACGGATACGATATGGCGGTATACAGATACACCCACGGAGCAGAATGAACAGGGTCTTCAGCTGCCCTGGTGGATGAATGACATCTTGGGCAGGGAAACAGGCGACTGGCTGACACCGGAACAGTATAATCAGCCTTATATTATGTATCCTTTTATAAATGAGGATATGATCATCAAATACCAGAACAGTCCGAACTTATGGAGATACTACGGTGAATTCTATTACAGCGGGGCGGACAGATATTATCATTACACCCGTTCCCGGACACGGGAATTCCGGCTGGACCTGACCTCTCAGGTCGGCCGCCACAATCAAATAAAAACCGGACTTGATTACCAAACGCATGATATAATTTTTGATGAGATACAGCTTCCGTGGCTTTCTACACCTTATACGGAGAAATACCGGCGGATTCCTCACGAATTTACCGGTTATGTCCAGAACAAGATGGAATATCCCTGGATGGTTATCAATGCCGGTCTGCGCTTTGATGCATCAAATCCCCAGGATTCAATGTGGGCGGATCCGCGCATGCCCGATTCCACCTTACACCCTGTCGGCTGGGAGTTCCTCTGGAGTCCGCGTCTCGGTTTTTCACATGTGATCACGGAAAGGTCCACGTTTACCTTTGGGTACGGTATTTACTATCAGAATCCAACCTATCGGGATATTTATAATAATATCGATAAACGGGCGGAACTGGATGAGTTTTTCAACACACCAATGCCGCTGGTAGGCAACCCCTCCGTAAGTGCGCAGAAAGTTACCAGCTATGAATTTGGATTGAATACGGAGGTGGCAACACATTATGTTCTCGGTCTGGTTGCATGGTCAAAGGACTACAGCAATATGAATTCCACCGAGCAGGTGCGTGTCGGTTCGGTTACCTATACCACTTTTGTAAATTACGATTACGGTTCCGCACGAGGTCTCGATGTGATATTCGAGAAACGCCGCGGACAATTTTTCACGGGGAATATTCAATATACCTATTCGGTTGCCAAAGGAAACCGCTCCGATCCATGGGAAGGATACCGCAACTCGGAGAATCCTCTCACAATGCCTAAAAATGAAGTTCTTCAGGATTATGACCGCACCCATGACCTGAGTGCACAACTGACCTTCCATGTACCGAAAGGATATGGAATTCCGCTGGGTGCCTACGATCTTTTTCAGAATACCATGACAAATCTGACGTTTATTGCAATATCCGGGGCTCCTTACACGCCGATCTTACCGAATGACCAGGCAGGACCTCAAAACAGCGAACGCATGCCGATGTATTTTACCACGAATATGGCGTTCCGGAAGTATCTGAATCTATTTGACAATAACCGTCTGGTACTCGGCTTTATCTGCACAAACCTGTTTAACCGTAAAAATGCACTTTATGTTTATCCCCGTACAGGCGATCCGGAAAATCCCGGCGGTGTGGATCAGGAATATATTCTGGAGGGTCTGCGAAGTACCAGTTATTACGACAGACCCTGGTATTACGATGCTAAACGAAGTCTGGACTTTTTTATCGAAGTGGAGTTTTAAGGAGTTATGTTCATGAAATATATTCAACGCATAGGATGTTTATTACTTCCCGTTCTGTTATT
>JAWOEU010000144.1:0-3447 GCA_046482575.1 Fidelibacterota bacterium
GGAAAAGCACGTCCTTCCGCTCTCCCCATTTTTCCCTGGCGAGCTCCAGAAGATTGAAGGTGCCCATGATATTGGTATTGATAAAGGCAGCCGGGCCCGTGATAGAACGGTCCACGTGCGATTCCGCGGCAAAATGTACCACCGCATCGATATCGTGGCGTTCAAACAGATCCTTTACGGCGTCAAGATCACAGATATCCACCTTTTCAAAGACATAGCGCTTGTCACCGAACTTTTCTTCGATATCCGTGAGATTCTTCGGATTCCCCGCGTAGGTCAGCTTGTCCGCGTTGACGATCTTCCCGTTAAAATCTGTCTTTTCAAAGACATAACGGATGAAATTCGTCCCGATGAAACCGCTTCCTCCGGTAACCAATATCGTACGACTTTGCGTTGATCTGTTATTCATAATTTATACCTTCACATGTGTGTTTTTTATTTAAATGACTGTGGGACTAAGGGACTGAGGGACTGAGGGAAGTGGCTCTGAGAATATAATTTTTTACTAGAATATAAATTAATATGACCATTTTTCGGGGTGTATTGACATGATAACAAGTTTTCCTAATATTCGGTCATACCCCTTGTACAATTTTTCGTAGTTTTCTGTATTTATATATTTACATTCACGGCAGTAATCAAGCCATACCTGTGTTTCGGCTGCCTCACTTTCTGCATCCGATAATTTTGAAACAAAGTGTTTGGGATACTTTCTTTTACGGAATGCTTCACCGAGATTTGCGCACACGGAGCGTGACGATCTCCGTATCTGATCGATCAATGAAAACATCTCACATTTGGGGAATGTTTTTGTCAACTCAAATATTTTCATCGATACTTCAAATGCCAATTGATAGGTTTTTAATTCCTTGTGTGAACGAATCTTCATTTTCACCCCTCTCTTATATTATGCTATTATCTCCCTTCGTCCCTCCGTCTCTTCGTCCCTTCGTCCCTTCGTCCCTCCGTCTCTCCATCCCTCCGTCCCTCCGTCCCTTCGTCTCAACTTTCTTCAGTTACAGCTTCGCTACAACCACTCCCATTGAGGGCGTCTTTTCCGTTACAAGAAAAGGATCTTTAATAATTATTCCGGGTATCCTCATCTTTAATATTTACTTCCCGTAAATATAGTCCCCTTCTATGAAAAATAAAATCATTTATCGCTTTTATCAGGGTAATAATACCCTCATTTTTTCTTATCCAGAGCGCTCTCGTCGATCTCGATGGAAATAAGTTTTCCCAGCGGTTCGATAGCAACAAATAGACGTTTTTTGTTCTTGATATCCAGCACCCGTCCGTTGATGCCGGCAAAGGCGCCGCGGGTGACGGTGACCTTTTCTCCCTTGGTGAAGCGGTATCCCTCCTCTACCTTCAGGGTCCCGGGTTCCAGGAGCATTTTCCGGATCGCCTCGATCTCATTTTCATGAATAACGGCAGGTGCTTTTCCAAACTGCACAAAACCGCTGACAGCACGGTCTTCCAGGATAAAATACTTCATCCTTACCTCGGTACGGATAAAAAGATACCCCGAAAAGAGGGGTATTTCCACGCGTTTTACACGGTCCGACCATTTCCGGTATTCGCGGATCAGGGGAAGATATATTTCATATTTTTCGGATAATCGTTCTGCCGCCGCTTTTTCATGTCTCGGGCGCACACGCAGAGCATACCAGTTCAATTCCATATCCATAAATGCATCGTTCTTTCCGTAAGCTCAGTTTACCGTATTTATGTTATGTATAGATCGATAATTACTTTTATTATTCTCAATGGGGAGTGTTTTCAATACTTGTCGTAATAATGCTTTTATGCATCGTTACAACAAAGGCGCCTGCTTTCTGTGAATACAGCGGCTCAGGATTCCCGTTGTTGACGCAGGCATCATTCATGCGCTTAAAACCGGTTCCCCAGTTGTCGACAAGTCCCAGACTCTGGAAGATCATGGCAAGATTACTGTTCTTCAATATGGCACGGTCCTCATAAAGGATACGGGAAAGATCCAGTTCTTCCGGCAGGCTGCCGGGACTCCATATTTCCAGCCAGTCTTCAAAGACGCGGACCTGGATATTTCCGGTGTCCGTATAATCACGGTGTAAAACGGCATTCACGATGGCTTCACGCAGAGCATCAAGGGGATAATCCCATTTCTGTTCCTTTTTCCCGCTGCGGTGCCGTATCGTAGCCTTGTCAATATGCTTTTTAACGAAATCCAGCACTTCATCGACCGCTCTGATCAAATTGCTGTCAATATTCTTCCTGTCCAGAAATTTCGTCACCGTATTCCCGTCAAAACGTGCAACCTTGATGACGGCATTGGAAAAGAGATGATTGCGTTTTGCAAAACAGAGATAAGCGGCTTTGGTTATTTTCCCGTCGCGAATCTGACGGATGTTCTGCAGAAATTCATAAACGTCCTTAAAATCACCGTCGGGACTGAACTTGCGGATAAGTTCTTCATCAAATGTGATCTCATCAATGGGAATATCCACAAAATTTGCAGTGAGATCGGTCAATGAGTTATATGTTTTTTCATCATACTTGCTTGTTTTGCTCATGATCTGCCGTCCTGTAAAATACGTTGTTTGTTCTTTAATTTAACATATTATTTATTTTGCGGACAAACAATAGAAAAAGGGGCGGAATGCCCCTTTTTTTTATCACTTTCCCGTTACTTGACAATGGCCAGTATATCCTTACGGTTCAGAAGAATATAGTCTTCACCGTCGACCGTTATCTCATCGCCGGCATAACGCCCGTAAAGAACAACATCCCCAACGCTGACAAGTTCCTTAAGTTCTTTGTCCGTACCAACAGCAATGACATCTCCCTGGTATTTTTTTTCTTTTGCCGTATCGGGAATGATCAGTCCTGCAGCGGTTTTCTCTTCTTCCGGCTGGGGTTTGACCAGTACACGTTCATCAAGTGGTTTGATCTTCATTTCTATTCTCCTTTTTGCTGTTTTTGACCCTGTTTTTTCACAATTGTAAATATCGTGATTATTCCTGAATTTTACAACCATAATTTTATTATATGTGCACTTGATTACATCTTTCCTAAATAAATATTTCATCACATCATTTATAAATAAAACTGCACTTAACCAATCACCGTAAAGCCTTTAATTACAAAACCGCAATGTGGTTTAACATTCTCTTTTGAGGATTAACAGAAATAGTAAATAATTCATTAAAACAAAACAACTACAACGCGGTTTAACAGATAAATACCCTTCTTTTCTTTGACCGTCAAAGAAAAGAATCAAAAGAAACTCGCCGCCGGCTCTCCTTTGGCTAAAAATCTTCCTCTCTCGGTAAACCTTTGAGATGTTCCGCTTTGCTTCACTAACAAAGGTTTTTAACCCGCTTTCGTCAGATTTTCTTAACGCGTCGTCGCGAGACGGTCCCAAAATTTGTGGTTTTGTCTTGCTATAAATATCTAAGGCTTAGT
>JAWOEU010000015.1:0-24328 GCA_046482575.1 Fidelibacterota bacterium
GTTATGTTTTTAGTTTGGCGTAAATTTCAACACTTATAAATTTTCCGTTTTTTATTTCGCAGTCTTTCATTATTCCTTCGTGTTGGAAATCAAGTTTTGCCATTGCTTTTTTACAGTTTTGATTGTCAGATTCTACAAAGCCTTCTATTCGATGAATTCCAAGCTTTTCAAATCCATAATTGCCGGCCCCCGAGAGTTCGGACGCGCCGTTGATGCCGACCAGTAAGGGGTTGAGGTGGTACTCGGTTGAGGCGTCGGCGGGCTGGTGGTGGTCGGCGATGACGGGCGTAAACTCGCCGGCGGCCTCGTGGCCCGCGATGAGGTCGAGTTGGCCGCTGCCGAAGTCGGTAAACAACACGGTGTCGTGGTCAGTGGCGGCGATCGATTCGAGTTCGGCCGCGTCGAGCTGTTTGGAAAAGACAGTCTCGAACGGAATTTCGGCGCGTTCGAGCGCGGTCGCGGCGATGGCGGCGCTGGTCAGTCCGTCGGCGTCGATGTGGGAGGCCAACAGCACCGAGTCGGCCGCCCGGAGCCGCTCGGCACAGGCCGTCGCGGAGTCGACGAGCGCAGTAACAGGGTGAGCCGAAGCCATTTGCCGGGCGTTGGGCGGCTTCGGGTATAAGGCTCCGCTTCGGTCGCTACTCGGTGTAGCTCGGTGCGGCGGCTTCGACGACTTCGGTCGCCAGCGCCTCGAAAGTCGCCGCCTCGGGGACGATGTCGACGTCGATCCCCCGTGCTTCGGCCGTCTCGCGTGTCGGCTCGCCAATGACGCCGACGACCGCCTCGTCGAGGCCCTCGATAGCCGCCTCGTGGATGCCGCGCTCCTCGGCGGCCGCGAGGAAGTGGTCGACGGTCTAGATAATCGATAGCCACTCCATTGAGGCGGCTCATCAATCCCTCATCGATCATATAGCTTTTTCCCATTTTATCCAGGATATTGCGCACCAGCAGGGAAAGCAAAATACCGATCATGAAATGGAACGACCAGAGTGTATTGGCCAGATCCGGCGGCAGCCATCCGGTTATCAGCTTGGTTAATCCGTAGGTTCCCAGATAAACCAGTCCGACCATTGCCAGTTGAAATGAGAGCGTATCGATGGCTTCCTGCGCCATTGTGAGTTTACCCGCACTTTCCTTTTTATGATGTTCCTGGTGAATAATACCGGTACGGATATCGTGAGTGATGTCGTCCATGCTGCTGATGGTCTGCAATTTTCTTTTCCGGATTCCGAAACGAATAAGTCCGATACCCCCGAAAAAAGCAAAAAGATAGCCGATCGCGGCAAATGTCAGTCCCACCTGACCACCACCTTCAAAACCGTACTGCTCCCACCCGAGTCCGATAGAATATGCAAGACCGGGTCCCATGCCGTAGCCCATCGTCAGCAGATAGCCGATACCGGGAAAAAGGTCCGGTTTAATGGTATAGATCAGAATGAAAGCGACCAGCAGTCCGATAGTTGCCTGCAGCACATAACTCATAATGCAGGCCATGGCTTTGCTGAAGGGTCCTTTGCCAAAACGCTTTTTTTTTCTTCGCAACCCCATTGAAATAAAGGTTATCGCCAGAAGGTGATAAACATAGATACCGAGCCGGTCGCTGTCAAAGGGGATAACGCTCATTCCGGGAAGACCGAGGGTCCGCCAGAGTTCACCCAGGATCTGGGGACCCAGGATAAGTGCCATGAACCCGGCAATAATATTGTTGGGAATAAGGTATTTGCGGAAAAAAGGGATATAGCGGCGGAACAGTGTTCCCACAACAAGAAAAAGACTCAAATAGGTAAAATCGAGTACAACCTCTTTCAAATCAAGCATTAAATTCCAGGGTGTCATCATTCCCTCCCGTGCATAATTAAAAAGAAAATCAACTGTGTTGTAAAAATATAGGCTGTTACGGACAAAAATACCAGGTATTTTAAAAAAGAAGGGAAATATTTCCCCGTTAAAAAGTCCTTTTCTTATAGAGCTAAAAAGCATAGATTTCAGAAAACACAGGAGACGACAATGAGAAAAAAAGCCAGCTTGCGTTATAATACTCCCTGGCGTCGCACAGCAACTGCAATTTATAAGAAGTCCGTTGACGGCCGTTTATACGGAACTTTTGAAGTAGAAATGGATGCGGCTCTTAATTATATCCGGGAACAGAAAAAGAAGGGTATGCGCATTACAATTACACAGATTACCATGGCGGCCATTGCGCGGGCGATAGCCCTGGATATCCCGGATGTCAATGCCTACATCTCACGCGGAAAGATCTATGCACGTGATCATGTCAGTTTATATACTGCCGTCAATAAAGGCGGAAAGAACGAAATGAGTGGATTTGTTCTCCGGGATATTGAGCACAAAAGTATTTTTGATATCAGCAAAGAAATGGATGAACGTGTTGAAAAGTCCCGTGATAAAAATTACGATGAAGGTGCGGCCGCAAAGAAAAATTTACTGGCGTCGCTTCCCTGGCCGTTCCGGAACTGGCTTTTTTCTTTTGTTCACTGGTGGCACATTACCATGGGCAATGAATTCAAATCCATGAATATTTCCCACAGATCATTCGGAAGCGCAATGGTCACCAACATCGGAACGCATGACCTGCAATACGGTTTCCCGGCCTTAATGCCCATTGCCAACATTCCCCTTATTATTGCGATCGGAAAAATAGAAGACAAGCCCGTTGTGCGTAACGGTGAGATCGTGATCCGTAAGATCATGCCCGGTTCCGCAACACTTGACCACCGGCTTTTTGACGGTGCACAGGGCGGCATACTGGCGTCTGCTGTCCGCAAGTATCTGACTGATCCCGAATGCCTGGAAACACCGGCTTCGGAGATTCTCAAGAAGAACAATTGATAATCACTGATTGAACAGCGGAAACCGACCGTAAAATGTTATTGTTCTTTCCTTCTCCGGATCCGGAAAGTGTAAATAAGAACGAAATGTGAATAAAACGGAAAATGCTCTTACGGCAAAAAGCGATCGTCCCGGATCATCACCTGTCAGGAAGATGATGATTTTTCAAAGAATTCCGGGAAGAGCTTGAGGCCGAGCAACGCAAGTCCGATACCGATACAATTGGCGATCCAGTCCCCAAAAGATGCGGACCGGCCGGGAACAAATTCCTGGAACACTTCGGAAAATCCCGCATGCCCCAGTGAAATAATAAGGCTCCACCGGCGATTGTACCAGTGCCTCCATCCGCCTTCTCGGAAAGCGAACATCAATCCCAGCGCAAGCAGAAAATAGGAAAGCATATGCCAGAGTTTGTCGACAGAGAGAATTTTATGCGAAGGAAGGCTGTCAGCAGGAAGCAGCAAAAACGTTAATAAAATAATCGCATACAAACCGGTGAATACAAAATAAAAAAAACTGCGGCGGCTGGAATTCATACAAGGACCTCATCTTTTTTTAAAACAGGCGGCAGATATTTCAGCAGGGCGGATGCCGTTATACTGCGGTTCCCCAGCGTTTCGGCCGCTGCTTGACCGGCTTTCCCGTGATAATATGCTGCAATGAGCGTTGCATCCTCCGGAGGATGACCCTGAGCAATAAAAGCGGCGATCATGCCGGCAAGCACGTCACCGCTTCCGGCGGTGGCCATGCCGGGCACCCCGCCGACGTGAAGGTACACGGCGCCGGAAGGCAGCGCGGTCAGACTTGTGCTGCCCTTCAGATGCAGGATACATTCGTTTTCAACGGCAAATTCTTTTGCATATTCAAGCGGCGCATTCAGCACCTCTTCGGTATCTTTATTAAGAAGACGGGCGAACTCTCCGGCGTGGGGAGTGATTACCCGCGGACTGCGGATCTTTTTTATATGCTGCGGCTGTAAGTGGAAAAGCGCATCAGCGTCAAGGACCAGCGGCAGCGTGCATTCCGCTGCAATTGAACGAAGCAGTCTTCCGCTTTCCGGGGCACGGCCGAATCCTGGTCCGGCGAGGAGAACGCGGCTTTTTTCCCGCATCAGTTTCCGCAATTGCGGCAGGTCCCGCTCAATGAGGATATCTTCATCCTCAGCAATATCAACAACTGTTTCGATAAGATGGTGCAATAGGATATTCTTAACTTTCCGGGGAACGAATGCACGCAGCATCCCTGCGCCGCTTTTCAGCGCTGCCTGTGACGCCAGCGTCACGGCGCCCGGCATGGCGGCCGAACCACCGAGACAAAGTACTTGTCCCATCGTATATTTATGTCCCGTCACCGCTATGGGCCGTAAACGTGTTGTGATCTCTTCATGGTCACAGAGAATGATCGACGGAACTGCGTGTTCGAAAGAAGCGGCGGGGTAATCCAGATCAACGCCCTGCAGATCTCCGCAATACGCCTTACCGTCCTGTAAAAAATTCCCGGATTTATAAAAACCCATACATACCGTTGTCTGTGCTTTTAACGCCGGACCGAGCAAGCGTCCGTTCGTTCCGTGAATTCCGGAAGGGATATCCACGGCAAGTACCGGCTGATCCCGGTGAAAATCACGGATGACCTTCATTACATCGCGGAGAAAACCCCGTACCGGACGGTTAAGGCCGGTCCCGAAGATCGCATCGATCCAGCAGCTATGGTCTTTCAAAAGAGGTTCCAACATACTGATATCGTTTATATGAACAGGATTTACGCCCGCCTCACGCATGATGCGGTAATGATGTTCCGCATCGCCGCGGATATCTTCTTTTTTCGTAAAAGCAAAAACATCGATTTCCGGAATTCCCGCTTTCTTCAGTTCAGCGGCGGCGACATAACCGTCTCCGCCGTTATTGCCTTTTCCGCAAAAGATCTGGACCGAAGTGATCTTTTCCCTCCTGCAGATCACCAGTGCAGCGTCCGTTACCGCCTTTCCCGCCGCGGCCATCAGTTCCGGTCCGGATATTCCCCGGATATTAATGGCGTCATTATCTATTTTTTGCGCCGCTTCTGCTGTTACTATACGCATTTTTCTTTCTCCCCGTTATGTTCACGGACAATCTTCAGTATACCGTCAAAACCTGCGATCTCGTAGTCCGCACCATGGTCTTTTGTATTAAAAATATCTCCATAGCGGGCAAAAACCGTGACCATACCGATATTTTTCGCTCCGATCATATCGCGCTCGGCCCAATCTCCGACCATTATACTTTCTTCGGGGCGTACAGCGAGTTTTTCCAGTGCAAGTTTAAAGGGTTTGGGTGAGGGCTTTAATTCCCTGCTGTCGCTGTAGGTTATTACGGCATCAAAAAGGTGATGAAAATTCAACTGATATAAACGGAGCCAGGCTTCACGGGCCGGCGCATCCGAAACGACGGCGAGTTTAATGCCTTGCTTTATCAGTGCGATAAGACTCGCATATACACCCGGATAGGGTGTCAGTGCGGCTTCGCGGCTTTTTTTGTAACCGGTGATCGCCGCTGCGAGATACTTGAAATTGTGACTTCCGTGAAATTCTGCGATCACATCATCAAATACCGTCTGGTATTCCCAGCCCCTTTTTTCATAGATCTCAAAGATCCGCCGGAAGAGCACTTCCGGATCTGCCTGCATGCCGGCTTCCCGCATACCGGCAACGCCTCCGCGGACCGCCTGTTGCTTCAGCAGCGCAAAATCAACCAGTGTATTGTCCAGGTCTAGTATTATTGCTTTTATCATAAAAGAATATATGAAAAACATTCATTATCGTCAAAGGGTTAAAAAAAGCAAAAATACCATGAATCATAAAAATTTTGGAGAAAAGGAAAGATCCGCGTCGCAGGCGGCGTAAAAAAATGGTAGTATTAACCGGATTTTTCTTTATATTTTATATAACAACAAAACAATAACGCAGGACGACAGGAAAAACCCGCCGTGTTTTATCCGTGTTTTTCAGGAGTATTGTTTTCGAACCGGTGGATCCGCAGGCCCTGCCGGAAAAAAATGAGAAATAAAACGGGATGAAAACAAAATACGATCAGTTCACGAATCGATAAAATAACAGTAAATAATGGAGAGTTTTATGAAAAAGATATTGTTGCTGACCGGTGTATTTTTGCTATGTCTGATTCCCGCATCTTTGGTCATGGCACATTGTGAAATACCCTGCGGTATTTACGGGGATTCCATGCGTGTTGCTCTGATCCGCGAACATGTGGAAACCATTGAGAAATCCATGAATGAGATCAATACGATCTCAAAAGAAAAAAATCCGGATTATAACCAGCTGGTCCGCTGGGTCAACAATAAAGAACTTCATGCAGAAAAGATCCAGGAGATCATCAGTCAGTATTTTCTGCATCAGCGGATCAAAACCGTTAAGATCAGTGAAAAAGGATATTCGGATTATACCACAAAACTTGAACTTTTGCACCGGATACTGGTATCTGCAATGAAATGCAAGCAGGGGACGGACCTTGCTGAACCTTCACGTTTGGAATATTATCTGTCACTTTTTGAAGATGCATATTTCCATGAACATTAATGCATGAGATCTTGGGCGCAATGGATTTTCTCCGCCGGCCCGCGGATCCGGCTTGTATGCAGCGGACAAAATTGTTTGCGCTTATTAAGTACGGAAATTCGACAGATATTTCCGTTGCTCTCTGACGAGCCGCACCCCGGAGCGGAAAGTTTTCCGTAAGCAGCTTTTACGCTTCTCTGATTCTCTGAACACGAACAAACACACAGATAATATAAAAGGCTCCGTGCGGAGCCTTTTATTCTTTTATGTAATATTCTTTATATCAGAAGCTCAGTTCTTTTCCGGTAAGCAGACGCTCACGCTCCGGTTCAATTATACCGCGCCAGTTCCTGTCGCTTCGACCCTTATTGAATGCGTTGATGGCGTCCTGGGTTTCACCCATTTTTGCATGTGCAACGCCGCGCTCAAACCACCCGCCTCCGAAACGCGGATTTGCATTGGTTACTTCCTTTGCAGCATTCAGAGCTTTTTTATACTTGCCGGAGCGGTTATAGGCATAGGCCAGCCGGTAATTAGTGAGATATTTATCTCTTGGATTTCTGATCATTTCAGTGGCGGCGGTAAGATGTTCGATCGCTTCACCGTAGCGTTCCTGCGTATTCAGCAATTCACCGTAGCTTTCGCGGGCTGCGGGAGAATCGGGATTGAGTTCAATGGATTTCTTTAAATAATTTTCCGCTTCCTCCAATTTATTTTCTGCCAGGAATGTTTGTCCCAGAGCCGTATATGCCCTTGAATAATTCGAATCGAGTTCGATGGTGCGCAGTAAAGCTTTTTTGGCTTTTTCATATTGTTCTCTGCGCCGGTAGATATTACCGAGATTATACCAGGATGAGCGACTGTCCGGGTTATATTCAACTGCTTTTTCGAGGTTTTCTATTGCTGAATTGATATCTCCGGACCTCAGTTTGATATAGCCGAGAACAGCATACGCGGAACCGAATTCCGGATTGATGCGGAGACTTGTTTCCGCTTTGCGCTGTGCGGTGCTCAGATCGCCACGGCTCAGAGAAACCTGCGCCTCCTGAAGTATTTTCCCGGCGAGAATATTTTTTGCCCTGGCATATTTTTCAACATTCGGCGCCAGAATGCTTGCTCTGTCAAAGTTTTCCCTGGCTTCATCATAATTTTCTTCCTGGATCGCAATAAAGCCGAGGCGGTAATAAAGTTCGGCAATAGAAGAATTATTCTCGATCAGTTCGTTAAAAATACGTTTCGCAACATCATAATTATCGGAATCAACTTCACGTTGCGCGTCCTTAAGCTGATTAATCATATCCCGCAGCTCGTCAAATTTATCCCGGTATTCCTGTTTTGAAGGCTGATATTCGATCGCTTTACGTACCAGTGATTGCGCTTCTGTAAGATTTCCGTACATCAGTTCAACCTTATGGTATGTATACAAAGCTTCTGCATTGACCGAATCTTCCGCCAAAACTTCATCCAGTAATTCTTTTGCTGCCTGCGCATTCAGATTTTCCAGCAATTGTTCCGCCTCTGCAACTTTATCCTGCGTATCACCGGTTTCCTGTGCTGCAGTAAATGAAAAAAGGATGATTATGCAAAAAAACGCTACGGAGAGTTTTTTTGGCTTCATCATAATATACTTCCTTTCAAGTCTATACTCAGTATTACACTCATTTTACTTGTACCCGGGGCGGGACTTGAACCCGCACAACTTTAACAGTTACATGGCCCTCAACCATGCGCGTCTGCCAATTCCGCCACCCGGGCGAAAGCGTTTTAATATATGCACATGAATTTATAAATTCAAATCTTTATTCGCTCTCTTCGGGTTCCGGTGTGGTTCTCGGTTGTTCGATCTCGACATTGCCGGGCATCGGCAGGCCGGAAGACTGCGTTGCCACCTGTTTACCTGATTGTTTTTGTACAACGCTTTGTGCCGAAGGGGCATCACGGCGCGCCACCACAACGTTAATGAGCAGGATCAGAACAAAAAATGCAACACCGGCCCATTGTGTGAATTTCGATAGAAAAGTAGCTGCGCCTCGTCCTCCCAGAACCGAACTTCCGGCAGTCATGGCGGCCATTCCATCGCCTTTCGATGACTGCATCAATACGGAAATGATAAGCAGGATCGATATTAAAATGAGCAAAACTACAAGAAACGTATACATTCTAAATTCCTTTATTTATTTATTTTATCTGCGATCTCAATGATCTCATAAAAATCGTCTACTTTCAGACTGGCGCCGCCAATCAGCAGTCCGTCAATATCTTTCTGTGATAAAAGATCCTGAGCATTAGCGGGTTTTGCACTCCCGCCGTAAAGTATCCGGATACCGGCTGCCAGTTCTTTGTTAACGTTTTCTGCCAGGATCCTGCGAATAAAACGATGAACCTCCTGTGCTTGTTCCGGACTTGCGGTAAGTCCTGTACCAATGGCCCATACCGGTTCGTATGCTATAGTGACTTTTTTGAGATTGTCGGCCGTAAAACCTTCCAGAGCGCCGAGCAATTGTTTTCTGACAATTTTTTCGGTGATGTTCTTTTCCCGTTCATCTTTACTTTCACCGATACACACAACGGGGAACAGATCTTTTTCCAGAGCTTTTTTCAGTTTTGCATTGACGCCTTTTTCATTTTCATGAAAATACTGGCGCCGCTCCGAATGTCCGATGAGCACATACGAGCATCCGCTTTCCGTGATCATATCCGCAGAGATCTCCCCGGTAAATGCTCCGCTGTCTTTTTCGTGCATATTCTGGGCTCCCACCTGAAGCGGTGTGTCTCCGAGTACGGACACCATGGCGTGAATGGATGTATATGGCGGACAAAGTAAAATATCAACGTTATGATCTTCAAGTCCCTTTGCTTTCAGCTCACGGCAAAAGTCCTCCGTCTGCGTTGCGGTATGGTTCATTTTCCAGTTTCCGGCAATAAATAACTTACGCATAATAGCCTTTCTTCTTATGTATTTCAATCACCCGGCTTTTCACTGATCTCTGCCACGGCGGGAAGTGTAAAACCGGAGATCAATTCCAGCGAAGCGCCGCCGCCGGTTGATACATGACTGATCTTATCGGAAAAACCGAGTTTTTTAACGGCTGCTGCAGAATCCCCTCCGCCGACCAGACTGATAGCTCCTTTTTCGGTTGCATCTGCAACTGCAGCACAGATCTTTTCGGTCCCTCTTGCAAAATTCGGCATTTCAAAAACACCCATCGGGCCATTCCACAACAGCGTTTTGCTGGACAGGATGATCTCATGGAACTTTTTGACAGTGCGGGGGCCGATATCCATCCCAAATTGCCCGTCCGGTATTTCGTTTGCATCTACAATAGTTGACAATGCATCGTTTTCAAAAGCTTTTGCAGTGACAATATCCGGAGGAAGAACGACGCGGGACTTGGAATTCTCCGCTTCTTTCAGCAATTCTTTTGCGAGATCAACTTTATCTTTTTCAAGCAGGGAATTTCCGATCCCGTACCCCATGGCTTTATAAAAAGTAAATATCATACCGCCGCCAATGAGCAGATTGTCGACCTTATCCATAAGATGGCGTATCGTATCGATCTTGCCGCTGATCTTGGCGCCGCCGAGTATAGCGGTATAGGGACGTTCGGGATCTTCAAGTTTATCTTTCAGGTAGATCAGTTCTTTTTCCAGCAGAAGTCCGGAGACCACGTCATCAAAATGTTTTGCAACGCCGACGGTGGATGCATGTGCCCGGTGAGAAGTACCGAAAGCATCGTTCACGTACGCATCGGCCAGCGATGCGAGTTTCCGGGAAAATTCGGGATCGTTCTTTTTTTCTTCTTTATAAAAACGCAGATTTTCAAGAAGGAGCACCTCTCCGGGTTTTAATTCTGCCGCCAAGTCTTTTGCCGCATTCCCAATACAGTCGGGAGCAAATTTAACCGGCGTTTTCAGGAGTTCGCTTAAGCGTTGCTGCACGGGCTTCAAACTGAATTTCGCTTCATAGCCCTCACCTTTCGGACGTCCGAGGTGACTCATGCAGATCACGGACCCGCCGTCGGAAAGAACTTTCTTTATGCTTGGAAGTGAAGACACGATACGGAAGTCATTGCTGATCCGGCCGTCGTCATCTACCGGAACATTGAAGTCGACCCGTATCAATACACGTTTGTTCTTAAAGTTTACATCATTGACTGTCAGTCTTGACATCATTCCTCCATTTTCTTTAGCTTGCAAATATAACACATTTTTCAAAAAAACGAAGGAATTTTTCGGAGAAATGCCGGTACGGACAAAATATAGATCCCCGGTGCTGAGATCTTGCAATTATCAACCCCTGCCGTTCTGTCTGTAATGCGGTGTGGCGGTATCAATGCCGGCTAGTTGAAAGCAGGAGAAATTGCATTGTTTTTTCATAAAATATTGTATAGATTAATCTGAAAAAAGTGAGCGGTCTTAATATAATTTATAATTCAATCAAGGATCTTTATGGAATTTAAACATCAGATGATAGGCAGTACATTGCTGTTCAAGTGCAATGACCCCGTATTCAATGATATCGGCATTATACACTATAAACGGCAGCTGGCAACCCTGCTTGAAAAATACAATGTCAAGGATATTATCCTCGATGTGGAAAATGTCAAGATAGTTGACAATAACGGCCTCAGCGCAGTAATGTTCGCCCGGCGTTATACCCGGGAACACGGCAATCAATGTACTCTTGGAATGCCGAGACCCAAATTACTGAGTCTGCTTAAAACTTCACGGCTTACGGATTCTTTTAAGATCATTACCCGTAAGGATGAATATCAGGCTTATCTTAAGTCGAAAGTAGAACAAGCCGAAAAGGAAAAAGCGGAATACGAAGCCGAAAAAGCACGCAGAGCGGAAGAGACCCCCAGAGCACCTGAAAACAGCAATAAGAAAAATCATGCCGATACGAATAAAAAGAGCAATACGAGAAGAAAAAGAAAATAGCCCGGAACCAGAACATTATCACCATATCCGTAAAAAAGCATCTGTCAGATGCTTTTTTTGGTTTATTGAATAACTATATTCACGAAAAATGTGCAGATCTATGGCACCCGGCGTCGAAAAAGGGTTCAGATAGCTCGACCTTTTTTTCCATGACGTATGGAAGCGATCCTGCGGTTTGCATGTCTTGAACCGATTCTCCCCAGCTTTCGGAAATCAGCGCGGAATTCAGAGAAAAACCAATCAAGGTCGTCAATGATCCCCAGATCCCGGGTTATGGCTGCCCGCTGACAGTAGCTGTGATTTTTCCCGTCCCAGCCGTGGACCTGATTGTTCCCGGGATAAATACCCGCACCCAGGCCGATAAACTCACCGGCACCATTGTCAATACGGGACCTCAGTCCTTTCAGATACCCTTCATCAAGAAGGACACCATCCGCCACGATCCACCGGTCACTGTGAAAAACCTCGATCCAGGCGCTGATAAGCGTGTCCGGGAGCAGGCGGTATCTGAATTTTCCGGGCAGACCCTCATAAAGTTCTTTTTTTACCCGGTAGGCATGAAAGCGGCAAAGAAGTCCGCATGCATCGATCAGGGTTTTCAGAAGAATGCTTTTTGTCAATGCCTGTCCCTGTCCGTCCCTGAGAACCTCCGAAGCGGGCAGGCAGCCCTTGTTGTTCATGCCGAAAAGAACATCATTTTTGACAAAATCAAGAATTTTCGCGAGCCTGTCCGCATCGCTTTCCTTTTGCCAGCCCTGTTCCTCAATCAGTTCCCGGATAAGCGGCGATTCCGTGTCAAATATATTTTTTGCTTCTGTGATCATCGGCTCTTTTTGCTTTGATTGTTATAAATATAAGGAAAAAGTTTTTAACAAAAAATCCTTTTTAGAATTCGTTTTGAAAAAAAACCAAAAGATAATATAATATGCCCTTCTTTTTTGCATTTTTACCCCTTCGCTCTAATAATTAAAGTATAATAATAATAGCTTAGTAGTATAAACATTGTTATATTACAGGATGAAAAAGATCGATACTGCCGTAGACAAAATAGTACAACGAATTGCCGGAAAACACGCTCTGGAAGAATTTGAAGCTTTCCAAAGCTGGAACGAGGTCGTCGGTGAACTTATCGCAGACATTTCGGTCCCCGTAAGAGTTGTGAACGGAGTATTATATGTCAGCGTAAAGAACAGTACCTGGCGGCAGGAACTTATAATGCAGAAAAAACAAATACTGAAAAAATACGCATCACGTTTCGGTCCCGGGATCATCAAAGATATTCGTTTGAATTAGCGTTTTTCACAAGAAGCAGGAATCTGGAAGGAGATATATGTATAACAGTGCAAGTGATTATCAGTCGGATAAAATAAAAGTATTGCAGGGACTTGAGGCGGTTCGCAAACGCCCCGCAATGTATATCGGCGATACGGGGAAGCGCGGTCTGCATCATTTGGTTTATGAGGTGGTTGATAATTCCATTGATGAAGCGCTTGCGGGGTTTTGTGATAAGATCCTCGTCACCGTCCATAAGGACAACAGCATCAGCGTAGAAGATGACGGCCGCGGTATGCCCGTCGACATACATCCCACAGAAAAAAAACCGGGTGTTGAAGTGATCATGACGGTTCTTCATGCCGGCGGAAAATTCGATAAAGGAAGCTATAAGGTTTCCGGCGGACTCCATGGTGTGGGCGTATCCGTTGTAAATGCCCTTTCCAAGTGGGTTAAAGTCGGTATCTCACGAAACAATAAGATGTACGAACAGGAATATTCCTGCGGGAAACCCACCACAAAGCTTAAAGAAATCGGAAAATCCCGTAAAACCGGCACTATTGTGAGTTTTATGCCGGATGACAGCATATTCTCAGAGATCGTATTTGACAATAATCTGCTGCGTGAACGTCTGCGCGAACTGGCTTTTCTGAACAAAGATGTTCAAATTGTTCTCCGTGATGAACGAAGCGGTCGTGAGGATGATTTTCACTATAAGGGCGGTATCAAAGAATTTGTGTTATATCTGAATGAAGTCCGCACTACGCTGCACCCCAAGCCGGTATATATGGAAGGTGAGCGGGACAATGTAAATATAGAATTCGCTTTTCAGTATAATGACACCTATAATGAAAATTTCTTTTCCTATGTTAACTGTATTAACACCATTGAAGGAGGGACGCACCTGACCGGTACGCGTACCGCTCTCACGCGGGCACTGAACAATTATGCCCAGAAGAACAATATGTTCAAAAGTGTTAAAGTGAAGAATTTTTCTCTGAGCGGCGATGACACACGGGAAGGCATTACCGCCGTACTCTCCGTTAAAGTGCCGGAGCCGCAGTTTGAGGGACAGACCAAGACCAAGCTCGGGAACAGTGAAATAAAGGGTATTATTGACAGTTTTGTCATGGAGCACCTGAATGAATTCTTTGAGAGAAACCCCGGTGTGGCCAGAAAGATCGTAGAAAAATCCGTTATGGCGGCAAAGGCCCGCGATGCGGCACGAACGGCAAGAGAACTAACGCGCCGCAAGAATGCTCTTGAGATCAGCGGACTTCCCGGGAAACTTGCGGACTGTTCGATCAAAGATCCTTCACTCTGCGAACTTTATATTGTTGAGGGAGATTCGGCCGGCGGCTCGGCAAAACAAGGCAGGGACCGCCGTTTTCAGGCGATTCTTCCGCTGAGGGGAAAGATACTGAATGTTGAAAAGGCGCGGTATGACCGGGTTATTCAGAGCAAGGAGATCCAGGCGCTTTTTACGGCGATCGGCGGCGGACTGAGAGATGACTTCGACGTCGAAAAGATCCGGTATCACAAAATCATCATTATGACCGATGCGGATGTGGATGGGGCGCATATCCGCACATTGCTGCTGACCTTCTTTTTCCGTCAGATGCGGGATCTGTTGCAGTACGGACATGTTTATATTGCGCAGCCGCCGCTTTACCGGCTTACCCAGGGCAGGAAGGAGCGGTATGCCTACGATGAAAATGAAATGGACCTGCTGATCAAACGCATGCGGAAAGAACGTACAAGCAAAGTGGGGATCTCCCGCTATAAAGGTCTTGGAGAAATGAATCCCGACCAGCTCTGGAGTACAACCATGGATCCGGAATCACGCACCGTACGCCAGGTCAGCCTGGATGATGCAATGGCGGCGGACCATATGTTCTCGGTTCTGATGGGTGAGAATGTGGAAGCCCGCCGGAATTTCATTGAAGAAAACGCAAAATACGTAAAAAATCTGGATGTATAACCTATATCCCGGAAAAAGCATAAAAAAGAGAGGAAACATTGGCTAACGAACGAATAATTCCCATTAATATTGAAGAGGAACTGCAGAATTGCTACCTGGATTACTCCATGTCGGTCATCGTATCCCGTGCACTTCCGGATGTCCGTGACGGCCTGAAACCGGTGCATCGGCGAATATTGTTCGGCATGCACGAGCTGGGTATGCAATACAACCGCCCTTATAAAAAATCCGCCCGTATTGTCGGTGATGTGCTTGGAAAATATCATCCGCACGGAGATTCATCGGTCTATAACGCTATGGCCCGGCTGGCACAGGATTTTGCCATGCGTTACTGTGTTGTGGACGGCCAGGGGAATTTCGGTTCCATCGACGGCGACATCCCTGCCGCCATGCGGTATACGGAAGCAAGAATGGCGCGGATCGCGGAAGATATTCTGGCGGATATTGATAAGGAGACCGTGGATTTTACGCCGAATTTTGATGATTCCCTGACCGAGCCCGTGGTGCTTCCCAGCAGGGTGCCTTATTTGCTGATAAACGGCGCTACCGGTATTGCGGTGGGAATGGCGACCAATATTCCGCCCCACAATATCGGTGAGATCTGTGACGCCGTTTGTGCCACGGTAGAAAATCCCGGTATCAGCACCGCTGAGCTCATGAAGTATGTTACCGGACCGGATTTTCCCACCGGTGCACTGGCATACGGTGCCGCCGGATTGTTTTCCGCTTATGACACCGGTCACGGAAAGATCACACTCCGTGCCCGCGCAAACGTCGAACAACACCGCGGGAACCGCGAACAGATCGTATTCACGGAGATTCCCTATCAGATCAATAAAAGTAATCTTGTGGAACGGATTGCCGACCTCGTCCGAAACAAGGTTCTTGACGGTATCAGCGATCTTCGCGATGAATCCGATAAAGAAGGTATCCGTGTTGTTATCGAACTGAAGAAAGATTTCGAGCCGCAGGTCGTACTGAACAATCTTTATAAACACACCAATCTGCAGACAACGTTCGGTATCAATATGCTTGCGCTTGTTAACGGTATCCCGCAGGTCAGCTCTCTGAAACAGATCCTGCAGTATTTTATTGATTACCGGCATAATATTATTATCAAAAGGACACGTTTTGAGCTGAATAAAGCCGAAGCAAGGGCACATATTCTGGAAGGTCTTAAAATTGCGCTTGACAATATTGATGAAGTGATCGAGATCATTAAGAAATCTTCCAGTGCAAATAATGCGCGGCTGAACCTTATGCACCGTTTTGAATTTTCCGAACTGCAGGCACAGGCGATCCTGGATATGCGGCTGCAGAAACTGACCGGTCTGGAACGCGAAAAGATCGTTCAGGAGTATATAGAGGTGCTGAAGCAAATCGAGAAATTAAAATTCATTCTGGAAAACCGTTCAAAGCGTATGGAGATCCTTGTTGAGGAAACCCGGGAGATCCGGAAGAAATATCATGATGAACGCCGTACCGAGATGATCGAAGACGCAGAAGATTTCTCTGTCGAAGATATGATCGCCGATGAAGAAATGGCCATTACGATCACCCATAACGGTTTTATAAAACGTACGCCGGTCAACGTATACCGTGCCCAGCGCCGGGGCGGGGTCGGGAAACGCGGTGCAAGCGCAAAAGATGATGACTTTATTGAAAATCTTTTTATTGCATCCACGCATGATCACCTGATGTTCTTTACGAATTTCGGTAAAGTGTACTGGCTGAAAGTACACGAACTCCCGCAGGCCGGAAGAGCCACACGCGGCCGTGCCATCGTCAATCTCCTTGAATGTGAAAAAGATGAAAAAGTACGGGCTTTCCTGAATGTCCGTGAATTCACCGACGATAAGTATATTATCATTGCCACAGAAAAAGGAACGATCAAGAAAACGCGGCTTGACGCGTACAGCCGCCCGCGCCGCACGGGTATTATCGCCATAAATCTGAGCGAGGGCGATGACATTATCGGCGTGGACATCACCAACGGCGAGCAGGATATCATTCTGGGCACACGCAAGGGCAAAGCGATCCGCTTTAATGAAAAGCATGTGCGCGATATGGGAAGAAGCGCCACCGGCGTACGCGGCGTCACCCTGGAAAGTAAGGACGATGCCGTTGTGGATATGGTAGTGGTGAAACGTGAAGGAGCTACCGTTCTGGCTGTCAGCGAGAACGGATATGGTAAGCGTTCCGATATTATGGATTACCGTATTACCAACCGCGGCGGTAAGGGAGTCATAACGCTGAAAACCTCTGCGAGGGTCGGTAAGATGGTCGCGCTTAAAGAGGTTGTGGACTCGGATGATCTTATGATCATTACCGGGAAAGGACTGCTTATCCGCCAGCATATAAACCGTATCAGCACGCTTTCAAGGAACACCCAGGGTGTTCGGTTGATCAACCTGCATGACAATGATCATATTTCCGCCATCCGCTATGTTATGGAAAGCGAGGAAGTGATCGAAGACGAAGAAAATGAACTGCAGGACATGAAGAATGAAACGTAGTATTGAAGAGCGACTGGAAATCATCCGGGCCGATATCCGGAAATACAGTCCGCATCCCGAACGGGTCCGCCTTGTGGCCGTCAGCAAAAAACAGCCCGTCCAAAGGATCTGTGAAGGTATAGAAGCCGGGATCCGGGATCTGGGAGAAAACCGTATACAGGATGCCCTGGAAAAATTCACAAAACATCCTTTTCCGGGCGTGAGCCGCCACTTTGTCGGATACCTGCAGTCAAACAAAGCAAATAAATGCTTGCAGAATTTTGATTGGCTTCATAGTTTGCAGACAGAGAAACTTGCACGTATTATTGCCCGTAAAGAACCACGAATTAAGTGTTTGATCGAAGTTAATATTTCCGGTGAAGACAATAAATCCGGAATTGCACCGGATGCTCTTTATCCCTTTGTGAAACGTATAAGAGAATACAGGGACCTTGAGATCCGGGGCCTGATGGGCATGGCGGCCTTTACGGATGACAAAAAAAGGATACGGGATTCTTTTATCCTTCTTCGCACCCTTCTCAATGACGGTAAAGCGCTTGAAACGGAAAATTTGCGCCTGGAGGAGTTGTCCATGGGAATGACAAACGACTATAAGATCGCCCTGGAAGAAGGGTCTACCATGCTACGGATCGGAACCGCGGTTTTCGGTCCGCGCATTGAATAGGAGAAACCGATGTACTGGATTGACTTTTCAGAACCCGAACTGAAAAAAATAAAACTTCCCGGGGGCTGGCATTTTGAAAATGCCGAAAAATATTTGGCGGGCCGGGAAATTGCACGGAAAGGCAATGATCTTCTTCTGAGTATGCGTTCGGATGCTGTCCCCGAAAATACGGTATACTGCATTATGGATCACATCAATCTTTCCGGGAAGAACCCGCTGAGGGGAAAGAACGACGATGACCTCGGTGTGCGTTTCCCCGATATGTCGCATCCCTACAAACTCCCGTCTTTCTGCAGTCCCGAAAAAAATATTATCGTCCGCGCCGGACAGAATAATGAAGAACCGCTGGATATACCTGAGGCAGAGGAGATCGTATATCAGACTATTATAGCGAAGCATCAGGGAAAAACTGTTACTGCATTACTTTACGGCGACAAGGTTAAAGCAGAAGATATCATTCAATTATTTCAAGGAGAGAAAAATGCATAAAAATTCAATGAACAAGGTCATATTGGTCGGCAGACTCGGTCAGAATCCGGAACAGCGTGCAACACCGACCGGGACAGCGGTAACAAATTTCAGCATGGCCACCAATGAAACCTATAAAACGCAGAACGGTGAATATACCGATAACACGGAATGGCACCGCTGTGTGTGTTTCGGTAAAACGGCAGAATATATCGGCAACTTTTTTACCAAGGGGCGGCTTGTCTACGTTGACGGCCGTATCCGGACGCGGAAATGGACGGATTCAAATAATGTAACCCGTTATACAACGGAAATACTGGTTGATACCGCCATGTTGCTGGACCGGGGCAGTCAGAGCGATTCCGGGGTTTATACTCCGCCCCCAAAGAAAGAGAACCGGCAGAACAATCAAAAGAATACTGATGAAGAACCCGAACTGCCGGAGAATGAAGAGGAACTTCCTTTTTAAGGTGTAGGCTATGAAAGATGATCAATTCACGGATGAGCAGGAAGCATCACTTGAGGATGAGCATAAAAGAGCGGTAGTTTGTCCCGTTTGCGGTATGCAGGTGAATAATCATGCCGCGGAGGAGATCTACAGCGTTGATATTGTAGAAAGCGATTTCCGTGTACGCACCCTGGATGATGACATTCTGGATAACTGGCTGGTTTTTTGCCATAATTGTCTTTACGTTACACATGACTTCAGTGTGACCCCCCGTGAGATGAAGGAGATCCGGAACATTGTTTATTCGGACAATTATCAGCAGCGATTTACCGATACCAATCCCACGACAATGGAGCTTTTTGACCATTATATTTATATCCTGAAAAAATCGGGAGCCATGCCGATGGATTTTGCCGATACCTATTTGCGGATGTCCTGGCTTTTTGCAGATGACAGTGATGAGACAACGGCCGCGGAATACCGTGAGAAAGCCATTGTGAATTTTGCAAAAGCCCTTCTTGTCAGCAATCCGAATGAAAAGGATACGTCAATGATCTATTATTATATCGGTGAACTCAGCCGCCGGAACGGTCAGTTCGACCGTGCAAAAAAAGCTTTATTAAAAATGAATATGGAAATGCCGATGTTCCGGCGGCTTTTTGATTTCCAGATGGCGCTGATCCGTGATAAAAACAAAGCGGCTGTTGCTATGCCGCGGGAGGAACATTGATATGTTGACGAATTATCCCGAATTTGAGGCAATGCTGCTTGAGCAGGAAGCAGGAGCATCCACCATTTTGTTTAAGTACATTAATATTTTGAAAAGGTATTTTACCGAAAATGACGGGCTTTCAAAAAAAGAACAGAAAAAAGAACTGGAATATATTTATAAGAAAGTCCGTGATGCCCATCCACTTATAGCGATCTTTCCGAATATGCATGAATTCATGCTGAAAGAAATTGACAAAGGTGAAAAAAACATACCGCAGATCCTTTCGGTTTTCGGGGACAGGACACAGGATAACATCGAAAAGACGATTAAGACCTGTGTCGATAAACTGATAAAGGACGGTTCAAAGATCTTTACCTTCAGCCACAGTTCCGTGGTCAGGAAAACGATCATGAGCGCCGCAGAAAAAGGACGCCGTTTTGAGGTCAGTCTGACGGAAGCCCGGCCGGTAAGTGAAGGCGTATCCCTGGCGAAATTTCTTGGCCGTGCCGGCATACCGGTCTCACTTTACACCGATGCCGCCATGGAACTGGCCATCTCCCGGGCGGATACCGTGCTGGTAGGGACGGACTGGTACTGGTACCGCGGTTTTATTAACAAGATAGGTACACATTCCGCGCTGCGTATCGCGGACGAAAGAGAAAAAACGTTTTATGTGCTTTCCGATTCCAGTAAACGTATGCCGACACCTCCCGCCGACTGGTCCCGCGACAAGCACCCGCAGTCGCAGATCCTTATGGAAAAGATCGAAAACGTTACCGTTTATAACCCCTATTTTGAGTCGATCTGGTACAAGGGTGTGACAAGTATCGTTATTGACGGAGAACTGAAGCGGTTCAACAAAAAAAATGAGATAGTCATGTAGAAGGAGCAGTTTTCATGTCCCAGTACTATAATTACAAAACTGCGATGTTCATCTTTTTCATGAGCCTTATTGCTTATCTGGTTTTGATGGTGACCTTTTATTACAATGACGATATGATGGGGAACACCCCGCAGGCACTCCGCTTTATCATACTGGGTGTTTTTGAGTCCATGCTGCTTGTGCCCCTGCTCCTGTATGTGATCGGGAATAAGAAATCCATCAAACATTCTTTCCGCATACGCCCCGTCGCATCGGGTGCGTTCCGGGATATTGTTTTCGTTGCCGTAGGGATGTTCTTCCTGGTTGAACTGATCAATATGGCTACCGGAGCCCTTTTCAATTATACTCCGTCTTTCCCGAGCCACCTCAAGGTAATATATCCGCTGAATTTTATATTGATATTCATTGTATCGGTCATTATTACCCCGATCGTAGAGGAAGCCGTTTTCCGCGGTTATTTATTACGGGTAATGCTGAGAAACAAATACTCCGCTTTTGTAGCGATCATTCTCAGTTCATTGCTTTTTACCTTCAGCCACTTAAGCTACTTGAATGCACCGGCCATTTTTACTGCCGGTTTAATACTTGGCTTTATCGCGTATACGTTTTATTCCATTGTTCCCGCGATTATCATACACGCTATATTCAATCTTATGGTCCTTATAGATATCAATATCCCCCAGATCAGGGAAAATATTCTGTATGCAAAAAGTTTTGTTGCATGGGTGATCATGATCGGCGGGATCATTATTCTTGCGACCGGCTTGCTGAATATCAAACAGAATGTCAGAGTGCACCGCAGACGCAGACACGATAAAGGAGGAACGCGGTTATGAGGAACAATGAAGTGATACTGCTTGTTGATACCTATCGTAAACTGCACCGCCGGGGTGCGAAGGCCAATTTGGTCAATATTATTGATAAGACGCACCCTGCAGACCTTGCGTTGCTTTTCCGTTCTTTCACTTCTCATGAAAGACTTTACTTTTTTTCTCTTATCAAAAGTTATGATAAAAAAGCCGAGGTCCTGTCCGAAGTAGATGACAATATCATTGTTGATATTCTTAAATCTCTGAACCGTACCGAGATCATCAATATTTTCCGTGAAATGGATTATGATGATGAATCCAATATTCTGCGTCTTCTCCCGCTGGATGAACAGCAGGAACTCCTCAAAATGATGCAGGATGAAGAATCCCGTGAAGTTGAAGCTCTCATGGGTTATGAGGAAGACACCGCCGGCAGTATCATGAATCCGGAAGTCTTTCATCTTTCTGAAGACTATACGATCGCAAGCGCAACCGAGGAAATACAGAAAAGCGTTGATACGGAAATGGTCTTTTATATCTACGTTACCGATGACCGCAATCACCTGATCGGCGTAGTTTCCCTGCGGCAGTTGCTGCTGAACGATCCGAAAAAGAAGCTTTCCGATATTATGGTGGAGGAAGTGGTCAGCATCCGGCCGGAAACGGATCAGGAAGAGGTTGCCCGAATAGCATCACGGTATAATTTTGTCGCGGTTCCGGTCGTTGATGATGAAAATAAGCTTATCGGTGTGGTGACGGTCGATGATATTATCGACGTTCTGCGCGAAGAGGCCACCGAGGATCTTTTGCAGATGGCGGGACTGGGGCGTGACACGGATATTATTCTGAAGTCAACGTGGGAAACCACAAAAAAACGTTTTCCCTGGCTGATGGTAACATATATCGGCGGTTTGATCGCAGCTACGACTATTGGACTTTTTCATGATCTTTTAAGCACTTACATTATACTCGCATCATTTCTTCCCGTCATTGCAGGTATGGGCGGTAATATCGGGACACAAAGTTCGACCATTATTACGCGCGGACTTCTGACCGGGCGGGTTAATCCGGATACCGCTCTCAAAATCATTTTTAAGGAGGTGCGTGTAGGCCTGACACTCGGAATTACTTACGGCATCTTTTTAGGTCTTATTGCTTTTCTGATGTCCTATGTCATTCAGACGAATGCTTATGATTATCCCATAGTAAGATGCATCGAACTGAGTATTTCGGTTTCCCTGGGTATTGCGATAGCAATGACACTGGCGACGTTTACGGGAACGGTGATGCCAATGGTCCTGAATAAAATGAAGATAGATCCTGCAATTGCAACAGGTCCTTTTGTAACCACAACGATCGATATCATGGGAGTTCTCATCTATCTTCTTATCGCAATGCTGTTGTTACGAATCTGAATGATGAAAAAAAAATTCTTTGCGCTCATATGTGTTTTTATCGGCGGGAGTCTTGGGGCTTCCGATACACTTTTTTTTGATGTAAATCTTCTCGGTGTTCGCGTTGCAGGTGTTGAAATTACGGAAAACAAACTGGCGGATGGTGTCGTGGAGATCGTTTATCATGCTTTTACCCGGGGTGCTTTTGACAAGATCTATGATACGGATAACTGGTACCACTACTATACTTCTCCGGGCGCAGAAGCACTGGATTCGCTGAAAAAATATATTCATCAGGACGATTTCGAGCAGTATTACGCGGAATATTATGAGGACGGGGTAATCCGCTATTCGACGGGACAGGTGAATCCCGCGCCGGCACCCGTCCACCATATTCTGTCCTTTCTGGTATATTTGCAGGACAATCTCTCTGTCCCGGAAAGGGATGGAGAATATCCCTGCCTTATCAGCGATGAGGGAGAGCTGCTGCGTCCCTCCCTGCGTGTCGAGGAAAATACGGACAAAGACCAGAAGGAAGTGTACTTTTCTTTCCGGAAGATCGCCGGTAAAGAGGTCCTGGAACCCACCGATGTTTTTAACTGGATGGTCTGCGCCGGGAACGGTGAGCGGATGCTGGCCTACTCGAATAGTGACAATACGATCACGGAGGGCAGATTTTCCATCGGATGGGGGTTGCGATTGAGGGCGAAAAGAGTGAGAAGTGAGAAGTGAGAAGTAAAGAGTGAGGAGTGAGAAGTAAAGAGTGAGGAGTGAGAAGTAAAGAGTGAGGAGTGAATAAGCGGGGTAATATGAATAAAAGAATACGATATTTTTGTTGCCTGACGGTGCTGTTGCTGACAGCCGCTATGCCGGCGGGACAAACATTGGTGATCGAAGGCGAAGCGGAACATTGGGAATATACGGCGGACACTATCCGGAAACTGGCCTTCGCGGAACTGGATTCCTTGTCCAATGCGGCGCTGAGTCTGCACACGACGACCGGCATACGGCAGGTACGACTGGCGGATATCGACTCGCTGGCCTTCCGCGATTCCACACAACTGGTCATTTACCACGGCGGGGAAGAGGACAGTTACCGGCATGCAGATATCGAATACGCGGATATTACTCCGCTGTGTCTGCCCGACCGCCCGGAGGATGCCCCCGGGGGCACGGAGTTCATGGAAGACATCCTCGGCATGAGTTTCGGTGAGCGCGAACCGCTGATCCTGGCGGAGATCCTAAGCGGCAATATGCCGGATATCCTCCGCGATCCCATTACCGTCACCACAACGTTCACGGACGCCGACGGCGTATCCCGTGAGGTCGCTTATGATGTCATGTCCGACTATCTGTCCATCGGTACAAATGCCGATTACTGCCGTATCCCGATGGGACCGGAAACCGCCCAAAAGATCGCCGACGCTTTCGGCTGTATCCTTACCACGCGAAAACTCTGCGACGACATCTGGCAGCATGCCACCGTGCGGCTGGCACCTATTCCTTATGCTCCTGTCGGTAATAACAACGAACAGGTGTATAAGTTCGTGGAACATAACGAAGATATCAACACCGCCCGGGAAGAAGAAAACGGCAGTATCCATGAATTGATCGCCGGCATCAAAAAAGATGTGGTGATATGCAATGCTCTCAAAAACATGCCGGACCGTGTGGCCATCTACGGCTGGCATTACAAGAGCGGTTCTCCCATCCAGCCGCTGTATACCGGTCATTACGACAGCTATGTGGACTACAGTCACGGCATCCGGCTGGTCAATGCCGTCATCCGGGTGGACGGGGTGCCCATGCATGCCGAAGCTATTCTGAAGGATCCGGT
>JAWOEU010000048.1:0-28131 GCA_046482575.1 Fidelibacterota bacterium
GTTAAATTGAGGCAGAACGAGCCGGCGCAGGCCGTTACAAACCTGTCCAAAGCGCTCCGGCTTCACTCCCAAGACCCGGTGATCTTCAATGAACTGGGCCTTGCATACCTGCGGCAGGGGAACTATCGGGAGGCGATCCACTCTTTCGCGCAAGCATTGACCCAACGACCACGGGATGCCGAATCGCATCATAATCTGGCCATAGCCTATTACCGGTTGAAGGATCTGCAAAAAGCCAGGGAGCATTTTCTGGCGGCATTGCAAATTGATCCGGCCAATGCCCATACCCGATACAATCTGGAGAAGATCGAAAAGCAAATCGGCGTGGGAAAAAGCGCTTCAATTCGGCCTGACTGAAGTCAGGTAACTATGGAACCTGAACTTGCCGGCGATTATGCCTCAACACCGGTATCCGGAAAGGTCCGTACACTATCAAAGGACATCCGTTTTATCCAGACGGAAGAGAGCAAACTGCGCGATACGGCATACGATCCCGTAAAAGATCCGCGCAACCGGGTCCTTTATTATTTGGCTTTTGCTATGGCACTGCTTTTTATTCTGGCGGAGTATATTATCAGATCACGGCATAAGAATATAAAAAAAATCCGCTATAGAAATGCATTGAAAAATGCCGTTCTTGAGTTACAGCAGACGGAAGGGGAAAGCTCCCATGAAAAAGTACTGAAACATATCGAAACCGGTTTCAGGACATATTTACGGGATAAACAGATCAATGTTGACCGTTATCCGGAGATAAATGACCTGATCAAAAGTATTGAAACATTCAAATATGCTCCGGGAATGGTCTCTCACGTTCATCTGGACAAACTAAAAGAACAGGCATTGAACATTATTGAGGAAATTGAAAAAATATGAGATATCTGATCCTGATGTTCATTCTTTTTCCATTACTGGCTTACCCGCAAGATAACGGGCGCGAGCAGCGCTTTAAGGATGGTATTTCCGCTTATGCCAATGATAATTATTCCAGAGCCGCCGGTATTTTTCATGAATTAGAGGCAGAAGGAAGTGTAAGCTGGGAACTCTACTATAACCTCGGGAACAGTTATTACCGGCAGGGTGAATTGGGTGAAGCTATCCTGTACTGGGAAAAGGCAAAACGTCTGTCACCGGGACAGGAGGATATTGAGTATAATCTCTCCATTGCCCGTCAGCAGCTTATCGATAAGATCGTTCTTCCTGAAATGACCCCGTTTTTCCGCCGGTATGAGAATTTACAGGAACAATTGTCCCTTTCTCATGTTCTCCGCACCATAGGTGCTCTTTTCCTTATACTTGTACTGATATCGGGAAGCTGCCGCATTCATGCACTACTAAGCGGGAGATCCCATAAAACCTTATGGATGACTTCCGCAGGGATTATCGTTGTTCTTATACTATTGCTCAGCTACATTACGGTCGATACCGTGCGGGAACGTAAAGAAAAACATGCCATAATCATCAACGAAAAAGCGAATGTCCTTTCCGCTCCCGATGATAATGACGCCTTGCTTTTTATTCTGCATGAGGGCTCAAAGGTCAGAATAAATAAAAAGATCGAAGATGAATGGGCAAATATAAGCTACTTTGATGATAAATCCGGCTGGATTAAAATGAAACACCTGGGAATGATAGAACAATGATTAAAAAAACGGTGATGATCTTCGTACTTTTATTTTTTACCGCACGTTTGCCGGCACAGCATGTGCAGCAGGAATTTCTCGACCCGGAGGAAATCCGGAAGCCTTATCACCTGAAACAGATAAAAACAATACTCTTTAGCGATGAAAAAGTCTTTGAAGAAGATCCGGGCCGCAGAGAACACCAATATATTGAAACCTCGGGATACAGGATCCAGCTGATATCCACACAAAACCTGCAGGAGGCGTTAAAGGTCAAAGAAAAGGCCAATTCCCTTTTTAACTTGCCGGTGTATGTCGATTTTGAATCTCCGAATTATAAAGTTCGTCTCGGAAACTATAAGGATCATGATGAGGCGCAGCAATTTCAGAAGAGAATGCAGAATAACGGATTTAGCCATGCCTGGGTCGTTCCAAGCAAGATCATTATAGTCAAATGAGAATCCTACTCCAAATCCTGTTGGTCGTGATCGCGGTTTTTCCGGTATATGCTATAGATATCTGGGAAGATAACGCGGAAATATTTGATCATTTTTATAATTATCGTTTTGATGAGACCATTGCCATCCTGAAAGAAAAGATGCACGCATCGGATTATCCTTACCCGTATTATACCTTTTACTCTTATGCAAACATCCGCTCACAGCTGGCCAACGCCGAATATGACAGTCTGGATATAAAAGCAAACAAAACTATCAGGCGCTTCAGACCGTTTTTTGAAGATTATTTGCGGGAACATCCGGAAGATGTACATGCCCAATTCTACTATACGGCGCTTCTGGGCGGTAAAATGCGTATCTATCTGCAGGAAATGGACTATATCGCGATCTTGAAAGAAGGTCCGAAAATCCTTTCAAACAAGATCAGTATTGATTATTACAGTGAGGAACCCTACGTTGATATGGACTTCGGGACAGGGTCTTTTGATTATTATGCGTCGGTCGTAGTACGTAATGCGGGATTTAAAGGGATCTTAGTAAGACCGCAGTCCAACGGAATTGATGATCTCCGGGATGCCTATCTGCATGGAAAATATACGCGCTGGGAAGCGGCAATTGCACTTATGTACATTTATCTTTATGATAAGTCGGATCACAAAGAATGTGAAAAATTATATGTAAATTTTTTAAACAACTATCCGGATAATCTTGAAGTTCTGGCAATTGCAGCCGAAAATGCATTTTATTTAAATCGCCGGGCTGAAGGTAACCGCCGTATTCGTCATATCGAACGGCTTCTGGACAGCGGTGTTCTGCATAATGATACCGGATGGCGTTCCCGGCTTATTTACCTGAAAGGCATCCGGGCAATGCTGAAAAATGATCATGCGGAAGCACTGAATTATTTTAATGAAGTTTACGAGAAAGATGCGATTGAATATTCCTGGTACCGGGCAATTATTCCGAAATATATCGCTGACGTATATATGGACATGGGTCTGACCAGATCAGCAAGATTATATTATGAGAAGAGCATTGAGAGCAACGAAGTAATTCCGCATGTTCGTGACGCAAAAGATTCGCTGAAAAAAATAATAAGATAATATTTCTTAAAATGACCATAATATGTGCCATAATGGCAAAAATGTCTTGATAATCCATAAAATTGTAAATATTTTTCCCTTATGCGGAATATTGAAGAGAAATACGGTATTATTGGCAGCTCCGATGAGATAAAACAGGTTATCCGTACGGTGGAGCAGGTTGCACCTTCAAATATAAGCATATTGATCTACGGCGAAAGCGGTGTGGGGAAGGAGCTCGTTGCAAAAGCCTTGCACGATCTGTCCCTGCGGAAACACGGACCCTATGTTATTGTGAATTGCGGTGCCATACCCGCCGGAACGATCGAATCCGAACTCTTTGGACATAAGAAAGGGTCATTTACGGGTTCAGTTGAGGATCGTAAGGGTTTTTTTGAAACCGCCGACAAGGGCACCATCCTGCTGGATGAGATCGGAGAGCTGCCTTCAGAGACCCAGGTAAAACTTTTGCGGACACTCGAGCAGGGCGAAATAACACGTGTCGGGGAAAGCACCGCCAGAAAAGTAAATGTACGCGTTATTGCGGCAACGAACCGCGAACTTTCCGAAGAGGTCAATGCCGGCCGTTTCCGCAAAGATCTTTTTTTCCGGCTGAAGACCATCATGATCCGTATTCCGCCGCTTCGTGAACGCAGGGAAGATATCCCCATGCTGGCAGAGTATTTTATGATGCGCTATGCAGACGAACATAATATTGCTTATAAACCCATAACCCCCCAGGCAATGAATATATTAATGAAAGCTTCCTGGGAAGGGAATGTTCGCGAACTCAAGAATTTTATCGAATCGGTTTTTGTCCTGGAAGACAGCAATACCATAAAAGCCGAAACCGTATCATCACATATTGGTAATACGGAAGAGAGATCCTATGATACACGTTTCCCTGTGAGGGTCAATAAAGAAACGGATCAGGTAGAAAGAGAACTTATTCTTCGCCAGCTTTTTCACATTCGTCAGGATGTTGAAGATATCAAAAACAAACTGTCCTCCATTAATGAAAAAGACATGGTCACCCTGAATAAGATGAAAGATATTTCACGTTATATCCAGCAATCGGATACGCACGACATTGAACCTGAACCGGAAGATGACAACAGGACCATGGAGGAGATCGAGCGGGATGCAATTGCGAAGACACTGGCAAAATATTACGGATCCAAGCGTAAAACGGCTCAGGCCCTGGGAATGAGTGAGCGTACGCTGTACAGGAAAATCAAAGAACATAATTTAACGAACGCTGTTTGATGATCACCGGATCATATATAATTATCAATTCAATAATGTATTCCGGATAACGGTCTGGTCATGACGGTATCATGAATCAGGCGGAAAGGTTCATGCATAAAAGAGAGGTACAAAAATGGAATGCAGGATGGAAGAAAATCTCAGGAGTTGTAACTGTACGTACTCTTGTCCGCGAAAAGGTATTTGCTGTGAATGTATTGAACATCATCGCCGCAAACGTCAGCTTCCCGCCTGTTTTTTTACAGAAGAAGCAGAGCGAACTTACGATCGTTCCTTTGAATTCTTTGCCGAACTTGTAAATAGCGGGAAGGTCTGATGATCATTGTCTATACCGGAAACGGAAAGGGAAAAACCAGTGCCGCACTTGGCACTGTTTTCCGCGCATCGGGATATTTTAAAAAAAGCTGTATAATTCAATTCATTAAAGACGGTTCGCAATACGGCGAACATTATGCCGTTCAGCATTATCTGAGCGATCTTGTTGATATGTTTCAGGCGGGGAAAGGTTTTTATAAGATAGCCGGTGATAAATTTGAAGAGACCGATCATAAAAAGGCCGCTGCAGAAGCAATGGAGTTAGCTTACCGAATGCTGGGATCAAAGAAATATGATCTTATCGTACTTGATGAGATCCTGACCGCGGGAATGGTGAAACTCATTGCTCAAAAGGAAATAATTGATCTGATACATGCCGTTCCGGACACGGTGCACTGCATTCTTACCGGCAGGGAAGCAGGGCAGGATGTTGTTAAAAAGGCGGACCTGGTAACGGATATGCAGGAAATAAAGCATCCGTATCAGCTCAAAAAGCCTGCACAGGAAGGGATTGATTACTAATATGATGTATTACGAAAAAGGCGTAGAAAGATATCAGCATGAAAAAACGGATCCACGGGTCCAGGCGAAGATAAAAGCACTTAAAAGGGAATTAGAAAAAGATCTGCTTATTCTCGGTCATCATTATCAGCGGGATGATGTGATCCGTTTTGCCGATATTCGCGGAGATTCGCTTATTCTCAGCAGAAAAGCGGCGGATATGAAGAAAAAGCATATTGTTTTCTGCGGTGTGTATTTTATGGCTGAATGTGCGGATATACTGAGCAGCGATGAGCAGAAAATATATTTGCCGGATCTGCAGGCCGGATGTTCCATGGCGGATATGGCCGGTCGTAAAGATGTCGAAGAAGTCTGGAAACATCTTACTTCACATACCGGTGAAAAGATAATCCCCGTCACCTATATAAATTCCAGCGCCGATATCAAAGCCTTTGTCGGCAAAAACGACGGTATTGTCTGCACGAGCTCAAATGCATCTGAAGTTTTTGACTGGGCTATGGAACGGGGTAAAAAGATCCTTTTTTTCCCCGACCGGTATCTGGGAATGAATACTGCCTTGTCAAAAGGGATCCCTTCAACAAAGATCGGACTTCTGGATGAACTGCCGGATGCAGCGGAAATAACGGAAACACGCGTATTCCTCTGGAACGGCTACTGCAGTGTACATAAATATTTTCAACCGCAGGATGTTCTGGATCTTCGTGAACGCTATCCTGATATACATATTGTGGTTCACGGAGAATGTAAAAATGACGTTGTTCGGCTTTCGGACCATTTTGGAAGCACATCGACTATTATTGATCTGGTGTCGAAAGCTCCCGAGGGAAGTATCTGGGGTATCGGCACGGAGCAACATCTTGTAAAACGGCTGCAAGAGCAGTTTCCCGGGAAAACCATTATCTCTTTGTCGGAACCCGGATTTCAATGTGCTACGATGAGCATGATAACCCCGGAAAGCCTTCTGAGAACCCTGGAAGAGATCCGTGCCGGAAAAAACGGTCACGAGATCCGTGTTGAAAATGAAATTAAATCCTATGCAAAAATCGCATTAATGCGTATGTTAGCGTTATGAAAAAACATGTATTACTTTATCTCGTCATGACCTTTTTCTTTTTTGGAAGCTGTGCCACCAAATCCTATGTCCGCATGGAGAATCAGCGGCTGTACGAAGAGGCGGAGAAAGCCGACAGTACTATTGTCAGTAAAATTGAAATGAGCAAAGACCTGCAGCTGCAGCGCCAGGATTCACTCTATTCAAAACTGCAGCGTGATAATGATTCTTTGTTTCTGGAACTGATGGAGGAGAGCTACCGTAAGAATACCCGGATCGATTCACTTCAGCGCTTATTGCAGTATCAATCGCGTTATATTGACAGTCTGCAAGCAGATATAGACACCCTTCAGCGCCTGGAAACGCGTTTTAAGGATGCGGATTATTCCATATTCGATTTTTCGCATATCAAGACGACACTGGATTCGCTTATGATAAATCAAAAGCATCTTTCACGCGAATTGCAGTATATGATCAGGGACTTGAATTTAATTGAACGTAATATCATGGATATAATGAATTATTCCATTAATTCACTCAAATCACAGCTGCAGGCTTCAAATATGATGATGAAAGAGAATCTGTATAAGAATAATGCAAAAGTTCACAAGATGATCATGATATATCTTATGCAGAATTCGTCATCACGGCCCGAAAAATTGCTGACGTATATCGACTCTGTTTATGCGATGGGCGATGCTCTGGACACCGTAAACGTTCAATACGGAGCACCTTCCACAGAAAAACAGGAAGATCCGATCGATGATGCCGGAACGGAAGAGGAAGAGGATGAAGAGAGTGAAGAGAATGAAGAAAATACTGCCGCGCCTGCGGATAGCCTTCAGTAATGATATTCCGGCTACACAATAAATAATTAGATCTTATATAATTTATTCAGCTGAATTATCAGAGGAAAGAAGTTGTTTTATAGCCTTGTCTATTTCTATCTCCCTGTCCACGCAGAGGTTAAAAAGTCCGTTATATCCGCGGATAACGGGAATTAAGCTGTTGTTTGTGACATATTGTATCAGTCCCTCACTGCCCTGAGGTACAATAATGTCAACAAGATCGCTCAGGCGGATCAGTTCTGCCATCAGTACGCGGTCCGTTGAGGGTATAAGCGTTATGATCTCTCTCGGTAAGTGATATTTCTCAAGCACATCCGAAAGTATCGAAGCCAGAGCGGTATTTGTGTGAAAGGCTTCTTTTCCTCCCCGCAGAATAACGATACTGCCCGCCTTGATCGAAAGTCCCGCAGAAACGGCGGTAATAAACGGACAGGATTCATAGATAATACCCATAACCTCCGGAGCGTAAGTGAACAGATTTTTATCTGAACGTTTGAATTGTCGATTGTAAAGGGAAAGATCGGCCGTTTCGGAAAGTCCTTGCAGCAAGCCGGCGATATTCGTTAATCTGGTCTTATCGAGTTGCAGGCGTTCCATCATCAGGGGTGAAAGATGCATCGCTTTCCCGTTCTCAACATCCTGTTTATTTAGTTTTATGAGCATTTCCCGGTTGTTTTTTACGGTTTCGGCCATATCCCCGAGAATGGAGGTTGTTGCATTAACGTCAAGTGATCTCAGTATACCTGAGGCGGTCTTTGCCTTTTTTATCAACGGTCTTATTGATTCCATTGCATTCTCCGGCTGTTGTTTTCAGTCAAACGCATAATATATTCAGGATAATTCAATAACACAGGGATTTTTTGGTTTTAGCAAAAAACCGCTTAGCGTTCCCGGAAATATGATTTTCGGGATATTTTTTCGGCCGGTAAAAAACAGGTAAAATTATAAAAAAACCATTGCTGAAAATGCAGATAAGGCTTATGTTTGGAGGTGTTGAATATTACCAAAAACAGGAGATCTGAAAAATGAAGAAACTTTTGATTGTTTTGATGTGTGTATTGTTTGCATCGGCCGCATTTGCTCAGTTTGATCTGGGAGTGAAGCTGGGTGCAAACTATTCCTACATTGAAAGCGAAGATTTTGATTATCAGGGATATGTTGACGAATTCAGTGATCTGCAAAACATCACCGGATTTGTCGGTGGTGGTTTTGCATTGATCAATCTAGGTTCTTTTGCCGTTCAGGGAGAGGCGCTTTTCTCCATGGAAGGATTCTCAATCGAAGGCGTTCTTGAAGGCGAAGGTGCAGATGTGGTCGATAATACCACCATCCGCACCAATTACCTTAACGGCGTCATTATGGGACGGTATAATATCGATCTTGCTATTGCCAAGCCTTTTGTTATGGGAGGATTCAATGTCGGCATTCCTCTGGGTGATCCCGAGGTTTATGGAGAAGATATCGATATTTCCGATTTTGATTTTGCAAAAATGGGACTTGTGTTCGGTGCCGGAGTAAAGGTATTTGATATGGTGGAACTGGATGTTCGCTTCGTTCAGGGAATTACCGATATCTATACGGCAGAAACAAGTGACGATACGAACGTCTTTGCAAATGTGGTTCGCTTATCACTGGGTCTTTATATTTTCTAGATCCCGGATAGGTTACTGACGTCATGTGTTGAACAACAAATTAAATTGACTGTTAATTCGCAGGCAGAAAGTGCAGAAAATGAGGACAGTTCAGTATTTACATATGATTCATCATACAGCTCCATAGGGAGGCGGGATGTTCGTACTGTAGATAAAATTATCCCGATTCCCTGAAAGAATCGGGTTTTTTTATGTAAAGAAAAAAGGATAAGAATGATAACCTTAGCAATTCAGAAAAAAGGACGGCTTGCCGCGGCAAGCCTTGAGCTTCTTAAAGACTGCGGTATTCATTTCAAGAATGCCGGAAGCGACAAACTGAAAACATCCGCGTCGAATTTTCCCCTGGAACTGCTTTTTCTTCGCGATGACGATATTCCCCGTTATGTTGAAGACGGTATCGCCGATATCGGGATAGTCGGCGACAATGTTGTTCTGGAAGCAAAAGCCGATATCCGAAAAATTCTTCCCCTTGGATTCGGGAAATGCAGAATGTCCATAGCCATTCCGAAGCATGAAAATTATAAAAATATTCATTCACTTGAGGGCAAACGCATTGCAACATCCTATGATACGATACTCAGGGATTATCTGAGTGAAAAGAACGTGAACGCCGATATTCATAAGATCTCCGGTTCTGTGGAGATCACACCCGGCATAGATATGGCCGATGCCATTTTTGATATCGTCAGCACGGGCAGTACTCTGATAAGCAACGGATTAAAAGAGGTTGAGACAATTCTGGAATCGGAAGCTTGTATTTATGAACACCGGGATCTCAGCAGTGAAAAACAGACGCGCATAGAGGAGCTCTGTTTCCGCATACAATCTGTGAATACCGCCAAGGACCGTAAGTATATTCTTTTAAATGTTCCCAACGATAAACTCGAAGCCGTCTGTGAGATCCTGCCGGGAATGAAAAGTCCCACCATAATGCCGCTCGGAGAGCCCGGATGGAGTTCCGTACATTCCGTGATCCACGAAGACAGGTTCTGGGAGATCATTCAGCAGTTAAAAGATGCGGGTGCCGAAAGTCTGCTGGTAACCGATATTGAAAAAATGATCCTGTGAGGAAAAAATGGAATTATATACATATCCGGAAGAAAAAAAATGGCCGGAGATCTGTAAACGGCCGGAGATATCAAGGGAAGAGCTTTTTCCGAAAATCCGTGAGATCTTTAAAAGAGTGAAAAGCGACGGCGATTCGGCTCTGAAATATTATACAAAACGTTTTGACAGTGCGGAAATTGATGAGATCCGCTGTACAGCCGATGAAGTAGCCGCATCAGAAAGATCGGTCCCTGAAAAACTGAAATCGGATATTCGGCTTGCGTCGGAAAATATCCGCCTTTTTCATTCTTCACAGCGGGCGGAGATAAGGTTTATTGAAACTTCCCCCGGTGTTGTATGCTGGCGCGAATCACGACCGGTGGAAAAAGTGGGACTTTACATTCCCGGCGGTACGGCGCCGCTTTTCTCAAGTGTGCTGATGCTGGGCATCCCCGCAATGCTCGCCGGCTGTAAGGAGATCGTTCTCTGCACTCCGCCACGGAAAGACGGCAGTATACATCCGGCCATTCTCTGGGCCGCAAAAGAAACCGGGATCCGGGGAATATATAAAGCAGGTGGAGCGCAGGCCATTGCCGCAATGACGTACGGCACCGAATCCGTTCCCGGCGTATATAAGATCTTCGGACCCGGAAATCAATATGTAACCGCTGCAAAATTGCATGCGGTAACAGAAGGACTTGCAATTGATATGCCGGCCGGACCCTCGGAAGTGCTCGTTATTGCAGATGAAACGGCGAATCCGGTATTCATTGCTGCAGATCTTTTGTCACAGGCGGAACACGGTGCCGACAGTCAGATGCTGCTGGTAACCACAGATACGGATATGCCGCGGAAAGTGAATAAAGAGATACAGCAACAGCTTCAGGAACTTCCCCGTTCCGAAATAGCCGGGAAAGCAATGGATAATGCAAAAATTATTGTTTTAAAGAACCTCGGAAAATGTATTGGATTTTCAAATTACTATGCGCCGGAACACCTGATCCTTCAGACCCGTGATGCCGGCGTGCTCACTGATAAGGTGATGAACGCCGGATCTGTATTTGTCGGAGATTACACACCGGAATCCGCGGGAGATTACGCATCCGGAACCAATCATACGCTTCCGACCAATGCGTATGCGAAAAATTTCAGCGGGATATCACTCGATTCTTATATGAAAATGCTGACCTTTCAAAAGATCACAAAAGAAGGTCTCCGCCAAATCGGTCCCACAATTGAGAACATGGCCGCTTCAGAGGAGCTTGATGCACATAAACGTGCTGTAAGCCGCCGGTTACAGCAAATTAAAGAACAGGATCGGGAATAATATATGAAATTCTCCGCGAATTCCCTGGTAAGGGAAAATATCAGAAAACTGGAAAAATATGCATCCGCCCGTGATGAATTCAGCGGAAAGGCAAAGATCTATCTGGATGCAAATGAAAATACGGCGGGATCCGCTGCAAGAAAAAAAATGAACCGTTATCCCGATCCGCTGCAGAAACAAGTCCGCAAAAAGATCGCCGAACATAAAAATATTGATACCCCGGAAAAAATCTTTCTCGGGAACGGCAGCGATGAAGCTATTGATATTCTGGTCCGCGCTTTTTGTGAGCCGCGCACCGACAGTCTGATGATCATGCCTCCAAGCTACGGTATGTACCGGGTTTGCGCGGAGATCAATGATGTGAATATCCTTTACGTACCGTTAAAGAAAGATTTTTCTCTGGACGTTCCGCAGGTCATCCAAAAGGCCCGGAAAGTAAAACCTAAACTGATCTTTATCTGTTCTCCCAATAATCCCAGCGGAAAAAGTTTTCAAGCGGAAAATATCGAAGCAATACTGCGCAATACCCAAAGCCTGGTCCTTCTTGATGAGGCATATATCGATTTTTCGGATAAGGTTTCCTGGAATCAGCGTATAAATGAATTTCCCAATCTCGTTGTGCTGCAGACCTTCTCAAAGGCATGGGGAATGGCGGGCGTGCGCATGGGAATGGCATTTGCCGGACGCGAGATCATTGAGATCATGAATAAGATCAAATATCCCTATAATATCAGTGATCTTACCGCGGCGGCAATACTGAAAGCGCTACAGGATGAAAAAAGAAAAGTCAACATGGTACTGCAGATCAAAAAGGAACGCGGAGAGCTGATAAGGGCTTTAAAAAGCATTCCCCTTGTAAAAGAGATATTACCGACAGATGCGAATTTTTTTCTTGCACGGTTTGAAGATGCCAAAGCGGTATACCGGTACCTGAAAAGCCGGGGCATCATTGTCCGTGACCGCTCGGATCAGCTTCACTGTGAGGGCTGTCTTCGCATCACGGTGGGAACGCACCGGGAAAATAAGATTCTCGTAAATGAACTTAAGGAATATTCAGAAAAGGTGAATACATGAAACGTGTACTTTTTATCGACCGTGACGGAACGATCATTGCAGAAACCATGGATGAACGTATTGACAGTCTGGAAAAATTGCGCTTTCTTCCCGGCGTGATAAACGCATTAAGTAATATTGTAAAACATACTGATTACGAGCTGGTTATGATAAGTAACCAGGACGGTCTCGGCCGGCTGGATTATCCATGGGAACGATTCCGGAGCGTACAGAACCGGATCCTTGAACTATTGAAAAATGAAGGTATTTTGTTCTCGGATGTTCTGATAGACAGACATTATGAATCGGAAAAAGCACCGACACGGAAGCCCGAGACCGGTCTGCTTACGGCATACATGAATGCTGATTATGATCTGTCGAATTCGTATGTGATCGGTGACCGTGATTCCGATATCCGGCTGGCAAAGAATCTCCATGCAAAAAGTATTTATGTCGGCGAAGATCATCCCGATGCCGACTTTTCATCCTTTTCCTGGAAGGAAATTTCGGCATATTTGATCAGACCGAAACGTGAAATTTCCGTACGGAGAAAAACAACAGAAACGGATATTGAAATTAAAATGGATCTGGACGGAAGCGGAGAAGCTGATATTTCAACCGGTATAGGCTTCTTTGATCATATGCTTGAGCTATTTACGAAACACGCAGGAGTAAATTGCCGGATCCGTGTCAAAGGAGATCTGGAGGTTGATACGCATCACAGTATCGAGGATACCGCCCTGGTGTTGGGCGAGGCAATAAAAAAAGCGCTGGGAAATAAACGCGGAATAGAACGTTATGGTTTTTTACTGCCGATGGATGAATCGCTGGCACAGGTTGCCCTGGATATTTCCGGAAGACCGAATTTACAATGGGATGTGACACTGAACGGGCAAATGATCGGTGAATTTCCTTCCGTAATGCTGAAGCACTTTTTTAAGTCACTCAGCGATTCACTGGGCTGCACCCTGAATATCAAAGCAGAAGGAGATAATGATCACCATATAGCTGAAGCCGTCTTCAAGGCAACGGCAAGATCATTCCGTCAGGCATTTCAGATCACCTCAAATGATCTGCCAAGCACGAAAGGCATACTCTGATGCACGCCGTGATCATTAAATACAATGCGGGAAATATCCGCTCCGTTCAGATCGCACTGGCCAGATTGGGCGTCCAGGCAAAAGTTACCGATGATCCGGCTGAGATCAAAGATGCCGCACGGGTGATCTTTCCGGGCGTGGGGGAGGCTTCTTCCGCCATGAAATATCTTCGTGAACGTAAACTCGATGAATTGATCGCGGAATTAGAACAACCGGTTCTGGGAATTTGTCTGGGACTCCAGTTAATGTGTTCCTTCACGGAAGAAGGCAATACGGACTGTCTGAACATATTTCCTGCAGAAGTAAAGCGTTTTCCGCCGCTGAAAAAGGTTCCGCATATGGGCTGGAACCGTATTTATGATCTGAAAGGCCCTCTCTTCCGTAACATTCCCGAGGGTGCATATGTCTATTTCGTACACAGCTTTGCAGCAGAATCCTGTAGGGAGCAAATCGCCGCAACGGACTATATTCATCCCTTTGCGGCAGCTTTGCAAAAAGATAATTATTATGCCCTGCAGTTTCATCCGGAAAAAAGCGGCGGGATCGGAGAACGCATCCTGAAGAATTTTCTTGATGCCGGGAGAATAAACAGAGACAAAATATTATGATCGAGATAATTCCCGCAATAGATATCATTGACGGAGCCTGTGTAAGATTGCGTCAGGGACGGTATGAGGATAAAACCGTTTACGACACTGATCCGCTGCGTGTAGCGAAAAAGTTTGAATCAGCGGGTTTGAAGCGGCTTCACTGTGTGGATCTGGATGGTGCACGCTCGGGCCATGCCGTTAACACGGATACGATCAGGGCTATCTGCAATAATACGAATTTACGGGTCGACGTCGGCGGAGGTATAAAAACCGATGCGGATATCAGAAAGATATTTGCGTCGGGAGCTGCACAGATCACTGCGGGAAGTATCGCGGTTCAGGATCCCGGCCGGGTTGTGCAGTGGCTGAAAACCTTCGGAGCGGAAAGGATCATTCTCGGTGCTGATTTCAGAAAAGGCCGCATTTCCGTATCCGGGTGGCAAGAAGATACTTCTCTTGATCTTATGGATTTTCTTGACGATTATATTTCCCGCGGGATCAGAACGGTTATCAGTACGGATATTTTCCGTGACGGAATGCTCGCCGGAAGTGCGGAAAAGACATATGCACGGATAAAAGAGCGTTATCCCGGTATTTATCTTATTGCAAGCGGCGGAGTTTCCGCTATGCAGGACATACGCAGGCTTGATGAGCTCGATATCGACGCTGTGATCGTCGGTAAAGCTCTTTATGAAGGTCATATAAGTCTTGACCAGATCAGGAGGTACAGAAGTCCATGTTAACAAAACGCATTATACCCTGCCTGGATATCCGTGACGGAGAAACGGTGAAAGGAGTGCGGTTCACCGATATCCGCCGTGCGGGAGATCCGGTTGAACTTGCAGAGAGTTATGCCGCAGCGGGTGCGGATGAACTGGTTTTTCTGGATATCACGGCCACCGTTGAAAAGCGGAACACCTTTTCAGAACTGGTGGAAAAAATTGCTTATACCATCAATATTCCCTTTACTGTCGGGGGAGGGATCCGGAATGAAGAGGATGTGGCACGGCTTCTGGATGCCGGCGCCGATAAGATCAGTATTAATTCCGCTGCAGTGCGCCGGCCCGCTATTATCGATAAACTTGCTGCACGGTTCGGGAGTCAGTGCATCGTTCTTGCAGTGGATTGCAAAGCACATGCGAACGGTTCACGCGTCTATCTTGACGGAGGCAGGACACAAACGCATATCCGCACAATCCCGTGGGTGAAAGAAGCTGCGGAACGGGGTGCCGGAGAGATACTTCTGACCTCCATGGACCATGACGGAACCAAGGAGGGTTTTGCAATAGAAATTACAAGAGAGATATCAGAGATGCTGAATATCCCGGTCATTGCGTCCGGCGGTGCCGGAAAACCCGGGCATTTTCTTGAAATCTTCAGAGACGGTAAAGCAGATGCGGCTTTAGCTGCGAGTGTTTTTCATTTTGCCGAAATAACCATACCGGAATTGAAAGATTATCTTCACAAACACGATATTCCGGTCAGAAAAGCTGGAAAGGATGCCTATGGAACTTGATTTTACAAAAGCAGACGGACTGATACCCGCCATTATTCAGGATGACAACACCGACAAGGTCCTGATGCTGGGATATATGAATAAGGAAGCCTTTAAAATATCCCGCGAAAGCGGAAAGGTCACTTTTTACAGCCGTTCACGCCATCAAATATGGACGAAAGGAGAGACTTCAGGAAATTTTCTCCATATCAGACATATCCGGGAAGATTGTGATGCCGATACCCTGCTGATCCGCGCTGTCCCCGCCGGACCGGTTTGTCATACGGGAAAGGACACCTGTTTCGCTGATGAAAATCCCGCTCATACGCATTTTATGGAAAAACTTGAAAAGATCATTGCCCGCCGTAAGGAAAATCCCGCCCCCGGTTCCTATACCGCAAAACTTCTCAACGAAGGTACGCGCAAGATCGCTCAAAAGGTCGGTGAAGAGGCCACAGAAGTTATTATTGAAGCAATGGATGATGATCAACACCTGCTGAAAGAAGAACTTGCAGATCTTTTTTACCATGTTTTGGTATTAATGGCCGATAAGGATATTAGCATGGATGATATCAACCTCGTTCTCAGCAACCGGCATAAGTGAGATTTACTGAACAGATTCACGTTTTTAAATGCGGCCTGTAAGAATATTATTAATCGAAGCAATAATTAAGTATAAAGCAACAATAGCAAAATAATTATCAAAATACTCTTGCAATAATAAGGGAATATTATCATATTGCAGATGATAATCAAGATGGGATGTGGTCTAAAGGCAAGGCACTCGGCTGTTAACCGAGAGGATAGGGGTTCGACTCCCTTCATCCCAGCAGCATAATAGAATGTTAAGAAGTTTAAATTATAAAAGACAAAATCCGGGAACCGGGGTTATGATTATGGCAAAAAATAAAAAATGTCAGAACCTTATAATATTCAGAAAAAACCGCTGTTCGGATGATATTCAGTAACCTTTCACCGGCATATGCGCCGCGATGCGCTCAGATACCCATTTCATCCAGGATCCATTGCGCTCCCGCGAATTTTTGGGTAATGAAAAGCACATAACGTATATCAACGGCAATTGCTCGCTGGATCGCTTCCTGAAATTGCCAGTCACTCGTCATTGCCTCATAATTGCCGTCAAAAGCAAGTCCTATAAGCTTGCCGTGTCGGTTCATAACCGCAGATCCGCTGTTGCCGTTCGTTATATCACCGGTCATCAGAAAACATGCCGGAACATCCTTTAATTCAGGATCCGTCCACTCGCCGGGATCGCTATTATTTTTTAGTTCCGCAAGTTTTTGGGGCATATCAAAAGGTTTTTCTCCGGTATTCTTTGCGATAACACCCGAGAGCGTTGAAAAGGGCAGATACCATACTGCATCACGGGGTTGGTATCCCTTGACATAGCCGTAAGTAAAACGTATCGTACCGGTCGCATCAGGATACAGGGATTTTTCTCTATAAAGATCCAGAAGTTCAATATATTGCCCGCGAAGATCATTTATGCGCGCATCCCAGTTATACATACGTTCTTTTTTCTCAAATTTCGGTGGGTAAAGGGAGACCGCCAGCTGAATAATGGGATCATCGAGTTCTTCGATCCTTGAGGCGGACATGGAAAAAAGCTCTTCGGCATATTCGGGATCTTCCAGATCGGTTTTGCTGTAGGCGGTTTCGACCCATTGAGCAGGATCTTGGGGTAATTCAAAAAAATAAAAATCCCCGGAAGCGGATCCCGCTTTCCGCAGTGCACGGAGCAAAACACGTTTATCGTAGGGTTCATAAAAACTGAGGTAACGATCGGGGATCCGTTCAACGAATTCTTTGACGCGCTTTTCCGAAAACTTCGGATCCCGGTCCGCTTCAGGTTTTGCACGTTCCCTCGCCACTTCGTAAGCATAATCTGCCAGATAGTAAAGGAGTCCGCTGTAATACCCGAAACTATCTAAAATATTATCATGAGCATAAAAGGATTTTCTTTCTTCCACGAGTTCTGAAATGTCATTGATAATACCGGAATAACGCTTGATAAGCTTCCGGTCCGAGTTAATAAAAGCTTTTATTTTCGCTTCCATGGCTTTTTTATCTTCAATGAAAGAGGTTTCCCGTATACCTTCCACATTCCCCTGATATTTCTTCATCATATTGTTAATACTGGCGTTCAGGCTTGCCAGGCGGATCTCCGCATTTTCATCATCTTCCGTAACTTCCTCCATGATGTTCAGCAATTCCTTATACATCTCTATCCGTGGAATATAGAAATAATTCAATGTGTATTCTACATCATAGGATGTGCGGTAACGCGTGGTATTTCCGGGGAAACCGATAATAAATGCCGGATCTCCGGGCGACAGATCTTCATCGGCGACCTTCAGCCAGTTGCTGCACTGCAGGGGAATATTATCTTCGGCGTATTCCGCAGGCTCTCCGTCGGGGGACTGATAAACGCGCAGAAAAGTAAAATCCCCGGTATGGCGCGGCCACATCCAGTTATCAATATCGCCTCCATATTTTCCTATGGACGCCGGCGGTGCGTAAACTATCCGCACATCCCGGTATTTCGTGTATACATATTTCCGGTATTCCCTTCCTTCAAATAATTTCACCACCTTACAGCGTATATCGTCGCGCCCGTTTTCCGTTTCTTCCTCTATCTCCTTGCACTTGCGTTTCATGTTTTTTTCACGCTGGGTAATATCGCGTGCAAAACGCGCGGCACGAATCACTTCTTTGCTCACATCCTCAATTTCCTGGAGGACATAAGCATATTGTCCCGGAGCAGGGAGTTCTTCAGAGATGTCGAAAGCAGTAAAACCTTTTTTAAGGTAATCGTTGCCTTCCTGAGCAGAGAGGCGCTGCAGAGCCCCGTATGCGCAGTGATGATTTGTAAGCACCAGTCCGTCCGGTGATACAAAGGAAGCGGAACATCCGCCCAGCCAGACAATAGCATTGTGCAGACTTGTTTTACCGGGATGATAAATGTCCCCGGCCGGTATTGTGAATCCCTTATTATTGAGATCAAGATCAGTGATCTGGGTCATCAGCCACATGCCCTCTTCTGCCCAGATCAGAGATACGCAAATGAATAAAAATGCAGTTAAGCGTTTCTTCATTTTTTAAAAACTCCTTATCAGTATTCTGTTACTTACCGGAACTTAATTATTACCAAATAGAATGAGAAATAATATTTTTAAAAAGGATGAAAAATATTGTGCCGGAGAAGTCCGTTATTCCCCGCCGGTATGCCGGTTTCCGGTCACAGAATGCTTTGATTGCCGTTTTTGCAAAAGATCATTAGCCGTTTCTATGGTCTTTTCATCCATACTGAAATATTTTTTCAGATAATAGAGGGCTTTTACGGCCTGATCATATTTTTCAACGTTTCCCCTGCTGCGGATCTGTACATAATTATCATGAATGTAGATAAATTTACCGTTAATAAAACGTGAGGCGACAATGGAATTGATATAATCAAATGAACGTATCCAGTATTCCCTGAAAGCGCTTTCATCCAGCGCTTCGATATGAAACGTGTAGCGGGTTTTCTGCTGACCGTTGGAAACTGTCTGAAGCTGGTATTCCTCATTTTTGAGATAGCTGACAATGAAGTCAATGGCACCGTTTCGCAGATGCATGGGTTGTTCTTTACTGATCTCAAGAGGCTCGTTGATCAGATAGCCGGGATCGATAAGATATTTTTTATCCCTGTCTTCAGCGACCGCAAAGAAATGCGGAAAGCTCCTTCGGTGGATATCCGCCATGACGGGATATGCCTTTATTCCCTCTACAGCAAGGGACTTGAGGACGAGATTGACCAGCGAGAAGCATGTGCCGCCGAAATGTTCTGACTGGTGTTCGGACAGTACGGTCCTGCTCTCCCGCGGCCTTTCATGAGGAGCTTTTTCAAGGCGCAGTATCTTGCTGACATTTTCATAGGGGATCTGCCGGAGAATAGAGAAGAAGTGTATATCACGTATTTTACTCATTTTGAAAAATAATTAAAATAAAGCAGAGAAGCAATTACGTAAATAAAAATATCTGTCCGTCTGAAAGCGGAGAACCACTTAATTACCGGAAAAACATTTTTGAAAAGTTTCTGGAAAACTCTAAGTTCCCCATATGAAAAACGGTCTTGATCAAATCATTGAAAAATATAAAGGACAGAAGGGAAACGCTATCCCCATCCTGCAGGAACTGCAGATAAAAGAGGGATATCTTCCTGAAGAATCCATTCGCTATATTTCTGAAAAGACCAACATACCGGCGGCGGAGTTATTCGGGATCGCGACCTTTTATTCGATGTTCCGTTTAAAACCCCGGGGCCGCCATATCGTCAGGATCTGTAAGGGTACCGCTTGTCACGTGTCCGGTGCGGATACACTGTCATCTGCAATACGTACGCACCTGAAGCTTTCAGAAGAAGACGACACAACGGCTGACGGCCGTTTTACGCTTTTAGAGGTCGCCTGTCTTGGCTGCTGCAGTCTTGCTCCCGTCGTTATGATCGATGACAGCACATATGGCAAGCTCACGAGTGATAAGGTGGTAAAAATATTGGATCAATACGAGTAGCTGATGACAATAAAAAAAATAAAAGTCGGCCTGGCAAGCTGCGGACTCGCTGCAGGTGCGGATGCCGTCTATAAAGCACTTAAAGAAGCTCTTCCGGATAATGTTGAACTGCAGAAAACTGCCTGCCTGGGATTCTGCTATGCCGAACCCATGGCCGAAGTACTGGATGAGAACGGTAACAGCAGCGTCTACGGTAATCTCAGTGAAAAAGATATTCCCGCATTTGTCAGGAATGAACCGCCGGAAAACAAGCTTCTTCTTTCCGACAGCCGGGATGCTCCTGCAAATGCTCAGCTTGGCAAACAGCTTCGTATCGTAACACGCCATTCAGGACGCATCGACCCGGAAAACATCCAGGATTATCTTGACGGCGGCGGCTATCAGTCCCTGAAAAAAGCCTGTACGCAACTGTCCCCCCAGGAAGTCATTGATACCGTAAAAGCATCCGGTTTGCGCGGACGGGGCGGTGCGGGTTTCCCGACGGGATTAAAATGGCAGCTTGCCAGAGATGCCGGTGGCGATAAAAAATACATCATCTGCAACGCGGATGAAGGTGACCCCGGCGCTTTTATGGACCGGAATGTGCTGGAGAGCGATCCGCACAGCGTTCTGGAAGGCATGGCGATATGTGCATATGCCGTCGGTGCCGATGAAGGATTTATTTATTGCCGTGCCGAGTATCCGCTTGCTGTCAGGCGGCTTAAAAAAGCAATCGCGGAAGCCGGAAAGAAGGGTTATCTGGGTAAAAATATTTTTGACAGCGGATTCGATCTGCATATAAAGATCAAAGAAGGCGCCGGTGCATTTGTATGCGGTGAAGAGACGGCTCTCATTGCTTCTATTGAAGGAAAACGGGGAATGCCGCGTCTGCGGCCTCCTTATCCGGCACAATCCGGAATATGGGGGAAACCGACAAACAACAATAATGTCGAAACCTATGCATCGCTCGCATGGATCATTGAACACGGAGCTGAGGCCTATGCGTCCCACGGAACGGATAAAAGTAAGGGAACAAAGGTTTTTGCACTGGCCGGGAAGGTTAAACATACCGGACTGGTTGAAGTACCGATGGGCATGACACTCCGTCAGATCATTTTCGATATCGGAGGCGGCATTAAAAATGACCGGCCCTTCAAAGCCGTGCAGCTTGGCGGTCCTTCGGGAGGCTGTCTTCCGGCTGAATTACTGGATACAAGAGTGGATTACGATTCTATCGTAAAGACCGGAGCCATTATGGGATCCGGCGGTATGGTCGTTATGGACGACAGTACCTGCATGATAAATATCGCCTCCTTTTTTCTTCATTTCACGCAAAATGAATCCTGCGGCAAGTGCACCTTCTGCCGGATCGGCACACGGCGTATGCTTGAGATCCTTCAGCGCATACAACATGGAGAGGGTCAGCCGGAGGATATTGATAAACTCGAAGAGCTGGCGGAACAGATCACCGGGAGTTCTCTTTGCGGACTCGGGAAAACGGCACCGAACCCCGTTTTGACAACCCTGCGATATTTCAGGGATGAGTACACCGCACATATCGAGGAAAAACGATGTCCCGCCGGTGTTTGCAGCGCTCTGGTCACTTATCGCATTGATAAGAATGCCTGTACGGGGTGCACGCTCTGTGCCCGCAACTGCCCGGTTGACGCTATATCCGGTGCACCGAAGAAGGTCCATGAGATCGATCAGGATCTCTGTATTTCCTGCGGAGCATGTTACCGTGTTTGTAAATTCGATGCGGTGATCCGATCATGAATGAGCACAAAAAATCACAGAATACGATGATAAATATTTATCTGGACAATAAAAAAGTCGAATGCAAAGAGGGACAAAGCATTCTGGAGGTGGCACGGGAAAACGGCGTGCATATTCCGACCCTCTGCCATGAACCGGAGTTAAATGCATATGGTTCCTGCTGGGTATGCTCTGTAAAAGTCGATGGAATAAACGGTTTTGTCACCTCCTGTGGAACGGCCGTCCGGGACGGGATGTCCGTCATCACCTCTTCTGAGGAAGTACATAAGGCAAGAAGAACAGCTCTCGAGCTTCTTTTATCCAATCATTACGCCGATTGTGATGCACCCTGTAAAACCGCCTGTCCCGATCATGTTGATATTCAGACCTACGTATCTCTGATCGCCAATGGAAAATTCAAAGAAGCGGTTGAAGTGATTAAACGCAATCTGCCGTTCCCGATGTCCGTTGGCCGAATTTGTCCCGCTTTCTGCGAGGATGAATGCCGGCGGCAGCTCGTTGATGAACCTGTTGCCATCCGTCAGTTAAAACGCTGTGCCGCCGATCTTGAACTCGGCGGCGACTGGGAATACGTTCCCGAAAAAAAGGACGACAAAGGGAAGCGCATTGCCGTTATCGGAGCGGGTCCTGCAGGACTGACTTGCGGATACTATCTAAGTAATGAGGGATATGACGTCGATGTTTTTGAATCCATGCCGAAAGCCGGAGGGTGGCTGCGGTACGGAATACCGGAATACCGGCTTCCCAAAAAAGTTCTGGACCGCGAGATCGATATCATATGCAGGAACGGGATGAAGATCTATTACCGGAAAAGGCTCGGCAGGGATATTTTCCTGAGCGACCTGGAAAATGATTATGACGCCGTATTTCTCGGTTTAGGCGCACAAGTTGCGGTTCCCATGCATCTCAAAGGCGCAGAAAAGTACGGCCTGCTTCTCGGAGTGGATTATCTGCGGGATACTGCCTCCGGGAAACAGCCGGAGATCGGAAAGAAAACAGCGGTCATCGGCGGAGGCGATACAGCGGTCGACTGTGCAAGGACCGCTTTGCGCCAGGGAGCTGATGTCACACTGCTTTACCGGAGGACACGAAAGGAAATGCCCGCAGAAGCATATGAAGTGAATGCTGCCATGGAAGAAGGCGTAAAATTCCGCTTCCTTGTAAATCCGGTTGAAATGCTCGGGAAAAGCGGTAAGCCGGAAAAACTTGTCATTGAAGAAATGGAGCTCGGAGAACCCGATGAAAGCGGACGCTGCCGCCCGCTTGCGACGGGAAAAACCTATACGGAAGCATTTGATACCGTGATCGCGGCCATTTCACAAAAAACCGATGTTTCCTGTCTCGGAAATGAAGATAAAATCGACAAAGAACGTCTGAGATTAACAAAGCACAAAACCGCGGAGTCCGATGCGGAGACCATGCACTGGCGGGGAAAGATCTTTGCCGGCGGGGACTTCCGGCGGGGACCCGCGACTGCGATCGAAGCGGTTGCTGACGGGAAAACTGCCTCCATATCCATCGACCGCTTCCTCCGGGGCGAGATCATGCGGACAATTCCGGCTTTCAACTCGGAAAAAGCGGAAAAGACCGGGGATATTGATCCGGCCGAATTCGATCACATAAAAAAACAGGAACGTTTGCAGGCTGAAGAAGCGAAAGCGCAAAAACGCAGAAGAAACAATGAAGAGGTTGAAAAAGTCTTTCCAGGGGACAAGGCAAGCGAAGAAGCCGAACGTTGTATTGAATGCGGCTGTATGGCGAACAATAATTGCCTGCTCCGGGACTATGCGACAGAATACGGTGCAGATCAGGGGCATTTTGCCGGCGAACATGCAAGACATCCTATTGATGACAGCCATCCGTTCATTCTGCGTGATCCCAATAAATGCATCAACTGCGGCCGCTGTATACGTATCTGTGCCGATGTGCAGGGACCTGCCGTGCTGGGATATATCTATCGCGGATTCTCCACGATCGTCGGACCGGAGTTTGGCGGAAAGCTTGAGGACACTCCCTGCACCACCTGCGGGAAATGTATTGAAGTATGTCCCACGGGAGCACTTCTTCCGAAGACAAGGTCCTATAAACCCAACCCGGATTACTATCAGACCGGCAGTACCCGTTGTACCGAGTGCGGAGCGGCATGCTTCGTGGATATCCGCTATGCCGGCGATACGCTTTTACAGATCGATCCGCAGAAAGATAATGATTATAACGGGGGAGATCTTTGTTATAAAGGAAAATTTGCCTGGCAAAATGAGGATCTTCAGTATTCGGCGGAAAAAATAAGCGATCTTAACGATATTCCTCCGGATACCGTCATGCTGATCTCTCCGAAAATGACAGACACGATGATCACGGAGGCGGTCGCTTATGCAAAAGAACATAAATTGACATACCTTACGACAGAATACGTACCCGATCCGGGCGACGGGAAAAAGGGGCATGCCGTTATGCAGGACCTGATGGAAGCCGATACTATTATACTGTTTGATCCGCTCAACCAAATGTTAAAAGCACGCGCAAGACTCGCACAGCTGAACGGCAGTAAACTTTTTATTGTCAGCGAAACAGAGGATCATTACCACCGTTTTGCCGATAAAATATTTTCTTCCGCTGCAGGTCTGCAGACATCGCTGCCTAAAGGAAAAAACGTTTTCGTCTATAACCGTGAAAATTGTTCCGCTGAAACCAGGAAGACAGTATGGGATATCGCCAAAAAATCACCTTCCGCGCGTGTCTGGGTAAATTCTGACTATCTTAACGCAAGAGGGATGCCGCAATTTCACATACCGGCCGTTTCGCAGCTGCAAACTGAGAACATTATTGTCTTCGGACCCACTCCGGACAATGTGAAGGCGGAAAATATTATCCGCTTACCCCTCAAAGCGTTTTCCCTTCAGGGGACGGTCATCAGTGACAGCGGAGAAAAAATAAAACTCTGAAAAACTTGTAAGCATAACGTAAAAACCCCGCTGGCGGCGGGGTTTTTTTGGAAGTTGTTCTTTTAGCTTCAGTTGATCTTATCACTCAGTATATCAAGCAATGTCTGCAGTTCTTCCGGCGTACGATCTGCCATGTGCGCAATGCGGAAGGTTTTTTCTTTCAGATTTTTGTACCCGTTTGAGATCATATACCCTTTTTCAGCCAGGCGTTTATTGAGGTCCGCGACAGAAATGCCCTTTGTGTTCTGTATTGTCGTTACGGTATTGGAACGGTATCCGTCAGCGGCAAATAATTCAAAGCCGCTGTACAGTGCCCAGTTGCGTACCGTATCAGCCATCTTTTTATGGCGTTTATAACGGTTTTCCTGTCCCTCAACGTTAAGTATATAGTCAAGCTGCTTATCAAGAGCGAACATGTGCGGCGTACTGGGAGTAGTGGGATATTGGTAAGGTTTTTCTTTCACGAACTTGTATAATTTCAGGTAATCAAAATAAAAACCGCGGTTTTTAACCTGTTTCCCGTATTCTATTGCACGGTCCGTAACGGAACAGCAGGACATTCCGGGAGGGAGTCCGAGACATTTCTGTGTTGAAGTTATACAGACATCAATACCGAGTTTATCAACTTCGATCTTTACGCCGCCCATGGAAGAAACGGCATCCACCAGCCATATCACGTCGGGATATTTTTTCCGTACCTCTGCAATTTCCTCCAGTGAGTTCATCACACCGGTAGAGGTTTCGTTATGCGTAACGGTAAAAACATCGTATTTCCCGGTTGAAAGATATTCATCAACAACTTCGGGCAGGGTAGGGGTACCCCATTCCACTTCGACTTTATCAACGGGGACGGCATTCCCCTCAGCAAGCTGAGCCCAACGGTTCCCGAAGGCCCCGACAGAGAAAACAACAGCTTTTTTTGCGGTAAAAGAGCGGATCGCGCCCTCCATAAGTCCGGTTCCTGACGAGGAAGAGAGTAAAATCGTATTCTCGGTATAGAACAATTGACGCAGCTTGTCGGAAATGCTTTCCTGCAGTGCGGAGATCTCCTTGGTCCTGTGACCGATCATTGGCGTCGAAAATGTTTTCAGAATGTCTTCACGGACATCAACGGGTCCGGGAATAAAAAGTTTTTTGTGCATATGCCTCCCTTTTTTTAAATACTTTTCGAAAGAAATTATACAAAATTAATATGATTTTACCAATACACTTTACACAAAAATTATACAGATTTCTGAATTTTATCCCGCTTAACGGGAAGCAACAATAAGTTCCTCCGGAGTGCGTTTTGGAACATGATGGACATCATGTTCATCCCGGTAGTAATGCGTATCGCCGTTTTCCATATCTTCGATCACCGCTTTTTCAGAAGGTTTTCCCAAAGCGATAACATAACGAATAACATATTTATCGCTGATATTGAAGGACTTCCGAATAGCATCCCTGTCGATCGAGCCCAGCATGCACCCGCCAAAGCCTTTTTCAACGGCTGTCAGCAGCATACTCTGGCACATGATCCCCATATCGGTATCGAATTTTTCGGCAAGCCGGGAGTCCCCGAGGACAATTATGTACGAAGTGGGGCGTTCGTCTTTCGCGGGTCCCTTCCAGTCCTTAAGATATCCCGCCCAGGCACAGTAAGGGAATATCGTATCGCAGGCATCTTTTGAATGAAGAAGAATGAATTTTACGGGCTGATCATTACGTGCAGAAGGAGAAAGGCGCGCCGCAACAACCATATCTTCCAGATCTTTACTGTTCATAACAGGTTTTTGTTCAAAACGGCGGTAACTCCGGTTCTTCATTAAGAGTTCTTTTAACATAACAACTCCTATGATTGATTTTGAATGTTTAAAAAGCGTTTTATAATATCCTGTGTACTCAGCGCTTCATCGGCCTTAATATGTTTCGTAAAAAAATTACGCACCTGCGATTTTTTATATCCGAGAGATTCGAGCGCCAGAAGCGCATCCTGCAAATTAAGCGACAGGGGAGAATCTGCGGGGATACCGCTGATACTGCTCACTTCATCGTCCGACATCTTATCTTTGAGCTCAAGTATAATGCGGCGCGCAGTTTTGTCTCCCACACCGGGAGCCCGTTTAACGGCCGCAACATCACCGTGAAGAATATATTCCATAAGCTGTTCGTGTTTTATACCGGAAAGAATATTGATCGCCTGTCGGGGACCTATACCGGAAAGAGAGATCAGTTTATAGAACATATTACGCTCTTTTTCTTCAGCGAACCCGTAAAGCTGAAGAACATCTTCCCGCACATGGAGATAGGTCAGAAGATGGCAGGGACTTCCCTCGGATGGAAGTTTATCAAAGGTATACAGCGTTATATTGCACTGAAGACCGATATGTCCGGTATTTATAACCACACTGTCAGTCCGTTTTTCCGTTAAATGGCCTGTTATGAAATCTATCATGATCCACTCCCGGTTTTGAGGATGTTAAAACGCATTTGATGATAATGGGTAATGGCAACGGCCAGAGCGTCACTGATATCCATTTTTCCGCTCAGTTTTGGTATGTTAAGCATTTTCAATACCATATATTTGACCTGTTCTTTCGTAGCGCTTCCTGCACCGGTAAGGGATTTTTTCACAATGGTAGCGGGATATTCAAACACCGGACAACGTTTTTCCTGCGCTGCAAGCATCAGTACACCGCGCGCATGCCCCAGCTTAAGCGAGGTGCGCGGATTAATATTTGAAAACGTTTCTTCAATCGCATAAATATCCGGCCGGTAATCATCAATTATTTCGCTGCAGGTATTGTGCAGGATCTCAAGCTTTTCCGGAAAACATGTTGCTTTTGCGGTACTGATAGCTCCTGCGGCAACAAAGTAAATCCGTGTGCGCTCAATGCGTATTATCCCGTACCCACTGGTGTTCAGGCCGGGGTCTATACCAAGAATGATCATGTGCTGAGCTTTTCCATGATATCCTCCGGAATATCAGAGTTATCCCATACTTTCTGAATGTCATCGTGATCATCAAGGGCTTCAAAAAGTTTCATGTATTTATCTGCATCGTCTAAATTGTCAATGGTAACAGTAGTACCGGGCATCATCTCAATATCAGCATGCTCGATTTTATAGTTTTCTTTGAGTGCTTCATGGACATCATTAAAATTATGCGGATCCGTCAGAACACTGAATGCATCATCTTCACTGATGACATCTTCGGCACCCGCATCAAGAGCGGTCATCATGAGCTCATCTTCATCTGTTCCTTCTGCAGATACAATTATATTGCCTTTCCGTGTAAAATTCCATGAAACCGAACCGTTTTCCCCCAGATTTCCTCCATGCTTGGTTAAAAGATGGCGTATCTCCGCCACTGTCCGCTGTTTGTTATCGGTCAGCACTTCAAGTATCAGCGCAACGCCAAAAGGACCGTAGGCTTCATAAATGACTTC
>JAWOEU010000036.1:0-8192 GCA_046482575.1 Fidelibacterota bacterium
CCCGAAGGAATGGCTTAGCGTTTGGTACCTTCTCGTATAGCTCCTGCTCCTTTCGCTCCCATAGCGCGTAACGCTCGGGCCACGTGCGAAACAAGTGCCGCCAATGTCCAACACCATGGAGAACAGCATGATCATGGCAAGCATTTTCCCGATACCGATCGCTTCATTTTCATTCCCGGCGAGTGCGCCGATCAGGAGTCCCACCAGCAGCGTAATACTGAAGGAAAGCAATACCAGAAGATAGACCTGCAGGATATTGACATGCATTAATCCCAGGAAAAGCAGCCCGAGAATGGTATAGAACAGGATCACCAGCAGGGGATAGATGCTTTTGCCGATATAGTAGTCGCTTTTGCTGACAGGCGATACCAGGAAGGCCCGGTCGGTACCGCATTCCTTGTCATCCACAACCCCCAGTCCGATAATAAATGAAGAAACAATGACCATAAAGACCAGAAAGATCGCTCCGCCCATGGTCGCAACGGGAGAAGTGGAGGTGCGTTCGGAAAGTTCCGGAGGCACACCGGAGGAAAAGTTCGTGACATCGGGAGCGTCAGGGTAATGTTCCCGGTAATAGTGCTGGCGCAGTACCTGCGCCGTCAGGGAAAAAGCGGCATTTCCCTCCGGGTTTCTTTCCGGTACAGAGACATAGTTCCCCTTTTCCGGATCCCGGTAGAGGCCTTCGGCGCTGCCGGTGCCGCGGAGTTTCCGCTCCATTTTTTCAATGCTGTCATAGGTCTTGACGTCCGCAAATGTATCAAGGACATCCAGGACTTCCTGCGGGACGGCGTGGGGACCTTTGTTCACCGCGGCAACGGTAAAGGAGGAGCTTTCCACGCTGGGGATGAAGAAACGGAGTATGCACAGGACCAGCAGGGGGACGATGGCGATATAGGCTCCCATAAAACCCCGGAAGGACATCTTTATGTCGAATAGGAACATGCGAAACAGGTATTTCATATCATAACTCCCTCTGTATTTTCCGGCTGAATATCCGCGCTGAAAGGAAGAGCAGGACAATATCAATACCTGCAAGCACCGCGGCGCTTTGCCATATGATATGGCGGTTGTGGTCCGGGAACATGGCCGCATCCAGCCCGAACAGTGTGTAATAGGAAGGGATGAACCTCAGCCAGCCCGGCGAAAAGACCGGTGCGAACATCGAGACCGCGGGGAGGGAAAGCACCATCATCAGCAGCAGGACCCAGCCGATGGAGTCCATGGGAGAATCAAAGAACGCACCCAGAATGATGCCCAGCGAGGAGCCCATGATCACGGTCAGCAGGATGACAAGCAGGCCCTGAAGGTATCCGCTCAGCCCGATAACGGGAATATACAGAATTGAAAATGTCACGATACTGACCCCCAGGAGCATCAGATGCTTGCTGAGGAGGAACTCGGTCATCGATGCGGGCGACACCCTGTAGGCCCGGATCGTGGCTTCGGAATGTTCCTGGCCGAGCACCGAGATCATGGCGAAAAGCCCTACGATACCGACCATCATCATGATCATGACGGGAAGGAGCTGTTTGTTGAAAGGGATCACATCCCGGACACCCTCCTGCAGCGGGTTGACGCTCACAGCGCCGTACACGTCGGGAGGGTAGGTGCCGCTGAATATTGAGAACAGGTCTTCGATATTCACCTCAAGGTATTTCATCATGGCTTCGGAAGTGTACGGCTGTGTTAAGATCTCAATATCCCAGGTGCCGTCATCGTTCGCCGTGATGATCAGACCGAGTGCACTTTTGTTCTCCTTCATTCCTCCGATCACTGCTTCACGGCTTTCTTTGAACCGTTCATTTCCGATCTCAAGGTCCTGTTCCCCGAAACGTTCCGCGAGCGAACGTATGGTGCCGGACTTGTCGTAAATGAACACGGTTTCTTCGGGATCTATGTCCCCGGGAATGAGAAAGAGGACGATCAGGACGATCACTGCGGCAAAAATGATCTCCAGGAGGATAAATACGTCCTTGATCCCCAGCAGTACATCTTTTTTCAACAGATTGAATATTCTTCGCATAGGCCCCCCTTATTCGAGTCCGCGCCCGGTAAGCTGAATGAAGATCTCCTCCAGAGTGGGTTCACCGGAATGGAGGGTCTTGATATCATGTTCGCCGATAAATTTCTGAAGCCGGGGTTTCTCTTTCGGGTTCAGGCCGAAGCTTTCCGTTTTTAGTGTTTTACCGTCCATGTATTCGATGTTGACGGTGGGTTTCCCATACTTCAGCTTAAGGTTCTTCGGGCTGTCCAGGGCAACGATCTTGCCATCGACAATGAAACCCACGCGGTCGCAAAGCTCGTCCGCAACGAACATGTTGTGCGTTGTCAGAAAAATGGTCGTCCCTTCCTTCTGTTTTTTGCGGATGATCCCCTTGATGCTGTTCGCCGTGTTCGGGTCCAGGCCCATGGTCGGTTCGTCCAGGAACCAGATATCGGGTTTGTTGATCATGGAGCGGGCAAAGCCCAGTCTTTGCATCATTCCCTTGGAATAGGCGCCGGCTTTTTTCTTTCCCTCTTCGGCAAGGCCGACCCTCTGAAGCACCGTCATGGGATCTTCGGTCTCGCCGTCATACAAACTGGCATGGAATCTCAGGTTATCGTAACCGGAAAGCTTTTTATAGACATTCGGTCGTTCGAAGCCCACACCGATACGGTTGAAAAAGTCCTTACCGGGCTGGTCTTCCCTTGCCTTCCCGTCAATGACAATGGAGCCCTTTTGCAGTTTCAGCAAGCCGGAGAGCACCCCCTGGGTGGTGGATTTTCCGGCACCGCTGGGACCGAGAAACCCGAAAATTTCGCCCTTTTTAATATCAAAACTGATATCATTAACGGCGTAATCACCATGTTTTGTGTACGAATAGAACAGGTTATTTACTTCGATCATAAGTTTGACCTCGAGTTATGAATAAAAAGTATCATGTCTGAAATACGGAAAGGGGATCATTTGCTGCTTTCACGATATGATTAGTACGGTTTATTTTCATACGAGATTTTACAACAACAAAATCTGAAAATCAAGATAAAGAAGCGGGAGAAAGTAAACGGCAATGTGGAACAGAAAGATCCCGGAACTCCGGCAATGATAGTATTCTCCTTTTCAATGAATCAACCGGGAAGCTGATAAGCAATTATCCGGAACGCGTAAGAACCATTATCAGGCAGGTGTTATTTCCGGCGGTTTTAGTAGAGAGGCAGGAAGCGGGGTATTTTGCGGTGCATGCTGCCCTGTTCATAAGCGTAGGCGATCTCAAGAAGCAGTGGTTCGCTCCAGGCCCGTCCGAAAAACGATATACCCACGGGCAACTCGCCGATAAATCCCATCGGTACGGTAATATTCGGATATCCGGATTGTGCGGCCGGCGAAGAACTGCCAAACTGAAAGCTGTCCCCGTTAATGAGATCCGTTTTCCAGGCGGGGGTTCCGGTGGGTGCGATAATGGCATCAAGGTCATATTCATCCATAATGCGGTCGATCCCTTTCTCCCGGCTTCCTGCAAGCATTTTGCTCAGAGCTTTTTTATACTCAGGAGAATCCGTATTGCCTTTATTCGCTGCCATCTCCAGATACTTCTGATTGAAATATTTCAATTCCACACTGTCTTTTTTATTAAAAGCAATGAGCCGGCCCAGATCGCTGACGGGAGCGTCGGGGCCCAGGGATTCAAAATAGTTGTTCAGTCCATCCTTATATTCGTAAAGCATGACCTCAAAGGAATAATGACCGGTGCTGCCGGCCAGAATACTGTCGACCTCAACGATCACTGCGCCTTTATTCCTCATAAAGGCAAGTGCGGAATCCATCAACGTATCCACTTTATAGTTGATACCTTTAAAGGCGGTGTAATAGCCGATACGTTTTCCCGACAAACCGTCTTCCTTCAGGAATGCAGTGTAATCTGTCTGCATATGTTCTTTTCCGGCCATCGTTTTTCGGTCAGCGGGATCCGCAGCGGCAAGTGCGCTCAGACAGATCGCCGCATCGCGTACAGTCCTCGCCATGGGACCCGCGGTATCCTGCGTCCGGGAGATGGGAATGATGCCGGAACGGCTGACAAGTCCCACGGTAGGTTTGATTCCTACGATCCCGTTAGCATGGGCCGGACAGACAATGGAACCGTTGGTCTCGGTGCCGATGGCAAGTACCGTAAGGTTTGCCGAAACCGCAACGGCCGAACCGGAACTTGAACCACAAGGATTACGTGTAAGCGCATAAGGGTTTTTTGTTAAGCCCCCCAGTCCGCTCCATCCGCTGGTGGAGAGTTCCCCGCGGAAATTTGCCCATTCACTTAAATTTGTTTTCCCGAGAATGACCGCTCCGGCATCACGAAGTTGTTTGGCGATAAAACTGTCCTGAAGCGGATAGGAATCCTTTAATGCCCGGGAACCCGCGGTAACGGGCATTTTGTCATGGGTGTCAATATTGTCCTTCAGAACGACGGGAATGCCGTGAAGCGGTCCCCGGGACAACCCCTGCGCCCTTTCCCGGTCAAGCTTCCCGGCGATCTCCATGGCATCGGGATTGATGCAGATAAAGGCTTCCAGTCCGGGCCCGTTTTTATCGATCATCTTTATACGGTCGAGATATGCCCGGGTTACCTCCCGGATCGTGAAACGGCTGTCCGCATATCCCTGTTGCAGGGTGCGGATATCGTACTCGAGGAAGCGAAAATCGTTATATTCCTTCCCCTCCGGTTGTCCCTTACAGGAAAATACAAGCAAACAGCAGAGGATCGACAGCAGTCCCGTCCCTCCGCGAAATAAGCGTGATATATACATCGCAGGTCCCCTATGGTAAAGGATATTAACGACAGGGACGTTATTTCATATATTCCCTGATTTGCTTCGGGCCGTCCATACTCAGGTCGTGCGTATTCTTTTTTAGCAACGATGCGGCGGTTTTCCGCACATTGGACTTGTCAAGCTCTTCCCACATGCCGGCATCCTTAACGAGGTCACGGTCGAACAATGACTGAGAAAGATCGCGCATAACGCAATAATTGGCAAAAGGATGTGCGTGATCCCGGTCATGGTTCGCGGTAAATAAAAAGTTTTTCAGCAATTCGGAGCTGGTGCTTTCTGCATAGCTGAGCTCGGCGAGTTTTGCCCGGTATTCCAGGTCCGGCTGGGTAAGCCGCGGATAACGATGGTAATCGGCAAGGTGCTGTGCCTCATGCACGAGGTAACTGACGCGGAAATTTTCACTGTCCAGATCATAGATCTTCCGGACGCAGTAGAGTTTGTCCCGGCCGGCCCATCCACCGGCATGATGCTGGTCCAGGGTGGCGTATTCGGCCCATCCGATGGTGACAAAATCCTGCATCAGGATCACGTTGACCGCCACCTGGGTATCCGGAAGCGTAACGCTGTAGATAGTGTCCAGCTGATCTTTCCAGAGAAAGAGATCGTAGAGGTTTGCGGTGAAGTTCAATGCATTGCAGAAATAACCGCGTTCGCTTACTGCCTCCGAAAGGTATTGCTGGAGATGTGCCCGGATACTGTCGCGGCTCATGTCATTGTAAGGACTATGCTCCGATAAGGCCATGACCAGCTGTTCTTCCAGTATTCTGCCCGCCGTGTCCGGTTCCGCTTCTTTCATAAGCACGGTTTTCCAGTATTTGCGGAAGGCATCAACTGTGCTGTTGATGAGAGGATCCGGCTCTTCGGCTGCGGCGGGAAGCCGCCGGTCCCGGAACCGCCGGTAAAATCCCCGGCGCAGTTTTCGCTCTTCGCGCGTGAGCCGTGACGCCGAAATGGTGTCCAGCATTTCAAGTGCGGAACGCATATCACCCTGCAGTACGTGAAGGTACACCGGCCGTAATGCGGAGTCTTCCGCGAGCGGCTCCGCATCCTGCCGGTCCGTGCAGGAAAATAACACCGTAATAGACAAGAGTATAAACATCCCATATGGAAGATATTTCATGATTCATCCTTTTCCGTTTTTACAGCCGTGACCCGGACCGGCTATCTCAGGCTTTCAGTTCTTTCCGGAGCCGCATTCCCGTGATGATGATCAGCACTGCCAGCACGGCGATCGCCGCATATGCAGTGAAAATGATATCCTTGTGAACGACCATCTGCGCACTTCGCCTGATGATAATGCCGGTATAGGCCCAGATGAACACCAGCGGATACATCAGACATTTGTGCCGCAGCAGCACCAGGATAGCCAGGGCCGCTCCTACGATCATCATAATGACGGTCCAGACATGTTCCGGGATGCCCCAGGTGCCCCAGTTCAGCTTCACCAGCAGTGCCGTGACGTTCGCGATCGTGGCCACCGATATCCAGCCGAAATAGATGCTGACCGGCAGAAGCGTGGCCACCCGGTCCCACACGTTCGTCAGGCGCAGTTCATCGACCTTCAGATAGAGATAGATCAGGGATATCAGCAGTCCCAGCATCGCCAGCAGGGAAAGGAACACGAGCTTATAGTGCCACAGGAATATCCAGCCCATGTTGAACACGCAGGTGAGCGCAAAAGCGATCTGGGCTTTGACGGGGATCAGAACGTCCGTTCTGTTTCGGATGGAAAGGTAGAGGTTATTAACCACAAAGAGCAGGAGGAGCAAATAGATGAGTCCCCAGATGGAAAAGGTGAGTCCCGCCGGAACAAAGAGGTTCGGATAGAGGTCCGACAGTTCTCCGGTGGTGATCCCGTTAAGCGGCAGACCGTTTGCCAGTCCGTTAACCGTGACCATCCCCAGGAAAAGGATAAGATTGATCACGGACATGACAATATTTTTTTCTTTGTTACTTGCAGCAGTTTCCATGTTATACTCCTTTTATTTATGATCCCGGAATTAATCTGATTATTAGAACTCAATACCCTCACGTGCTTTTACGCCTTCATGATAGTAATGCTTTACTTCCTGCATTTCCGTCACCAGATCGGAAAAGGCGATCAGTTCGCGGGGCGCATAACGGCCGGTCAGGATAAGCTCCGTATTTTCGGGTCTGTTTTTCAGGATGCGGAGAAGTTCCTCAAGCGGGACAAGCTTATAGAAGAGCGCAATGGTGATCTCGTCCAGCACAATGATATCATATTTTCCCGAAGCCATCACGGCCTCCACTTCCTGTAATCCCTTCTGCGCCGCTTCGATATCTTCCGCTTTGGGGATATCGACGATAAAGCATTTCAGCCCGTACTGCTTTACGGTGATCGCAGGAAGAAATTTTTCAACGGCTTTTATCTCGGAATAGATCTTACCTTTTACAAATTGTGCGAAGAATATTTTTTTTCCGGCACCTGCCGCGCGCAGTGACAGGCCGAAAGCAGCGGTGGTCTTTCCCTTTCCGTTACCGGTATATAAATGGATACGTCCTTTCATCCTGCTGCTCTTTCAATTTTTTGACGGCAAAAAAAGAGAATGACAGAAAAACCCCGTTTATGTTTCATAAAGCGGTACACTATAAATATTTCCATATGCATTTTAAAAGATCTTCGGCCGTTATCGGTTTGGTGATATAATCATCGCAGCCCGCCGCCAAGGCCTTTTTTTTGTCACCCTGCAGCGCATAGGCGGTTTGTGCGACGACAGGTAAGTTCTTATTGAACTCCCGGATCTTTTCTGTTGCTTCGTAACCATTCATAACGATCCGTTTTGAATGAACTTGGCCGTAACCAGCTCATAGATTTGTTTCTTCGGCAGTTTCGGGTTGAAGCCCCAATCAAAGTCGTTCAGCGTTTTGAGTTCATCCAGGCCCGAAGCCTTGAACCGTCTCTGGCGCAGGCAAGACGACCGGTGATCCAATTCGTCCTGCAGCAACCAGGACAGGCCTTCGGTAAACGCCGCCCGGCTCTGACTGAACTGCACGGCCCGGCTTTCCAGAGTGTTCAGTATTCCGTTTAATCTGAGCATTTTCAATTGTTTTTCGATTTCATTCATCTTTTTTTCCTTTCGTCCCTAAATAATTTCGAGTTTCCTCAAGTATCTGAGCTGGCCGATGGACATATCCGCCGGATCATTGATATCCGGCTTGATGGTCACCGGGGAACATCCCGGCCGCTCAAATTTCTGATTCCAGTCAAATGTCTTTACGGTAAAACCGCTTTGCCGCAGCATGGATGCCGCTTTCCGGGTTCCCCTGCGGCCGGTTTCGTCCCGGTCCAGAAAGAGATTGATCCAGCCGAAGGGAACCCGCGATACTATCGCTTTCAACCGGTCTATTTGCTCCATGGACAGATGAGC
>JAWOEU010000059.1:0-3698 GCA_046482575.1 Fidelibacterota bacterium
AAAGAGCAATGGCTCAATGAGTTTTTTGAGTTGGAGAAATTCCGAGATGAAATCAAATCCTCTATCTTTTCAGATACTACCTTTTTTGAAAAGGAAACGGAAACGCGAAAGATTGTGATAGCTTCAGGTTTTTTCAATTCTCGAAACCTGCCACCTAATTACTTTTCAGACCGGATCGCAGAATTAAGTGAGGACCTTATCGGGATGCTAATCTATGGGTCACCATTTGGGAAATCGGGTGCGGAATACTACATGAGCTTTTCATGAAAAATTCCATTCGTCTTTTTCCGGGATCAGAAGAAGTGATGTATTGTAAGGATATTGCTGTTCGAAATATCCGGAAGCATCCGTTAAGGTATCGGCGATCCACACTCCCGGGATACCGCTCCCGTTCTGGCGCACATATCCGCTGACGGTAAAAGTCAGCGTATCCGGTCGATGTATGCCCTGCACGGCGTCAAGATAGATGATCCTTTCCTCCGGCTGATCGGGAGAATAAAAAAGCAATGCGTCAAGAGTGACAACATCCGCGTCAATGCTTCCGTTCCCGCCCGCATAAGGGGACCAGTTCTCTGCGGGACGCAGATCGACAGCATATTCATGCCACGCATTATCTGCTATTACATCCTGACGTTGTGATACTTCCAGTTCGCCCTCCCTGTCATCGATCAATACAGCCACTCCGGCACCGCTCTGACCGGTTTTCAGTGCAAAACGTATTTCCCGGTCATGGGGTATGCGGACATTGTTTTGCGGGGACCCGCTGCCGGAAAGCAGGCGTACTTTCCAGTCCGCAGCGGAACCGGCATCATCGTTCAGACGGATCTTCAGTGAGTATTCGCCTTTATGAGCGGTATCGCGCGAACTGTCCGCAGAAGAACTGCTTGCTATGCCATGTGTTGAACCGCTGTAAGCCGGGTGCCGGTAAAAATGTCCGCAGCTGCCTTCAAAATTATCCATCATCAGTGTATCGGGCATCTGATAAAAGTTGTTTCGCAGGAGCTCCCAGAGTTCAGGATTCTCATTGTCGTAACCCAGCGCCCACATGCCGGTACCCATGAGATCATGGGAAAATACCAGTTTTTCTTTTGCGTCCATAGCCGCGGCATTGCTGCACCAGACCTGATACCATTTGTTGTCATTTTTATAGTACGTCCAGCTGTCTTCGTAGCGACCGGACCAGATCGTACCGTGCGTTTCGAATTTATTTTTGGCGGAAGCGTAAAAGATCGATTTTCCGCTTGATAGTGTTTCGGCGTTCTCAGTATCTCTTTCGCTTTGCGCGACCTCCCAGTACAAACCGTAATAAGGAAGTCCCAGGATAAGCCTGGCGGGATCACAGCTTCCGTAACCGCGGTCGGTGTTGATGAGGGTCTGCACCAGATTATAATTTGCGCCTTCAATGGGGGCACAGGGTCCGGTGGTGGAGGAACCGCTCCACCAATAGTTATACCCCATAATAAAAACATAATCACAGGCTTCCGTTAACCCCGGAAGATCCCAGCTGCTCCAGTTTACGGCAGGACCCGCAAAAGAAATCTCCTGTTCCGGTCCGGCATTGCTGTGGATATGATCGCTGAGTCCCTGCATGAAGTTATTGATCGAATCCCCGCGGTCGGATGTATGCAGACCTTCAAAATCAATGTTGACGCCATCCAGATTGTATGTGTTGATCATAGCTTCAACTTCCTCATAAAAGGTCTGTGAAGCCGTACTGCTGTTTATCAGTGCGGAAATATTATCGTTATTGAATTCCACAACACACATGATCAATTTCACGCCGTTTGCGTGAGCGTTATTCATGGTATTGATCCAGTCACCGGGCCAGCCCGCCGGAACACCGGTTATCCTGCCGTCGGTTGATATCGAGAAATCGAAAAGTGCAATATGGGAAAGCACATCATAGTCAAAATACTCCGGGGCGGAATTACGCTCCCAGTAAGGCAGATATCCGAATACCGTATGAGAAAGTCCCGAACTCTCGCTTTCACGCTTCTGCAGGGGAATGACATCTGCCGCAAGATATTTATTGAGCGCATATGTTCCGGCTTCGCGGGGATGCGCCTCCCGCTGAAGTTGATGGATGCCTTTAAAGCCGGGTTCCTCAGCGGAAAGAAGAACAAAAAAAAGGGAAACAATAAATAAATGTAAATATTTTTTATACATCGACTTCTTTAAATATCTCGGCAGTGTACAACAGTTTCAAACGTTTTCTTGCCTCAAGATTTTCTATCTGTTTTTTCATAATACCGGATATCTCTTCCGGATCGGCATGCTTGAGCTCTTCCGTCAGGTCATCATATTTTTCTCTCAGCATCTGAAGCTCGAGCTGCTTCAGGCTTTCTACAAAGATGGTTTCCCGGTTCATGGTGTTTTGCTCCTCGATAAGCAGCTGGATCACGAAATTCCGGATCTTTTTATCACTGATCATATCGGGGATATGCCCGGACGGGATACTGATATTTTTTTCCAGAACCGCGAGGACCGCCTCAAGCACCTGCTGAAGAAAAGGATGTTTGAACAACACGGGAGACAGGTATCTCAGACCCGCTTTCCGGATCAGTGTGCTGCCGCTAAGCAACAGCTGCAAAAGATAATATTCGGCAGATTCGCCCTGATTTTTGAAATGTTTCGGCTTTTCACCGCTGAAAACGGCATTGCTTGTTGTTGAACGCCGGTATGCCCGCCGGTTAAGTTGCTGAAGAAGCGTATTTTCATCGACGGAAAATAATTTTGCGATCTCACGTGCAAAGGTTTCACGGTATACCGGATCCGTGAAAGACCGGATCTCATCCAGAAGATACGAGATGGTCTCCGCTTTTTCTTTGGGGGACATTCCGGCCGGCTGATAGTATTCGCGGAGGAAATCCATCAGCGGAAGCGCGCCGGCTTCTTTTTTGAAAAATGCGTCCGCCCCTTCCTTGTCCAGATAACTGTCCGGATCTTCTCCCTCCGGCAGCTTCAGTATGCGGCAGTCGAGCTTTTGTGCCGCCACACTGAAAGCGGTACGCACCGCCGCTTTCTGTCCTGCCTCGTCACTGTCGTAACACAACACCGCCTCATCGGCGAATCGCCGCAGCAGGCGTGCATGGTCTTGGCTGAAAGCGGTACCGGAACCGGCAACAACATTGATAAAGCCGTGCTGATAGAGCTGAAGAAGATCCATATAGCCTTCCACAATGAGGGCTTTTTTTTCTTTACGTATTACCTCGCGGCTGATATTCAGGCCATAGAGGATTCTGCGCTTGTTGTAGATCGGGGTTTCCGGCGAATTCAGATATTTGGCGTCATCTGTTGATCCGGGGAGTGTGCGTCCTCCGAAACCAACGGCATTGCCACGCTCATCAAGGACCGGGAACATGATACGGTCCCGGAACCGGTCAAAGAGACGGCCGTCTTTTTCGGAGCGGACACAAAGGCCGCTTTTAAAAAGAAGTTCCGCCGGATAATTTGCGGAAAGTTTTGAGACAAGAAAATCCCAGGAACCGGGGGCATAACCCAGTTTGAAAGTTTGAATGGTCCGTTCCGTCAGTCCCCGCGACCGCAGGTATTCCAGGGCTTTTTTGGCGTTCTTTGAGAAAAGTTCTTTATGATAGATCTCAATGGCTTTGTTGAAACGGAAAACAGTGACCCGGCGGTCAGGCTTGAATTGGCTGAATCTGTTGAGTCGGATCGATATCGACTGCTGGAAAGTGTTG
>JAWOEU010000087.1:0-7494 GCA_046482575.1 Fidelibacterota bacterium
AATAATTTTTAAACGTCATACCACATATTATTAACAGATTAACGAATTAACGAATTAACAGATCAACTTCCCAATAATGTTAATTTGCCTTGCGCTGTGCAGCCGGCTGGAGCGTAGCATGGTGCCTTCTGTTTTGATTCACTTGGAAATGGAAAAACAGTAGATTAAGATTAAGGTGAAGAACAAAGGAGATCCAAGATGAATCAACGGAAACATTACAGTGCAAGCCGCAAGGTGGAGATCGTCCGCGAGCATTTGGAGAATCAGATACCGGTCAGTGAGTTATCGCGGCGTTACGGGATACATCCGAATATGATCCATAAGTGGAAGAAGGAGTTATTTGAGAACGCTGTGGATACCTTTGGGCGCAAGAAGCGGCACACGGCAGCAGGAGAAGGCGTCAGGGCCGAGCAGTTGCAGCGGAAGCTCAAAGACAAAGACAGCCTGATCGCGGAGATCATGGAAGATAACATTCGATTAAAAAAAAAGCTGAATGGGGACATCTGAGAGGCATGTGGGTAGAGCCGGACATACGGGATACCGTTGTTGGATATGTTGGTAAAATGGGTAAGCGCAGCGGATTATCAAAGCGATGGTTTATTGAGAAACTGGACATTTCTGCGAGCAAGTATCACAGCTGGGAGAAGCGTTATGGTCAGCCCAATAATCATAACGGGCAGATACCGCGCTTTTTCTGGACGCTGGAAGAAGAGAAGGCATCGATCCTTGCCTATTTCCGGGAGCGGGTTGGCGAAGGTTACCGGCGTTTAAGTTATCAAATGATCGATGCAGATATCGCGGCGGTCAGTCCGTCGACCGTATACCGTGTCCTCAAAGAGAACGGCTTGTTGCAGCGCTGGAATACGGCAAAGGCCGGAGGTAAGGGAAAGGGCTTTATCCAGCCGCAGAAGGTCCATGAGCATTGGCATACGGATATTGCTTATGTCAACGTGCGCGGCACATTTTTGTATTTGATCAGTGTCATGGATGGATACTCGCGGATGATCCTGCACCATGAGCTGCGCCGCTCTATGAGCGAATACGATGTGCAAATAACCCTGCAGCGCACAATGGAGAAGTTTCCGGCGGCGAGACCGCGGCTGATCACCGATAACGGCTCGCAGTTTGTCTGTAAGGATTTTAAGGAGTATCTGCGGGAATGTCATTTGAAACACGTCCGAACTTCGGTAAATTACCCGCAGAGCAACGGCAAGATCGAGCGTTATCACCGCACGATCAAAGAGGAAGCCGTACGGAAGCAGAGTTACGTGAGCCTGGAGGATGCGCGAAGGCAGGTTGACGCATATGTACGTCGGTATAATGAAGAGCGCTTGCACAGCGCCTTATACTACCTGACTCCCAAGGAGGTCTTTGAAGGCAGAATGGAACAGCGCCTGGCCGAACGGCAATTCAAACTTAATCAGGCGGCTGAAAAAAGAAAGAATTTATCCTTAATGAAAGGATAGGAAAATTCCATTTCCCGCTGAACCATTACAGTTCACCCCACCGCCCATTTTTATCACTCTTCACTCTTCACTCTTCACTCTTCACTTCTCACTCTTCACTAATCTCCAAACTTCAATGTCCATGTCAGGTAAAAATTCCTCGTCGCTGCCGGCCAGTAATTGTCGATGCGCTCGTCCGGGGCATTATAATAGACATAACCAAAGGTCTCATAAAGAGCGTTGAATGCGTTATTGACACGAAGATCCAGCACATGTTCCATATTCAGCAGTTCAAAAGGAAGCCGGAGTCCGATATCGGCGATAAGGTATGCGGGTATCGCAGCCGATTCGGTGTTCATAAAATCAATGTACTGTTTTCCCACATATTTCAGATTCAGCCAGGGATGAAATTTGTTATGCCGGTAGGAAAAACGTGCTTTAGCCTGAAAAGCAGGGAATGCGGGTATTTTTTTTCCCGCATAATCGGCAATACCGCCGAATCCGCCCCAGCCGAGCGAATCTGCGGTGAATTCGACAAAATGATTATCGGACAGATTCATGTTTGCCCGCAGATTGAATTTTCCTGCATCCAGTTCTATGACACACTCCATTCCCTGATGCAGGGTTTGGGGAGCATTACCGCGAAGAACCTGGTCGGTGTCGCGATAACGGTAATATACCGGGATCAACTCATTGCGAAAATCCATACGGTAAAGATTTAATCCCAGACGTACGTTTTCCCGCCTATAATCGATACCCCATTCCAAATCTGTCAGAGATTCATGCCTGATCAGCGGTTCAGTGATATTTCCGCCATAAGGATCTTCCACTGCGGCCATGACCGTGGGATCGCCGTCGTCGTAGATATCGTTGCTGGACGGCTCACGCTTTGAAGTGGAAAGACTTATAAAACTCGATAATTGTTCGCTGAAATTATACCGGAGTCCCAAACGGGCATCAAGGAAATGATACGGAAGAATGAAATGATACGGCATCGTGACATTGCCGACCGTGTCCTGGCGAACCAGGAAACGGTGAGAAAGATAACGGATACCGGACTGGATGAAGAGATCGTCATTTATCGTCATAAGATCCCGGGCATAAAAGGAATAGGATGATTTGCGTGTTGTATTATTATAATACCGGTGATCATCTCCGGGACTGCCGTGATCTTCAACATATGTGACCTCGCCGAAATGTCCGGAACCGTAAAAACGGAAATCACCGCCGACCGTGATCATATGCGCGGGAAGCAGATAATTCAAATGATAAACACCACCGCTGTAACGGTTATCAAGCCATTTGCGGCGTATAAGATCCACCTCTGTACTGTCGTCGTTATCAATAACGTCCGTCAGATTGTATGCCACCGGATCGGAACCGCCTTTGTACTGCTGGTAATAGCCCTCGCCGCCGATATGGTAGAGAGAAGCGTATAGTTTTAGGTCCTCGCGGAGAATGTGGGTGTGATTGATCATAGCAACGGACTGGGTGAACACGTCTTGGTTTACATCCGTATATCCGCCCTGATAAGAGGTGTCCGCATAGAAATTATAGCGTCGCTCATCCATGTCGTTGAGATCAAACCCGTACTGCGGACTCACACCGTCCCAGGAAAAGTTGGTTTTTTCATGTCCCCAGAGATATTCCGCATGGGTTTTGTGCGTAGACTGTGTCCATTGCACACTCAGATGCGCAGACTGCTGTTCCGTTCCGCTGCCGATGCGGTAACCGGAACTGTTGAGGTCCGAAAAACGAAACGACACCGATACGCCATTTTCGGGAAAAAGGTCCCCGACATAGGAGATTGAACGTTTTCCGCTCGGTGCATTAAGGGCATTACCGTCCATAAAATTTCCGTATCCGATATTTATATTTACACCGGGATCCAGTTTGCTGATATCACTTTCAACATTCACTGTCCCGCCGAATGCGGTTGAGGACAGGGAGTTCCCGATGCCGCGCTGTACCTGTACATCCGAGGCATTACTGAGAATATCGCCGTGGTCCACCCAGTAGACGGCGTGAGCCTCGGGATCATTCAGGGGAACACCGTTATACGTGATCCCGATATGGTCCTGGGTAAATCCCCGGATATTGAGATAGGAATAGCCGCTGCCGTCACCGGCATCGGAATAGGCATAGACTCCCGGTTCCATATCAAGCACCAGGGGTACATCCTGCTGATGATATAAAACATCAATATCTTCTCTTTCCAGCTTGGAATATGCAACGGGTGTTTTCCCGTCGATCACACGCTGGGCGTTGACAAAAACTTCTTCCGCGTGCAGAACAATCGGCCTGAGGGATATACGCACTCCGCTGCTGTCACAGACCAGTGTCTGTTCCGCGTAGCCGATATGCGAGATACGGATTTGTACCGGGAGCTCCGGTACACTGAGTGAAAATTCTCCGTCCTTATCCGTGTATGTCCCTCCGCGGTTTTCCGGCTGCTGCACCGAAGCCGCAATGACGGGTTGACGGGTCCTTGCATTAATGACAGTACCATGCAGTACGGTCTGCGCTTCTGCAGTACTGAGCATGAGAACGAGAGCTGTGATGAATACGATGATATGTTTCATGTTTTCCTCCGCCGGTATTATCCGGATCAGGTTCAAGGGTTCTTCTCAGCCGACGGAACTCCTCCTTCCGCAGCGCCCCTAACTGTGGGAAACTTATAACAAATTTTTGATCAATGTCAAGGGATATCGACGGCGTACGGAGTTTGGGTATGGGAGGCATTTTTTTGTGCGCTTCAGGATTCCAAGCTTTTCACCCCATAAACAGAAAAGGCCGCCCGAAAGCAGCCTTTTTGGTTATGTGATGTTTATCATTTATTCATCAAATTCCAGAAGCACGGGTTCGCCGCAACCCAGGGCCTTGAGCTGGTCAAGTTGTGTTTCCGCATCACCGACGACAAGATAGATCATCTTGTCCGGAAAAATGTACCGTTCCGCCAGTTGGCGGTGGGAATCAAGGGTCATATTCCTTACAATATTCTCTCTTTTACGAACGTAATCTATCGGTTTACCGTAATAATCGATCATCCAGAGCATATTGAGAATATTATCCATCGTTTCAAATTTCCGGGTATTTGATTTGAGAATGGCATTTTTTGTAAATTCCAGTTCTTCTTCACTTATACCTTCACGGTATGCTTTCATCAGATCGCGGATTATCTCAAGTGATTCCAGGGTAGCATCCGTAACCACAGAAGTTGAAGCGTAAAAAGGACCCGGAATTTTCGATCCGCTGAATGAAGAGCGTGCTCCGTAGGTATATCCTTTTTCTTCTCTCAGCATCATATTTATATTGCTTGCAAAAGCACCGCCGAGTTTATAGTTCATGACCGTAGCCGGATAAAAGTCCTCATCACTGCGTTCCATGCAAAGATAGCCGACGCGGAGAGCGGATTGCTTAGCTCCGGGCATATCCACAAAATAAACACGTGCTTCATCCGCAGGAACGGGAACTTCATATTCGGGAATTTCAACTTCTTTCAATTCCCAGTTCTCGCTGAGTTTTTTCAAAGCCCGTGTCACACGTGCTGGTTTAACGGCTCCCGCGATCTCAAAAGAAGCAACGGAAGGGGAAAAATTCTTCTCGTAAAACATTTTCAGGTCATCGATCGTGATGCTTTCGATTGATTCTACCGTTCCGGTAAGGGGAACACCAAATATATGGTCACTGCCGTAAAGCAGTTTGTTGAAGGTTAGGGACGCCACGGTGTTCGCATCCGCTTTTCTTCGTTTAATGGCGTTTATTGTTTTTGTTTTTACAAGTTCGAACTGCTCTTCATCCCAGCGCGGTTCAAGAAGCATTTCTTCGGCGATATCAAGGGTCTTTTCGAAATTTCTTGCCAGGGTGTTGACCTTCAGCAACATGCTCTCACGTCCGGAATGGATATGGATGGACGCCCCCAGAAAATCAATCTCTTCTTCCAGCTCTTCCGGGGTTTTATTTTTGGTACCTTCATTCATCAAACTTGCGGTCAGATAAGCCACGCCGGGCTTATCGAAGCTGTCCAGCAGATGACCGCCCCGCAGGATCAGTTCGTAATTCACCAGCGGAAGCTCCGTATGTTCAACGCCAAAGATCCGGATACCGTTATCAAGTTCAGCCTGCCAGACATCGGGAATCTTAACATGCGGCATGGGACCTTTTTCCGGTTCCACACTGCGGTCGATCTTTGAGGGGGTCTTTTTGATCTCGTAATCCTCATCATCGGGAACTTCGACACGTGCGGCGTTTTCCGGATCCTCTTCAACAATACCGGCTTTCACGGACCCTTCAACGATCTTGTCCTTTTCCCCTTTGGGGACAAAGCTTGTCACGACATAATGCTCGTCTTTGATATATTTTTCATAGACCCGCTGAACGTCCTCTTTGCTGACGGCTTTCAGCTTGGCAAGGTCCGTTTCGATGTACCCGGGGTCATTGTTGAAAGTATTGCTCATTGCCAGATTAAAGGTTTTGTCGATGAGACTTGCGATACCATTGTAAAAACGGGTCTCAAGTTTTGCTTTTACCCGCTCAATATCACGGTTGGTGACAGCATCTTCTTCAAAATTTTCCAGTGCTTCAAAAACAGCTTTTTCGATGTCATCAAGACTGACGCCCTGATTGGCGGTTATATTGACATAAAACTCCCCTGAGAGTTCTTTGGCATAGTTATACGCACTGACGTTTGAAGTATAATTTTTTTCTTTCACCAGGATCTTATAAAGCGGTGCTTTTTTCCCCACTGAAAGAAGGTGGGCAAGATATTCCAGAGCATAGGAATCATCATTGCCTTCTTCGACAGTCGGCCAGACCATTGTAAGCATGGAAGCCCGTGCAAAGTTATCTTCATGATATAATTTTTTCGTTTTGTCCAGCTTTACGGGCATGGGGTCCATCGGCTCGGGATCACCGTGTGGCTTGATTTCGCCAAAATAGCGTTCAATAAGCGGTTTTACTTCATCAGGATCAATATCGCCGGCAACAACGAGAGTAGCGTTATTCGGTCCGTAAAACTCCTCATAGAATTCTTTGACATCTTCGACGGTTGCGTTGTTGATATCCTCAACCACACCGATGGTCTGCCAGTTGTAAGGATGTCCTTCGGGATAAACGGCTTTCCCGATAACAAAATTACGGTGTCCGTAAGCATTGTTATCGACCCGCTGGCGTTTTTCATTGGTTACCACATTCTGCTGATTGGCAAAAGCGGCCGGCGTAACGGTATTCACAAAATATCCCATACGGTCGGATTCCATCCAGAGCACCATTTCCAGGGCGTTCTTCGGAACGACTTCATAATATATTGTGCCGTCCGTCCAGGTCCCGCCGTTGAGTGTGCCGCCGGCGTTCTGTATTTTGGCAAAATACTGATCCTGCGGAATATTTTCCGATTCCTGGAACAGCATATGTTCAAACAGATGTGCAAACCCGGTCTTTCCCGGTTTTTCGCGGTTTGAACCCACATGGTACTGAATGGCAACTGCCGCAATAGGATCACTTTTATCCACATGCAGAATAACGTCAAGTCCGTTTTTCAGCTCATACTTTTCATATGAGATCGACAAATCGGAACTGTCACAGCCCGTAAACAAGAGCATCAGTCCGATCAGGGGAAACAATAAATATTTTTTCATTTTTTTCTCCTTGAATAAATAAGGGTAAATGTAATTAGTTCAGTACTTTTTTCAAAATAATATTTTCCGGTGATCAGCGAAACATCCACACAGCGGTGTCACCCATTTCTTTGTAGCGGAAATGTTTCCAGAAACCGGTGGCGATGGTCTTTATTGTCTAATCCACCAAGTGGCATAAGTAGAAAACTTATACCCTTTCCTCCAATCAAATTTTTCTACTGCCCGAGCTAAACCTAGATTACCTTCTTGAATTAAATCTAACATGGTTAAATTAGGGGATCTACCAACATATTTTTTAGCAATAGATACAACTAATCTTAAATTAGCATTAGCTAGGTTTTTTTCTGCTTCTTTGTCTCCTTTTTCAATTCTCTTAGCTAATTCTTTTTCTTGATCTGCTGTTAAAAAGTCAA
>JAWOEU010000095.1:0-8290 GCA_046482575.1 Fidelibacterota bacterium
TGGCACCCACTCGGGTAAAGATCTTGTCTACCAGTCCGATACGCGCCGAGACCGCCGGAACAAAGCATCCCATCTGCGCCATCAGCGTTATCAGTCCGATCTGACGGAGGTAGGTTGATTTTCCGGACATATTCGGACCGGTGATAAGCTGGATCTGTTCATTTTCAATATCAAGATAACTGTCATTGGGAATAAAGGATTCATGGGGCGGCAGAAGCGCTTCCACCACGGGGTGGCGTCCGTTCTTGATCTCCAGCACCCCGGAGTCCTCAATATCCGGCCGTATCCACTGCTCACGTGTCGCAGAATGCGCGAACGAAGTAAGAACGTCCAGTTCGGCCGTCTTTTGCGCATTGGCCTGCAGAACGGGAATATACTGCGAGATCTCCTGAAGTAATTCACGATAAAGTTTCATTTCCAGTGCTGTCAGTTTTTCTTCGGCGTGCAGAATACTGTCCTCATATTCCTTCAGTTCCGGTGTGATATAACGTTCGGAATTCGTAAGGGTCTGTTTGCGGATATAGTCACCGGGTACCTTGTCAATATGGGTTTTGGTAATGTCGATATAATATCCGAACACCCTGTTGTAGCTGATCTTCAGCGTCGGGATCTTCAGACGTTCACGTTCTTTCCGCTGCAATTCAAGTAAATAATCTTTTCCCCCGTGCGCTATTTTGCGTAGTTCTTCGATCTGTGCATGATAGGAACTGCGGAAGACCCCGCCTTTTGTGACCTGATTGACCGGATCGTCGCAAATAGCCCCGGTAATGTGCTCAATAATTTTCTGAAGAGAATTAATATCGTGAATTCTGAAATCCAGTACCGGATCAATACTCTCTCCCAGGCGGATAACGGATCTCATACTGTCGCGCAGTGTGTTGAGTTCTCTCGGACTGATCTTTTCGGAGGCGATCCTGGCACAAAGCCGTTCGATATCGGCAACTGAGCGTAATATTTCACGGATTTTTTCACACGCACCGGATTCGTCGGTAAAATAAGCTACATGATCCAGGCGTTTTTCTATTGTTTTTTTATCTGTCAGCGGATAATAGATCCACTGCCGCAGTTTCCGGGCACCCATGGCAGTCTCCGTGCGGTTGATCATCCAGAAAAACGTTCCCTCCCCCGTTTCGCCCGACAAGCGCTGAAAAAGTTCAAGATTCCGGGTCGTAAAACGATCAAGACCCAGATACTCAGAAAGTTCCAGCCGGCGGATGCTGTTGATATGCGCCAGCTGTTTCTGAAAATTTTCCTTAACGTAATGCAGGATCATTCCCACGGCGCGGAGGCTTTCCTCCTGATCGTCCAGTGCAAATCCTTTCAGACCCGCCGTTTTAAAATGACTGTTGACCATATCAGCGGCATAGGAACTGTCGCTGACCCAGTCCGGAACTTCCGTAAAGATACCCTCATAATGCGGGAGCATTCCCTTTATCCGGACTCCCTGAGCGTCGGTCACGAGAAGTTCCGATACCGGTTTGGCTTCTATCAGTTCTATCATTATTTCCCGGCTGCCGGATACCACATGAAAGGCGCCCGTCGAAATATCCACAAAAGCAAAACCGCTTTTTTCTTCACCCGGGAAAAAAGCCCCAAGATAATTATTGTCCCCCGAGTCAAGATACTTATCACTTACCGCTGTGCCCGGGGTTATGACCTCTGTGATACCGCGTTTGACGATTCCTTTTGCTTTTTTCGGATCCTCCAGCTGTTCACAGACCGCCACCCGCAAGCCGGCTTTCAACAGTTTGTGCAGATAGGCATCAAGTGCATGATAAGGAAAACCCGCAAGGGCAACATCCGCAGCGGCGCCGTTACTGCGTTTGGTCAGGGTGATCCCCAGGACTTTGCTTGTGGTTTTGGCATCCGTATCGAAGGTCTCATAAAAATCCCCCATACGGAAAAGAACGATCTTGTCGGGATGCTTCCCTTTGACCTCGAAATACTGTTTCATCAGCGGTGTTTGTGTACTTTTTTTCGCCATCATGAAATATATAAGGAATTCACGGCAAACAAAATCAAATTGTCGAATGAGATACAAACCACGGATTACAATAGGAGAAAGAAGAAAGAAATAAGAATAAGAATAAGTTTTAAGAATAAGAATGAGAATAAGAATAAAATGTCTAGTTGTCTAGTTGTCGAGACGAAGTTGCTTGCGCTGCGTAGCTTTGGCGAAGCAGGAAGAATAAGAAGGAGTGGGTCTGAGGTGTGTATAAATTATATTTGCTTGTTATTTATGGGTTTATGTATTTAAGGGTTTGGGAAGGAGAGATAAAAAGAACAAGATAATAGGAAAAAGATAAAAAAATGGGAAAAGATCAATTCCGGTCAGATCACCGGTGGCATACATCTTGATATTCCTGTGAGTTCACGAATAAATAGCAATTTTCTTTACAGTAAAATTTTTATTTTCTTATGATATAAGAAAAATCGTGAAACATAAGCGGAAATAAATATTCTTATAATGTAAAACAGCCCTTGGATAAAGGGTTATCGTACGTTAATGCGGAGAGAGAGGGGGAAAGCTATCTATAGGTGAGTAGTAATCAAATCCTTACATAAAAAACTTTTCGGTTTTGGAAGAAGATCATCATTTCGATTGATATTTTAAAATCATATCCTTTATTTCTACACAATGAGGAGATGTAATTTCTACAAATTTATCGCAAGCTTCATCGTTACAAGTACTAAATGTCAAATATTTTTTCTTTTCATTTAATTTTAAATCATGAATTCTTTCAATAGAAAAACCAATTCCCGGATTCTCTCCGCTGTCTATATCTGCGTTTTTTGGTATTAATTTACAGTTATCTTCTGTTAAAACTATTTTACCCTCTTGGGAATTGATAATATGTTGGCCCATACTATTCGTGCATGTTATAACACATGATGCCTCATATTTATCACAATTCTTGATTGCTTTATTTATCTTCGATATCAATTTGTTTGGTTTTTTTGTTTGAATTTCTACTATAGAACACACGGAAGGGTATTGTGTAAACAGAATTACATTATTATCGACCAACGAGGTGTTTTTTATCCTATCAAATTTTAAAGTTAGTGCATCAAATTGTCCATATTGATAACTTTTAAGTCCACTTTTTGACTCAATAACACAATCTGCCGAACGTACGGTTATTGTTCCATTTACAGATTCAATTGTTTTATCTCCACTGCTACCAAAAAATTGAAAATATGCATTAACAGAATAATAATTTTTAGCAAAAGCAAATGTAAAATTCAATATAATGAATAAGACAACATAAAATATAGCATGATTATTTTTCATTTTTTCTCAGCATTTTGTTTATTTCTTAGACAAAATCATAAGCGGAGAGGGGGGGATTCGAACCCCCGGTAGCGCTTTACGCACTACGACGATTTAGCAAACCGTTGCATTCAGCCGCTCTGCCACCTCTCCGGTACTTTTCAAAAGCCAAGAAATATAAAGCACCGGAGGCGGATTTACAATAGTTTTATTCAAATATCGCGCTGAAAACGGGACATTTCCCGCGTTTAATTGTTTATTTTCTGCTGCGGTTTTCATACATTTTTTCGCGAACACAAAAAGGACACTCATGCACGTCACGAACTACGAGATCAAGGCGAAATGCAGGGACCCGGAAAGGATATCAAAGGTCCTGCGGGAACACAATGCGGAATTCCGGGGGACGGACCGGCAGAGGGACACCTATTTCCGGGTCGCCCGCGGGCGCCTGAAATTGCGGGAAGGAAATATCGAGAACAATCTGATCCATTACCGCCGTGCCGATATGGAGGGCCCCAAAGCCTCGGAGGTGGAGTTTTTCCCCGTGGAAAAAAGATCGGGACTGAAAAACATTCTCCTGCGTTCGCTTGATATCCTTTGTGTTGTGGAAAAGGAACGGAAGATTTTCTTCATCGACAATGTGAAATTCCATATCGATACGGTGGAGGGACTCGGCAGTTTTGTGGAGATCGAGGCCATCGACCGGGACGGGACCGGACGGGAGCATATCCGCGGCCAGTGCGAGCACTATATGCGTTTACTGGATATCCGGGAAGAAGACCTTTGTAAGGACTCGTACAGCGATATGATCATGCGGAATGCCGGCTCTTGACTGCATCCGCCTGTGCGCAGCCATTGATAGTCGCGGTAGGACGTGATCAGAACCCGGCACCTTCATTACCCCCGAAAACATCCCCGATGGTCCTGTGTGCCCCGTCTTTAATATAAGTCAATGTTAAGTTAATTCTGTCAACACTATTCAGGGATGCTCAAACCCTCACTCATAACTCATCACTCATCACTTCTTCTTCATCGCCTCCATCTGTCCCCCGTCCTCATCAGGAATAAGCAGGGAAAAGGCAACAAAAAAGACAAAAGAAACCACGATCCCGTATATTGTGGAATCAAGTCCCGCTTTTTCAATAATTTCCGGTAATAAACCGATACTCTCCAGGATCATGAGCAAGAGGGTAACGCTGCCCCCGCATATCATCCCGAGGAATGCTCCGGCCGAACTGGAGTGTTTCCAGAAATAGGCGCCGAGCGTGGGGATGAAGAGTCCCGATACCATGAACGCATAGGCGTAAAGAATAGCGTCAAGTACCGTTCTGAACATAGCAGCCAGGGCAACGGCGGTGATCCCGATCAGCAGGGTCATCAGCATGGAAAGTCGCATGTTGCCTTTTTCACTGAGGTCCTTTTTCACATGCCGCTGGATCACATCGTTCACGAAATTCCCGGATGATGCCATCAGACAGCTGTCCGCGGTGGACATGATCGCGGAAAAGTACGCGGCAATCACGATACCGGTAACGCCGAGGGGCAGTACGCGGCTGATGAGCTGGGGCATGGCCATTTCGGCTTCCGCTTCCGGAAAGATGACACGTGCGCACATTCCCAGAAAAACACCGGCGAATGCCATGACGGGATATTCGAAGATCCCTGCAATATACCAGGCACGTCTCGCCTCCTTTACATCTTTACAGGCGAACATGCGCTGATAGAGGGTCATAGCGATGATCCATATGGGAATGATGGTGATCATCCAGTTGAAGAACTGCACAAAACTGATGTTGGTCAGCGTAAAGAAGCCCGCGGGAAGATGTTCTTTCAGCGCCGGTATGCCCCCGATACGGATAAGGGCGGCGGGAATGGTCACCAGGATCAGTCCGGAAAGCAGGATGATCCACTGGATCGTGTCCGTATAGATCACCGCTTTCAGTCCGCCGATGACCGTATAGGAAACCGTGATAATGGCGATCAGCAGGAGTGAGAACTGCAGGGGGTCCATCCCCCACGGCGCCTGCTCAAAAATCGTTGCGGAAGCAAGTTTCGCACCGGCCAGGATCTGCGCTCCGGTAAATCCGAGATAACCGATACCACTTATGATCGCTGCGACCAGAGCCACTCTGTCGTTAAAACGGAAACGTAAAAAATCCGGATAAGTGAACATCTTGTGCTGTGTATCAACCCTCTTAATACGCGGAATGACAAATACCGCCGAAAGCCAGGCGCCTACAAGTCCCGTAAAAAGCAGCCAGCTTCCCGAGAGTCCCATTAAAAAGCCGACTCCGCCGAGACCGATACTGAAACCGCCGCCTACATCGGTGGCAACAATGGAAAGTCCCACGTGCGATGCGCGCATGCTGCGGCTTCCCACATAATAATCTTCACTGTGCTTATTCTTCATAAAATAAAATATGCCGATACCGAGGACACCGGCCATATAAACTGCAAAGATCAGATAGTCTACCCAATGCATATATGTTTACTTCCTTTCCGTCTTTCTGCTTCCCGCATAGCGGAAATGACAAGACGTAATTATCATTCACAATGAATACGAATAATATTTACCGGAAAAAATGTCATTAACAACATTTCTGCTAAGCGAAAAACCTGCATGATAACTATTTACGATTGTTTTCCTCATCCCGCATAATATATGTAATGACCTGCAATAATTCATAGAACTTTATATTTTTTTGCCATACCGCTCCGCAGCGGAGTGTTTTTTTCTGCTTGCATATTTGCGGAACAAAAATGTTTTTCATTTGTAGGATAAACATAATAGAAAAATATTATTATTTTCTTGATTTTTGAAATTCTACAGTTTATAATTTATCACACAAGTGATCGGGGAAACAACAGTGCTTAAAAATAAAAATATATATAAAAAAGAAAAACATTGTAATTATATTAAGTATTTCTTGAGTATTTTTTAATAATATTTTATTAGGTATGGAAAGTTTGATTTATTATAATCACACAATAAAAAAAAGGAGTAAACTATGAATAAAAAAGATTATCCCGAGTTGACCCGGAAAGCGGAAATACTCAAAGCGATCGCACATCCTATTCGCCTTTCCATTTTGCGCGGACTCATCCAGAACGGTTCAACAAATGTAAACAATCTTGAGACCGGGATCGATGTTCCGATGGCTACCGTTTCGCAGCATCTTACCAAAATACGCTATGCCGGTGTTGTGAACAAGAAACGTAAAGGCACATACATCTACTATTCCATTAAGGATTCTGAAGATGTAGTCAAAATGCTGAAAGCTTTTCTGAATATGGACTGATTGAAAACATCCGTTTACAGAGATGTTTTTATTCTTTTGAAAAGTTTTTCGGTATAATACTGATTTTGTACAGTTATATTTCAGATTTTCTTTTCAAATTTTCGCTTACAGCGGTTCACGCTTAACAGGTTAAATCATTACATTCGGTACGTTTGTTGTCAATTTCGAGCGTAACGTGCCGAATGTTTTTTTGTGCAAGCGTATTTTTTATTTCTTTCTTGATCTTTTGGATGTTTTGCGGGCTATGTGTGTTGCTGTCCAGAATAATATGTGCCGTCAAAGCGTTTTCCCTGCTGCTCAGCGCCCAAATATGGAGGTGATGCAGGTCCTTTACATGCGGACTGGTGATTATGAGTTTTTTGACTTCTTCCGCATCGATATCTTTTGGTACGGCATCAAGCGTCAGTTTTAAGCTTTCTTTCAATAATCCCCATGTGGTGACCAGGATCACGGCACCGATGATAAAACTGATAACGGTATCAACGATATGCCAGCCGGTAAGCATAATGATGAGTCCGGACACAAGCACTCCGGCAGATACCACAGCATCCACCAGCAGATGGAGGAATGCCGCCTTGATATTAATGTCCTCTTTTTGTCCCTTATAGAATAAAAATGCAGATATCGTATTGATAATTATCCCGATGCCGGCAGTTATCATAATGATATTCCCGGGGATCTGCGGCGGAGCGCTTAAGCGCTCTATTCCTTCTTTGAAGATATATATTACCACAAGAACCAACAGTACGGCATTGACCAGGGATGCAAGAATCGATGCTTTTTTGTATCCATAGGTAAAGGTCCGGGTTGCCGCTTTGTGCGCAAGTCGGAGACCGATAAGTGAAATAAAAAGACTGATGACATCACTGAAGTTATGGCCCGCATCGGCAATAAGCGCCAAAGAATTATTATAGTATCCGATAACGAATTCCGCGGCCATAAAAAGGGTATTCAGAATAATACCGATATAAAAAGCACGGTTTATATCGTCTGCCGGACTATGAGCATGTTCACGGTGCTGATGCATCTGCTGTTCCCGGTTTGAAGCGGAGTATATGATCCTCCCCTGCTGTTATCTGAAATCATTGCATTTCTTTTGAAATTACATTAAAACCGGAAATATTCCAAGTACATCCGTTTCAGTATTGAGGATGCCATAGAAATCGGTGATTTCGACAATGCGCGCGGGTCTCCTGTCTTTCATTTCATACGTTCCTTCCATTTTTGTTTACCCTTTGAGGATCTGAAGATGAAATGACCACTGCTATAATATAGACCGGATGATTCAAAACTGTTCGTTTGCGATTTTTTATCTTATCTGCCGGATATTGTAAAATCAAAATCATTATTCTATTGTTTTGTTTATTGATGTAGTAAATTTATATTACATAACAGGACGTATTAAGAATAACAGATGATCACGATATGCACCTTCAAAAATCATGATACTTATCACAGATTGAATAAATGCCTTAGAAAGGAACGATTATGAAAATGCTATACAGATCTGTCATTGTCTTTATCTTGCTGTCCGCAATCCTTTTCGCCGACAACAGCCGGGAATATCAATCACAATGGTCGGTGTCCTGGGAGGAATATTCTAAAAAAGAGGGAAAAAAGATCGGACTTGCGCTCGGTGGCGGCGCCGTATTGGGGGCAGTGCATATCGGCGTACTGAGGGCAATGGATGAGTTTGGCATTTCCGTGGATTATATTTCCG
>JAWOEU010000076.1:0-8477 GCA_046482575.1 Fidelibacterota bacterium
ACCCGGATCTTTTTCAGTGTTCCAAAAATATTCTGGGCGATGCGGGGACTGACCGTTGACATCAAATCAAAGGATACGATCGTAAAAATAAAATTTTAGGAGACATAAAAATGAACGAAGAAAGAATGAAAGTACTGAACATGATCGCCGAAGGCAAGATCACGGCCGAAGAAGGTGAACGACTGCTGGAAGCGTTGGAAAAGAAAAACACGGCTCAAGATACACGGGAACCGCAGGTAGTCAAAGGCGGAAGCAATACCGGTCAACACCTGTACGTGGACGTAACGCCAAAAACCGAAAAAAACAGTGAGAAGGTCCATGTAAAAGTGCCGCTGGCGCTGGTACGGGCGGGAGTGAACATCGTTTCCCTGCTGCCGAAGGATGTTCAGAAAACTGTTGACGGTGCCCTGGATGAAAAGGGACTGGGCTTCGATCTCTCGTCGCTCAAGCCCGAGAATATCGAGCAACTGATCGATGGCCTTCAGGAGATGGAGGTCAATGTCGATGCCGACGATTACACGGTGCGGGTGTTTTGTGCGTAAGAAACCCTAGAGTATTTTTATGAAAAATGCCGGGTGAGATTTTCGGCATTTTCTTATCGATCATTTTTTTATCAGGCCGGGGTATTTTCATTAAACAGGTCCATCTGTGGATCGACCGGTTCATAGAATTTCATTCTGGTCGCGAGACGCAGTTCGCGGCAGACATTGTAATAGGTATTGTGAATGGTATCGGCGTTCAGGCTTTCACATTGATAGGTGTTGCCAAACAAGCCGATATATTTTTCTTTAATACCGGGAAAGTGTTCATCGAGTTTGTTATAGTACCATTCCCGCTGTCCCCGCCGCAGGGTCATCCCCGGCCAGGCCAGCGCATAGGCGGCTCCGGCATTGTGCGCACGGCGCAGGAGTGCGGAGATATACTCCGGCGAATCCGTGATCCAGGGCAGAACGGGCGAAATGACGATCCCGGTATAGATACCTTCCCTGCTTAGATGCTTCATGGCTTCAAAACGTTTGGACGAGGGCGGTGCATCGGGTTCGATGATAACGGATAGATCGTCATCGGGGATGGTGATCGTAAAGGATACCGCCGCATAGGTTTTTGCTATCTCTTTGAGCAGATCGGCATCCCGTAGAACAAGATCGCTTTTAGTGATCACGTGGATGGGATAGCGGAAACGTGCGATCTGTTCCAGCGCCTGCCGGGTCATGCCCATTTCTTTTTCGACCGGCATATACGGATCGTTCATACTGCCCGTGCCGATAGTCAGTTTTTTCCGTTTGCCCGCGAGTTCCTTTACCAGCAGCTCGACCGCATTCTCTTTCACCAGGATATCCGCAAAATTCTCGATCTGGTAACAGCTGCTGCGCGAATCGCAGTAAATACACTGATGCTGACAGCCGCGGTAGATATTCATATTATAGGCAATACCGAACGGATCATATCCATTGCTTCGCAAAGGAGAAAGGATGCTTTTAGCCCGTATGTTTTTGATCATTCGTTTTGCTCATATGTAAAAATGTCGAGGTGTCGAATTGTCTAGTTGTAGAGCGGTCGAGGAGCTTCACAACGGCGCGGGCAGGTTGAGTTATGGAATTCATTCCGCACAAAATAATCCTGTCTATACCGATCCTGTCACATCACCAACTGCCTTCTTTCAGCACCGTCTCTATCATCGCAAGATAATTTTCGGGTTTCACATATTCGGGAATAGAATTTGACGAACCGGCACACCAGCCGCCCTTGCCTTTAGCGATCTTAATAAAATCACGTGTCATATTCCTGATCTTATCCGGCCGGGCACGGCAAAGCTGATCGACATCAATACCGCCGCAGAGACAAAGCTGATCGCCGTAACGTTCTTTAAGTTCCGCCATATCCATGGAAATAGGTTCAACAGGGTGCAGACTTGTAATGCCGATATCGTTGATAAGGTCATCCATGATATCGTATAAAACACCATCGGAGTGAAAAATAAAAGGAATATTGCGGTCTTTCGCCAGTTTTCCGATCCGCTTCATATAAGGAAAAAGATTTTCACGATAGAAATCCGGACTGACCATCAGTCCCGATGAATAAGCAAGGTCATCGCTGTACCACAGAACTTTCACAAAATCCATACCGGCCATTGTCTCGAACATGCTGACCACCAGTTCACCGACCTTGTTAAACATAGCCGTAATAAGTTCCGGATCTTCGTATATTTTCATGGAAAAATTCTCAAATCCGAGCATTTCCCATACGGTGGTATAAATATCTCCGTACTGTCCGATAATACCCATGTCATCGGGTATCATCCTTCCTGCCTCCTCCATTCGCGAATACTCAAGATCTTCTTTTTTTACCCACGGATATTTTTCAAAGGATTCCCAGTCATGTACTACACCGTCATGTTCGGATGACCAGGAGCGGTCAGCCGCCACATTAGCGTTTTTGGCGACGGAACGCCGGGTGTCGATAGTAATACCCGGCTGGACCTTAATAAAGTCATAACCCATGCTGCGCATAAAGTCAATTTCTTCCTTAACGCTTTTTACCGGATGACCCATGATCTTTTCCCGCATTTCCGGATGGATACCCAGTTCGATAAGGGGAATGTAATCATTGGTATTGTTGAACAGAGTCTGCTGAAAATGTTCAAAATCGGGTTTGTGTAAATGAGAGAACATATATATCCTTTTAAGCGGCTACACCCAGAAGCCGTTTTGCTTCCCGCACAGCCTGGTTGGCATTTTTAGCATATCCTTCGGCGCCTATTTCATCGGCAAATCCCGGAGTAACGGGCGCCCCGCCGATAAAGATCTTATTTTTCAGATTATGATCGCGAAGCATATCTATCACGTTTTTCATGTTCTTCATGGTTACGGTCAGCAAGGCGGACATGCCGATAAGCGCATCAGGACTATTCTTTGCCGCGTCCAGAAATTTTTGCGGAGGAACGTTAATGCCCAAGTCTTCAATCTCAAAGCCCGCACCCTCCAGCATCATGCAGACCAGGTTCTTTCCGATGTCATGCATGTCTCCCTGAACAGTTCCGATAACAACTTTCCCCAAGACAAGGTCCGAGCCCTCAAGAAGAAGCGGCCGGACCAGCTCGAGTCCGGATTTCATTGCTTTAGCAGAAAAAAGCATTTCTGGCACGAAGATCTCGTTTTTTTCATATCGCTGTCCGACAATAGACATGGCAGGGACAAGAGCCTTGGAAAGAATATCTTCTACGTCTATATCTTTATCGATAGCTTGCTGCGTAAATTCACGTACGCCTTTTTTCCCTTCCATTTCTTTGGGGAATTTTGAGCCGGCATCAATATGTCCCTGTATTACGCATTCTTTGATCGTTTCAAGTAATGACATAAAAGCTCCTTATTGGATTATAGCATTCGCCACGGCAGTCAAAATAAATATATTGTTTACAATGGCAATATTCAATGAAAATAACCTTGCATTACGAAAGGTGCTGCAGATTGAAAGAAATTTCATCCGTATATTCCTGTGCCACTGGCAACGGGACGGAAAAATCATAACGCAATCCGCAAAGAACAAATAACCGCCCGGTATTAAATGAAATAAGAGATGAAATTCATATAAAAAATTCATATCTTAAAATAACCCTTAAAGCCATAAGGAGCGTGCTATGAAAAGATTAAAAGAAATCCTGTTAAATATTCAGAAACTTTCGTCTGCAGCTTCGGTGCTGCACTGGGATCAGGAAACGTATATGCCGGAGGGCGGAGGTGCTTTCCGCGCGGATCAGCTGGCCTATCTGAGTCTGCTTAAGCATCAAATGGCGACCGGGAAAAAGATCAGGCATGAACTGGAGCGCCATATTGATTACGACAGCGGAAAGATCATTAATATAACGCTGAGCAAGGATGAAAAACGTTTGGTCCAGCTGGTACGGAAAGATCTGAAAAAATTAACGGCACTCCCGGATGATTTTGTTGAAGAAATGTCCCGGCATGTTTCAAACTCCCAGCAGGCCTGGATCAAGGCACGAAAGAACAGCGATTTTTCCGCCTTTTCCCCCTATCTCGAAAAAATGATCGCACTGAAAAAGCAGGAAGCGGAATATTACGGATATGAAGATAAACCCTATGATGCATTACTGGATGATTTTGAGCCCGGCATGACCACTGACCGTATCGCAAGATTATTCGATGGCCTCAAAGTCCGGCTGGTGGCTTTGGTCGAACGGATTCAGGCTCAGGAACAAATTGATGCAACAGTGCTGAAACAGAAGTTTGATACGAAAGAACAATGGTCGTTCGGTATGAAGATCGCGGAAGCGATCGGTCTTGATATGAAACATGCACGCCAGGATGTATCGGTGCATCCCTTTACTATCGGTCTTCATCCCGATGATGTGCGTATTACCACGCGCCTGAATGAAGAAGCACTTTTATCCGGACTTTTTTCCACCATCCATGAAAGCGGCCATGCGATCTATGAACAGGGACTTTCAAAAGAGCACTACGGCACACCGCTCGGGGAGTCGGCGTCTTTTGGTATTCACGAAAGCCAGTCCCGCCTTTGGGAGAACATGATCGGCCGCAGCCGGGAATTCTGGTCCTACGCCCTGCCGCTGCTGCAGACCTATTTCCCGCAGCTGAAAGAGACGGGTCTGGAGGAATGGTACCGCATGATCAATGTGGTAAAACCTTCCCTGATCCGCGTAGAGGCGGACGAGGTGACCTATTCCCTGCACATCATGCTGCGTTTCGACATTGAAAGCCGGATGATAAACGAAGATATAAAGGTATCCGATCTTCCGGACCTCTGGAACGCCGGGATGAAAGAATACTTCGGGATCGAACCCAAAAACGATGCGGAAGGTATACTTCAGGACGTGCACTGGTCCATGGGCGGTGTGGGGTATTTTCCCTCCTATGCCATGGGAAATCTTTACGGTGCCCAGATCTTTGAACAAGCAAAAAAAGACATACCGGACCTTTACGGAAAGACCGGCGCAGGTGATTTTCTCCCGCTGACAACCTGGCTCAAAAAGAATGTCCATCTGCAGGGCCGGCGGTACGATCCCGAAAAGCTCATCGAAGTGATCTCGGGAAAACCCCTTAGCCCGGATCCGTTCATGGATTATCTGGAAAAGAAGTATACGGAGATCTATCGGTTGTAGAAAGAGAGAAGCGGAGTGACGGAGAGATCAGGATATTGTTAAATTGATCTTTTTCCCAAGGCCTTCTTCAATTAATCTGTAAAGTGTGGACAGCTGAATATCGCTGTGTCCGTTCTCGATCCGTGAAATGAAGCTCTTTCGGGTCCCCGTTTTTAAGGCAAGCTGATCTTGCGTCATGTTGGATTGCTTTCTTTCTTCCTGAATGATCTCACCAATGGCAAAGGCCTTGGCTTTCATTTCGAAATCCGTTCTGGTCTTTGTTCCCAAAGCGCCATAGCGTTTTTCAAGATGTTCTTCAAATGTCGTCTTTTCTTTGTTCTTGTTATAGTTGGTCATCTTTCTTTCCGAAATAAAAATATGTTAACGAATAATGGAACATTTGTCAAGGGTTAAACTATATTTAAAGAAACAAGGATCATGATTGAAAAGGCGTTGTCCGGATCCGTTCATGGATTATCCGGAAAAGAAATATTTGGAAATCTATAGATTGTAATGGAGGAGCGAAGTAAGGAGGTAAAAGGTGTACCTGGTACCTACAAACATGGTTGCAGTTTACCCTCAAAACATAGGCAGCACTTTTAGGTTAAATGTTTTAAGGTGAAAAGCCATAAGGATAATTTCATCGCAGACTTCCACAAAGAGGTGGCTTGGCGCAGATCCCAGATCCGAGATCTCTGATCGATCAAAGATCATAAATTATCGATCTGCAGTCTGCAATCAAGGAGCTCCAGAGGAGCGGCACCTCCTCCGCTAAAGCCACGAAGGACAAGAAAGCTTCGAAGGGCGGGCGGTATTCGATCTTCGAGGATTTACCATATCAATATTACTTGTTCCTTGTTCTAAGGGCAACCGGAATTACCTGGCTAATGATTTTCCAATAACCTGCGAATACACCACCTTCTCATGCTCGCTCAGGCCCATCAGCTCGTGCAGCACTTCCCGGTTGACAAGTCCCAACACCGCAGTGCTTAGTCCCGCGGCCGCGCAATAGAGGTACACATTCTCACTCATAAAGGCCGCATCGGCCGCGCTGGTGTACCATTTTCGCTGATCATCGGTATAGACCGGGTTGCTCATCCTGCGGTAATCGCTGACGTAGATCAATCCCAGCGGTGCCGCATGCATCATTTTCTGCGTGCCGATATTGGGTAGCAAGTTCTTTTCCAGCACTCCGGCTAGTGCATGGGCATGTTCATCGTAGCAATAGAGGCCATCGGGTTGAGCGACATAGACCGTGATCTCCTGCGAATTGCAGGAAGAAGGCGCTGTGCGTTTGCTTTTGGCGTGTTTGATCGGCGGACAGGTAATGCCGCAGGCCGCCCAGAGCAGATTGGACAGATCCTGTTCGGCGATCGCCTCGTCTGCGAAGCGGCGCTTTGTCCGGCGCTGCGCAATGGCGCGCATCAAGGGGAAATCCAGATCGGTTTGAGGTGGGGGAAGGGGGATGGTCTTTTTCATGAATGGATCCTTATATTTCACAACAAAGAAAGATAGAGGATATTCAAATGTCATCCAAAAAAAGTTTTAAAATTAATAGTGAACAGTTTAATATTTAGTTGTTCATTGTTAATTGCTGACCGTTTGTTGATAATTGGAGGTTTAAAACAGAGGGGTGGGGGGGCATCTTAGCAACCGCTGTTTCAAGTTCGAAGCTCGCTAACCGACTGACGAAACCTGAACGACTATGAGAATGAGGATTTTCCGTTTTCTGAGCATCACATCGTCAATAGCCGGTGCGAATGAAATATATCCTTTGTTCACTTTGTTTTATTGCGTTTTTTAGAAGGGTTCCTTCGGAAGATTGCTCAGGTTATGGAGGTATCGTTCTATATCGAAGGTTTTGTTTTCATGCAGGATTTCCCATATTTCAACCATAATGCATTGTCCGATCAATTGCTTTATCGTAAAATCATCAAAGCCGTCTTTTTTTAATCTGTCATATGTGCGTTTTGTCTCCGGAGGATCATTGTTTCTAAGCTGGTTATCCACTATCTCGAAGATCGTGTCTCTTAAATGCTTGTTCACTTTCATGTTCATATCTCCGTACTTTGCCGGGGTCTATGATGAGTTTTTATGGGTTTTAAGCCAGGCAATGGCGCCCTTGGTAGAATACCAGACAGGATAAGCATAAAAGAGGTAAATGATGGCCTCGTTCTCATCACCCAAACCATAATGATTTGGGAGATCCGCCGGGTACTCTTGCTTAAGCAGTTTCGGCAGTACGAATTTGTTGAATTTGACGGCCTCTCTCAACTTTTTATTTGAGCCGGCACAGATCCCTTCGGTTTTATATGCATACAGTGCGCGATTAAACAGGGCAAATGCGGATATTTCACCTTTGAATTGGGTCTCGTATTTCACATATTTTTCATATTGATCCGTTTCGATCAAATACAGCATCAGTCTGCCGCGGATGCCCTGGTTGTCATTGGGATTGAGTTTTATCATTTTTTCAAGGATACCGATGCATTTCTTTGTCTTACCGATGGCGTCGAGACATTCGGACTGGAATTGCAGACACCTCATATAAGGCCGGGTTTCACGAAGTCCCCAAAAATGTCCGATGTTTTCTTTAAGGTGTTTTCCCTCGAACTTTTTTTCTCCAATGGAGATGCCTTTTTCAAAAAAGACCATGGCAATCCGGGGTAGAGGCTCATGCGAACCGAGGTATTCATACGCTTCAATACAGTCGGGATCTAGCTCAAGAGCCGCTGCGATATTCTCTTTTGCTTCCGGTAACTCCAGATCATAGGCCTCGAACACAAGATCCTGTGCTTTCTCTTGAGGGCTCAGCAATTCTTCCGGCATCGAGGGAATGGGTTTGCCGAGTATTCCGTCCAAAAATTTCTGCAAGTCCTTTTCAGACTTGAAATCCTGCGATTCAATCATGCGGTGAAGGTCTGCCATCATTTTTTCGTGATCTTTTTTCATGTATCTGTTACTCCCGATTATTTGTTCGTTGGATTAATTTACTTATAATGCCCTTCACTTGCCAGCCTTAAATGAGATGCTCTGAATTTCGGCTCTTTAAGTATTGATCAATGTTCCGGGACCGTAGAACCGTTATTGATTAATGAGGAAATTATTAGCGATGTTTTCAACTCCCCGCAACCGGTGTCCCGAAGATGCCGACGGCAAGCTCCGCCCAGACGAGGAATAGAATTACCAGCAGCAGAGCAATCCATAAGACCCTGTATTTGGGTTTTTCCACCTTTCCCAGGATCAGGGCGATCAGCATGCCGGCGCCGAAGAGCAGGATGCCCGCGACCAGAAAATCAAAGGCGGTCCAGACCATTTCTCCGCCGGCCAGCATCAGCAGGAGGGGGATCAGCAGGAGTCC
>JAWOEU010000018.1:0-5845 GCA_046482575.1 Fidelibacterota bacterium
GTTCAAATCCTGTCGGAGTTTATCCCGATGAATATCGGGACTACTAAAAAAACAGAGTCCGGGTGACTCTGTTTTGCTTTTACGAAGTGTTTGACATCAGAGAGGTAATAAAAAGGCAGCTTGTTGGGCTCATAACCTAAAGGTCACAGGTTCAAATCCTGTCGGAGTTTATCCCGATGAATATCGGGACTACTAAAAAAACAGAGTCCGGGTGACTCTGTTTTGCTTTTACGAAGTATTTTTGATATCAAAGAAATAATAAAAAGGCAGCTTGTTGGGCTTCCGTCTTCGCCCCGTATTTTGGGACTACACCGGACAAGCATATCCGCCGGCCTGTGATCACGTCTGAAAAGCCATGCTGTTAGTAACATTAATGCTGTTGTTTATTCCAGAATGACAAGCGCATTTGCAACCCGTCTTTCTCCGCCGTGATCGAATTTTCCGTTATCAGACGGATAATTGACGACGCCGTCCGCTTTTTTTCCGCGTATATACATGGTGGTAGAGCCTCCGCCGTCAAGATTAAGCGCATCTCTGCAATTCAGATCATCCATATATTCCCGCAGTTCCCACATGCTCATACCCGCCGCATGGGGAGAACGGCCGTCAACGGTCAGAAGCAGGAGGTGGTTTTGTTCGGTGATCCCCACGGCAGTCCGGGGATGACGGCGCAGATTAAATGATATGGAGTCCAGTTCACAGAATGCGTTCCGGTAGATCATCAGCGGACCGGAAGCCATAACATCCTCGTAAGCGGGTAAGTGAGTCCAGCCGGAAGGCGGCCGTTTCAATATTGTCACGACACCGTTGGTATCCAGTGCATATGCACCGGAATTCGAAAAGCTGTGCTTATCATGATTCTCTGCGATGCGCATTCCCTTTTCCTGAAGAAAGACCACGGCGCCGCCCACGCGCATATCGAAGAAAGACCCGTTCACGGCCGCAAGCGCATCGCGTTCTTTCGCCATATCCGAGGTTCTGACAAGCGTATCGCTGTACCAGGCCACCGCTATATCTCCCTCAAAGGAGTTCAGGTCAATATCGAGAATATTGATGGAGGAGGGGACACCCAGGATCTCATCTGTCTTTATCACATGCCAGGTGATATGTTCGTGAATGTTCTCCGCCCTGTATTCGGATGTCAGTTCACGGGTGGAACATGATACAAGGAGCAGTACAACGAACGGAAGATAACTGCAATATTTTTTTAGTTTCATACAAACACCTCTCTGGAAATTATAGTAATAAGGATAATCTAGCGATTGAAAACCGGAATAAACAGAAGATCATGAATAAATTTTTATTTTTCACCGCGTAATTGACAAATATGCTCTTCAAATTCCTCTTCACCGAGGTACGTTTTCCCGAGCCATAACGCAGCGGCTTTACATGTGCTGAAAATATTTATATGAAGTGAGAGATTATTCATCACCTCTTTCATATATGTCGCCATCACATAATGATCCGGCGTTGAAATGAGCAAAGCATGCTTGCGGGAGTTTTGTTCACCCCGGAAATGACGAAATTTTTCAATGTAATAATGTATTTTTTCGATATCCGTATCGATCGTAAGATCGCGCACATCAATAATGGAATGATAATCGGATCGAAAATCAGGGTTTGCCCGCACCGTTTCGATGAAACCTTTTAATTTTCCGTAATCGGCAGTACCGGAAACATAATGGATGAGCATACCATATTCAGGCATTATCTTATAATTGAAAAACACAGGATAAAAATAAATAATTATTTGTTAATAGTATAATCATATTACATATAAATATACTGGTTATATCCAAACCCGTCAAGAAAAAAGACTTTTTCCGGAATATTTTTGCTTAAGCTCAGTTTTAAGCTCAGTCCACGGCAATGAATTCACATTCCTGCTTGTTTATTAAGCCTTGTTTATTTATTTTAGCGAGTTAATTTCTGAATACAGGAGAAACTATGTCCGAGACACAAAAAACGCATTCTTATCCTTTTGACAGGATCGAAGCGAAGTGGCAGAAATACTGGGATGAGAAAGAGATATTCAAAGTGGTCGAAGACCCCGAAAAGCCCAAATACTATATACTGGATATGTTTCCCTATCCATCCGGAAACGGTCTGCATGTAGGTCACCCTGAGGGATATACGGCAAGTGACATCATTGCCCGTTATAAAAGAATGAAAGGTTATAATGTCCTGCATCCCATCGGGTTCGATGCTTTCGGGCTTCCGGCGGAGACCTATGCGCTGCAGACGGGAACACATCCGCGGACAACAACAGAAAAGAATATCAAAAATTTTACCCGCCAGCTGAAAATGTTCGGCTTCTCCTACGATTGGAGCAGGGTAGTGAATACTACCGACCCGGAATATTATAAATGGACGCAATGGATCTTTCTGCAGTTATATAAGCACGGACTCGTATATGAGGCGGAAACACCCGTCTGGTGGTGTGAAGAACTGAAATCCGTTCTTGCGAACGAAGAAGTCGTTAACGGCAAAAGCGAACGGGGTGATCATCCGGTCAAACGTATCATGCTGAAACAGTGGATGTTGAAGATCACGGCCTATGCGGACCGCCTGCTTGAGGGACTGGATGATCTGGACTGGCCGGAATCGGTAAAAGAAATGCAGCGCAACTGGATCGGCCGCAGCGAGGGAGCGGATATTGTTTTTCAGATAGCGGATCATCCCGATGCGGAGCTCCGTGTTTATACAACCCGTCCGGACACGCTTTTCGGGGCAACCTATATGGTCATATCGCCCGAACATCCCATGGTGGAAAAGATCACTGCTGAAGAACGGCTCGCAGAAGTGCGGGACTATTGTGAAAAAGCAGCGCTAAAGAGCGATCTGGAGCGTGTAGAGGACACAAAAAAGAAAAGCGGGGTGTTTACCGGCTCTTATGCAATTAACCCCGTAAATCAAAAGAAAATCCCCGTGTGGGTTGCGGATTATGTTCTGATCTCCTATGGAACGGGAGCGATCATGGCGGTACCCGGTCATGACCAGCGCGATTATGACTTTGCCAGAACATTTGATCTGGAGATCATTCCCGTTCTTGAAGGCGGCGATATGTCCGAATCCGCGTTTGAAGGCGACGGTCTGCATATCAATTCCGCTTTTTTAAACGGTCTGACCAGGGAAGACGCAATAGAAAAGATCATCACATGGCTTGAAGAAAAGGGATGCGGAAAAAAAAGTATTAATTACCGGTTGCGGGACTGGCTGTTCTCGCGTCAGCGATACTGGGGAGAGCCTATCCCGTTGTATAAGGACAAGAACGGCGAAGTACATTCCGTTGATGAAAAGGAACTTCCGGTACTTCTTCCGGATGTGGAAAAATTCGAACCCGCCGGGGCGGGGAAGAGTCCGCTTGCAAATATCCGAGAATGGGTGGAGTTTAAGGACGAGAACGGCAACACCTGCTATCGTGAGACCCACACAATGCCGCAATGGGCGGGTTCCAACTGGTACTATCTGCGTTATATGAGTCCCCGTTGCGATAAGGCACTTGTAGATCCGGAAGCGGAAAAATACTGGGGGCAGGTCGATTTTTATATCGGCGGTGCGGAACATGCCGTTTTACATCTTCTCTATTCCCGTTTCTGGCATAAGTTTCTTTACGACATTGGTGTGGTTTCCTATAATGAGCCGTTCAATAAGCTTATGAATCAGGGACTTATACTTGGTCCCGATGGTGAAAAAATGAGCAAGTCCCGCGGTAATGTCATCAATCCCGATGATGTAATAAAGCAATACGGAGCCGATTCCCTGAGAATGTATGAGATGTTCATGGGACCTATTGAACGTGCAAAACCATGGTCTACGGAAGGACTTGGCGGCATCCACCGTTTTCTGAACCGTATCTGGCGTATTTATACGGATGATAACGGGAAATTGAACGCAAATATCAGAGAGGTTGAACCCGGGAGATCCTATGAAAGGGTTTATCATAAAACAGTAAAAACGGTGACGAAACACATTGAACAGGCGCGTTTCAATACCGCGATCAGCCAGATGATGGTCTTCATCAATGAAAGTTACAAACAAAAACACCTCAATATCAGCATGATGAGCGGATTTGTGAAGATGCTTAGCACTTTTGCACCGCATATCGCAGAGGAATTATGGCAGATACTCGGAAATAACAGCATTCTCAGCTATGAAAAATGGCCGGAATACGATGATGCTAAGGCAAAAGACGAAGAAATTGAGTATCCTGTGCAGATCAATGGAAAGGTCCGCTTTAAACTGCTCGCAGACGCCGGTGCAGACGAGAATACCGTCCGTGAACTGTTGTATGAACATGAGAAGTTTGAATATTACACCAAGGGTAAACAGATCATAAAGATCATCGTTATTCCCAAGCGTATTGTAACACTGGTCGTTAAATAAGATCCGCCACTCAGAGAAGGGGAGAGGTATATTATCCGGTATGCCTCTTTTTTTTATCTTTTGTAAAACCTTCCCGATAATATTTCTGCATATACATTATAATATCCTGACAATCAATAAGATAAATCTACTGTCTTGTTTTATGTTCAGAAGCGTAGGTTTACATAATATATATTATGGGTAGTATGAGATGTGGTGGTTTTTATAAGGGAAGTTAATGTGATCACCGGGATATGCGGACTGCGGTTTTTTTAATTTTCCTTTTTCTTCTCTCTGTATATCATACGGTCACAACGTTCATTCGCTGGGCAGTGAAATATTCTCTTTCATTTGAGAAATAAATGCGAAAAGATCACGTTTCGGTTTTCTAATGAAATACTACACTGAATATTTCTTCTGTGATCCACTGCCAAAAAATACGTTAAAGTAAGTCCTATTTCACGGATTATAGCTCCATGATCATCATTTCATGATCTCTTATCCTCAGAGAAAAGATATTTTTAACCGCTGCCGACCAGAATTATTTTTATTTTTTGTTCGATAATGTTATATTTCAGGAGGATAAGGAAATTGCAATGTTGTTGAAGCATATGGTGGAAATTTTACTCTTGTCGGTACTCCCGGGATTATTATGGATAAGCTTTATTTACCGCACCGATTTTTATGAGCCAGAGCCTAAACGACTGATTATCAAGGCATTCATCATTGGCGGCCTCACGGTATTCCCTGCCGTTCTATTGGAAATGCTCTTAGACTTCGGCTCAAATACCATGATGGCCTTAATCACCGCTCCCGTTGTCGAAGAAAGCCTGAAATTTCTTTTCTTTATGTTCTTTTTCTACCATCACCGGGATTTTGACGAAGCTCTGGATGGTATTATCTACGCTTGTTCCATTGCCATCGGTTTTGCCACAATTGAAAATATATTTTATGTTTTCTCGGCCTTTGAATATGAACGCGTTTATGAAGTTGCAGGCCTGCGGGCCTTTTTATCTATTCCGGGACATTTTCTTTTTTCGTCGCTCTGGGGATATGCAGCCGGCGTGGTCAAATTCCGTCTGCGTTCGGGTGCTACGCTCGGTGCGGGTCTTCTAGCCGCCATTCTTATGCATTCCGGTTTCAATTTCACGGCGATCGTTTCCGCCTGGGGCTCTTCCCTCTTTATTGTGATCTTCTCCGTTTATGCCTGGATCCTTTTTTCCCGCCGTCTCAGGGAACTTCAGGATGAAAGCAAGAACCATAATCATAATGACAGCCCTTGACATACAAAAACGCATGGCCATCTGCGCAAAAACCATATCACATTAATGCGAATTTTCTTACAAAATATTAAAAGTGAATTAACAGAAAAGTATTATCTTATTCTTCAACGCTAGCGCTTTTTTTCGATCTGAAGCACGGCAAGAAAAGCTTCCTGGGGAACCTGTACGGCACCGACCTGCTTCATGCGTTTCTTTCC
>JAWOEU010000060.1:0-8652 GCA_046482575.1 Fidelibacterota bacterium
AGCTCCTTTTCCTGCGCACGGTACGTTTCCATCTTCTCTTTATATTCAGAATATTTTTTTGCGCGGGGAATAAGCAGGACATAGGAGGCAATTATCAGAAGCAAAAAAATAAAAGCGGCCGTTTTCAGCAGAAAATACGTACGATGATGCAAACTCAGTGTTTTCTGTTCCGCCTCTTCACGGGGGATAAAAATAAATGTTACTTTACTTGATTTCACGGGAACCTGACTCAATGATATCTAATATTCGTTCAAGATCTTCCATTGAATAATAATCAATATCTATACTGCCGCCGCTGCTCCGGTGTTTCACTCTGACCCTGGTTCCCAGCGCCTGCTGAAAAGCACTTTCCAGTTTTAATACTGCGGGATCCCGTCTTGCCGAGGGCGGAGAAAGGGAAGGATCGTTCTTTTTTTCCGGCGGTGCCGCCTGGCTTAATTTTTCGGCTTGCCGTACGCTCAGTGCACCTTTAATGATCTTCTGCCAGACACGGATCATTTTTGCGGCATTACCGGCAGCAAGGATAGCCCGGGCATGACCCGATGAGATCTCTCCGGCGATCAGGCTTTCCCTGATCTCACGGGGAAGTTTGAGCAAACGAAGACTGTTCGTGATCGTACTGCGTTTTTTTCCGATATGCTCCGCAAGAATTTCCTGAGACAGTCCGTAACGTTCGATCAAAGCACGGTAAGCCATTGCTTCTTCTACCGGATTCAGATTTTCGCGCTGAATGTTTTCGATCAGCGCCAGTTCCATTAATTCTTCTTCGCTCTCGATCTCACGAAAATATGCCGGAATACTGTCCATATTCAGCGCTTTGCAGGCCCGGAGACGGCGTTCACCGGTTATCAGTACATACTCCCCCCCGATCCTCGTAACGGTTACCGGTGTAATAAGTCCTCTTTGCTTTATGGACTGTGCCAGTTCCTGCAATTCTTCGGAAGAAAATTTCCGGCGCGGCTGATAGGGGTTTTCTTTGATGGCATGAATATCAATTTCTTTGACCGGCATTTGTTCACGTCCGTCAGCATCGCCATCGTTCTGATAACTCGGTATCAGGGCATCCAGTCCCCTTCCCAGTGCTCTATTTTTTACCATGCAGGAACTCCTCGGCCAGCTTCATATAATTCATTGCTCCGGAAGAATGAATATCAAATGAAATGATCGGCTGTCCGTAACTGGGTGCTTCTCCCAGGCGTACATTACGGGATATAATGGTTTTATAAACCTTATCGCCAAAATACTTCCGAACTTCATCGGCGACCATTTTACTCAGATTCAGGCGGGAATCATACATAGTGAGAATAATGCCCTCAAGGTCGAGATCCGGATTAAGATTTTTCTGTATCAGACGAATGGTATTCAGCAGCTGGGTCAATCCCTCAAGCGCAAAATATTCACACTGAATAGGTATTAACACGGAATCACCTGCCGTAAAACTGTTCACCGTCAATAAATTCAGGGACGGCGGGCAATCGATAAAAATGAACTCATATTCGTTTTTTGCACTTTTGATGACTTTCCGCAGACGTGTTTCCCTTGATATGATATTGACCATCTCTATCTCTGCACCCACCAGGTTCTGATCGGCGGGAATAATATCCAGAAATTCCAGAAATGTTTTTTGAACGGCTTTTTTATAAGGGACTTTTTCCAGCAACACGTCATAAATAGTATTCCCGGCCTTTGAAGGTTCAATACCCAGGCCGGAAGTGGCATTTGCCTGTGGATCGATATCCACGATCAGCACTTTTTTTTCCATGACAGCCAATGAAGAAGCCAGATTAATGGCCGTGGTCGTCTTCCCTACTCCGCCTTTTTGATTTGCTACAACTACTATTTTTCCCATATTCCCATCGTTTTTTGTATCATTAAATATAAATGAAAATGGGGGTTCATCCAAAATAATTCATATCAAGCGTGACATAAAGAAATAAAATGGTATGCGGGTTCTTCGTAGGGATGTGTTTTCAGAAGGGCATTTTCAACTGCCTTCCGCCTTTTTTCCGTTACGATACATTCCACTTTTATTTCCGGTACGCGTGTATCCATTTGTTCTTTACCCTTAAACGGGGAACTGCCTTTCAACGGACGGAAACGGCCTTCTCCGCGGGTGGTCCATGCACAGTGATCATAGGCCTTATATTTCCCCGCGCCCGCATTAAATATTGCATTCAAAACCTTCTCCGCATGATCTTCAGGGACATAAAACGCCAGGAAAAGCAGCTGAAATTCAGACATGTATAGCTTCCCCCCGGGCGTTTTCCGCCGTTTCCATAATTAATTCATGCAGCGTGGGGTGTGCGTGAATACTCTGCGCCAGATCTTCCGCCGTCAGTGAGTGAGTGAGTGCAAGGGTAAGTTCGGCAATAAGTTCCGTCGCTTCCGCTCCGATACAATGCGCCCCGAGAAGTTTCCCGCTTTCTTTGTCGGTAAGACATTTCAGAAAACCATTGATCTCTCCGATGGCTACCGCTTTTCCCACCGCCCGGTAGTGAACCTTCGATATTTCATATTCAATATTACTGCTGCGGGCATCTTTTTCCGTTAATCCCACGGAAGCCACCTGGGGTTTGCAATAGGTGCAGCCGGGAATGTGTTCTTTTTTCAGCGGACGGGGAGATTTTCCCAGAATACGGTCAACGGCGATCAGGCCTTCCCGTGTCGCCTTGTGTGCAAGGCAGGGATTGCCCGCGACATCACCGATGGCATAGATACCTTTCACATTCGTTTCCTGGAATTCGTCAACCGAAATAAATCCCTTTTCGGTTTTTATACCGTATTTTTCCAATCCAATATTTTCACTGTTCGGTGCGACACCAACTGCAGAAAGTATTTTATCGACCGTTAGTTCATTTTCGCCTTTCGGTCCTTCGATCTTCAGCTGCAGTTCTTTATCTTTTTTTGAAACTTCACTGACTTTACTTTTCAGCAGACAGCGGATCTTCTGTTTTTTAAATTCCTTCAGGAGTTCGCGGGACACATCGTCATCTTCATTGGGCAGCAAAGAATCCAGGGCTTCGATCAGCGTTACTTCAACGCCGAGCTGACGGTATATATACGCGAATTCCACACCGATGGGACCGGCGCCGATAACCGCCAGGGAGGCGGGAAGTTCCTCGAGCTCAAGTGCCTGACGACTGCTGATGACATATTTGCCGTCAATCGGTATATGGGGAAGCTGCTTCGGATGCGAGCCGCTTGCGATAATGATATTTTCCGCTTTTATCCCAAACGGATCATCGTCTCCGTTCCGTATCAGCAGTTTCCGGTCTTTTTCCAATTCCGCAATTCCGTTAACAAGTTCGATATCATGTTTTTTCAGCAGGAAAACAACTCCCTTGCTAAGCCGGCCGGCAACGTCCCGGGACCGTGATATGATCTTTTTCATATCGAAATTCACATTTTCGGCTTCAATACCGAGGCCGGAAGCAGTACGCATGCCGCCAAGAACATCCACACTGTGAATAATGGCCTTGGTGGGAATACAGCCCCAGTTCAGGCAGACGCCGCCGACCTCTTCTTTTTCTACGATTACGGTTTTCAACCCACGCTGCGCGGCGCGGATTGCGGCGGCATAGCCTCCGGGACCGGAACCGATAACTGCAAGATCATAAACGTCCATAATGTACACCTTTATTTTTTAAATACGGTTGTCAGAAAAATATGTTTTCTTACATATTATTTTATCACTGTCATTTTTCGGGTCACCGAAAACGCATTCACCCTGAGAGTATAGAAATAGTTTCCGGAAGGAAGAGCGCCGGCATCAAAGAGTATATTATGTTTTCCCGCATCAAGGCGGCCGGAAAAAATATGCTGCAGTTTCCTTCCGGACAGATCATGTATCTCCAGGCTGATCTCATTTGCCGAGGGAAGATAAAAACTTATATTTGTCAGCGGGTTAAAGGGGTTCGGATAATTCTGGTCCAGACGAAAAGCATAGGGAATATAATCTTCACCGCGTACGGTGGTTTCGGACCAGATAAGTTTCTGGACACAATTGAGTTCCATATCCGTTATAATGAGACTGTTTTTTTCTGCCGGATCCGCATAATATGCGCCGGAAGGTTTCATACACATCGCCTGATTTTCAAGGAACTGGTTTGGTACGGAGGAAGAGACCTCGCGCGGATACGGATCCCCATCGTCACGTTGATACCAGGGTGCACCGAATATCGCGATCATGGAATCGGTGTCCACATCCCAGATAAACCAGCGTGCCGCATGCGGTGAAGGCGGTGCAGTACCGCTGCTTACTTCCGTCACGGCCCGGTAATCATTCCCGAAAATAATTATTCCTTCTTCCCGGTCCAGCCAGTCCAGAGAGCTTGGCCATGCAATATAATGGATCGTATTGCTGTCCGTCATTTCGGAATAATTGCCCAGTGTGTCCACAAGTTCGAAAGGAGTAACGCCGGGATCCGCCGACTCAAAGACAAAGATACCTTTGCCGCCGGCGTGCGTGGCGGAAAACAATTGTGTTACACCATTACTTGTAGTCCTTGTGATCATTGCATTCTGAAGTGTCGGCGTCCGGGCAATGGCGGTACCGGTAAGCTGCAGGTCTTCATTTAAAATATGAACGCTTTCCTGCTGGGGATAAGGTGCCAGATATATTTTTTCTCCCGCCGGGTCATGGGCGGCTTTCACAAAAGTACGCACGGGCTTATCATCCATGCCGGGGTGCCAGCGGGCAATGCCGCTTCCGTCACGATAATCGATCTTCATAAGTGTTGACCGCGCAGTATACAGGATATGCCCGTCTTCACTGAGACTGATCCCGCGACAATTCCCATTGTAGGGACTGTTCCGGTAAAGTGTGTCCCGGGACCCGTCTCCGAATTCAAAGAATTCCAGCGGTGAAAATTCCGCTTCATTGCCGTCAGGCAGAAAGCACCGGATCCCTGTAAGCCGTAGCGTATCGCCGGGAGCGCGCGCAAATTTACTGCTGTACCCGGCGTAGAATCCAACCCATCGTTTTCCCCCGGGATCTTCGATCATGCCGTATGGATGGCTTTGGGTACCGAGATCACCGGTGCTGTAACTCCCGCTGTTATCAGAAGAATAATCATAGAGCAGCTCCTGAAAATAGTAACCCGGTATACCTGCGGCAAGGGGTAAGGATATAACAAACTGAATGAGAAATAACAAAAGCCGCCGCGTGCCTGCCGTGTTTTTATCGTGAATATTTTTCATGGTCTCACATCTGTTTTTTCCGTTCTTTTTAAGTTAATATCTTTTTTGCGATCCCACAAATAAAAGTATTGATGAACCATTGTTTTATCGAATACTTGCGGATCTGTGCCGCTGCATTCCAAACTGTGCAACGCCTTACTTACCGTTTACGTATTTATGCTTTTTAAGGTATTACCGGATCCGTCTGTCCCTGCAGTACATTCAGCGCAGATCATGAAGCCGTATATCGAGAGCCGGTAAAGGAGAAAGATCAGAGGCAGGCTTATCCAGATAGAAATACGCCACGCTGGAATAATCATCCGTCCGGTAGAAGTTTGTCCATCCCTTCCGGGGAATTCTTGGATCACCGAGGGTACCCACAGGCTCCATATCAAGAAGGGGGAGCATGTGATCCACCACGCCGACGGTTACCGGAATGAGCGGGACATCCTTATCCATAAGGGCACGTACCTTATCCATTCGGTCCCCTCCCATTTGCTGTATCGTTACACGGATATCTTCATGGAACCACACGGGATCGGGAATATGGAAACGGTAGAATGTCCATTGCTTTTTTTCCGCATCTGAAATAAGACATCCCTGAAAGCGGTTATTAAAATGTCCCTGAGACCAGCCGGTACCGATATAATCCTCGGTACCCGTTCCGACAAGGGTCGGATGATCACCGTCCCCGTCCAGGTACATTTTCACCTCCCCTTCACCCCACCAGGTATCCCCATAGGCGGGATCGACATTAAGCCCTATCTGACAACCGAGATAACGGCCCCGGCCCGAAAGTTCCGGAAGTATGACATAGTCCTCACCCGGCGGCGTATCCCATGACCGGTTCCAGAATGCATGAAAATAAAGGGTATTTGCCGGAAGTTTTTTTACACGTTCATAATTAATATCATAGAACAGGTGGTTTAATTGCCGTCCGGACTCATTGGTAACCGTGATACGTGCATGTTCCTTAAAGGGCATCTTCAGATACGAATTAAAAGATTTCCCTTCCGGACTGGAAAAGAGTTCCGACTCATAAGCCGCAGTTTTCCCCAGTCCGGGACCGAAAAAATCTCCGAAGGGCACGGAAACGGCAGGCTTTTCCGCATGATCCCAGTACATATCTATTCGCAGAGATCTGAGCATTTCGGCAGACCGGTCATCGATGGTCGCCCACCAGCGATGAATAATACCGGGACCTTCCACATCCATGATAACCTTGGTTTCCCCCGATTCGATCTTATCAAACGCTTTGCCTTTAGCGCCGCGGTTAATAAGTCCTCCCTTCCCTTTTTCACCTCCCGGATTTTCAAAACTCACCCAGCGTGTTTCCCGGCTTTCCGGCATCAGATACACGCCTTCTTCCTGCCGGATCGTGCAGGCGGAAAAAAATGCGCTCATGAATAACAAATACAAGGTGAACCAGATAGAAATTTTCATGATCTTTCCTTTCCTTTTTTTATTTTTTTAGAAATATTTATCAATTTTTTTCACGTAAAAAATACAAGATACCGCATCTAATAGCTAAGATATTTTTATGGAACTCGGTTTCTTTGATCATATGTTCCCGCAATCCGCTCTTCCATTTCCCATCCGGCAGCCCGCCGCAAAAAAATGAATTTTCAGGACCGCGTATTTTTCTGTGAAAAAGCGGTTTGAAAATACCCTTCGAAAACATCCCGCAATAAAAAAACCCCGTCCGGAAGAACGGGGTTTTGATTGAGAATAATTTCAGGTCTATTTAAGCAATGCAACCTTTTGTGTAACGGATTCGTTACCAACGGTCATCTTCAGCAAATAGTTTCCTGATGCCAGATCATTAGCATTGAAGGTAACTTCATGAGTACCTGCATATTTATACTCATTTACTAATGTCTGTACCTTCTTACCGGCAATGTCAAAGACTTCAATACTGACGTTTGCGTCTGCATGCAAGTCGTAAGGAATTGTCGTTGAAGGATTGAAAGGATTCGGGTAGGCAGCTTTCAGCCTGAAAGCATTTTCACCGATAACTCCGGTGTTTTCCCATACGGCCGTTTCTGTTTCACGAGTCCACAGCTTCAATGTCCAGCCATAGAAGTCGGCCATGTACAGATATTCCGTTGCACTCGGGCCGTCAAAGTCATACGCTACCTGGCAGGGTGAACGTAAAATATACGGCTGATGATATCCTAATGTTGTATAAACATCAGAGGAATCTATAGAGCCTTCTTCAAGCCAGATCGCCCACTGGTTGTCAACAGCCATTCCCATAGGCATATCATCAATTGATGCTATGGTACTGTCGGTGTTGGTGTACATCTTTGTAGCATAGGCGTCTGCAGGATCGACGACAAAAATACCGTCATTGGCTGCATCACGGCTCATTACCCAGATGTAATCATTGGGACCGGAAGATACGTACATGACGTTACCGAGATCAACGCTGATGTCTTCAAGGTAAACCGTATCCTGTACATAACCATCATCCGGATTACCGGCGAATTCGATGAAGTAATTTCCACCGAGCGAAGGTGAAATAATGATCGACCCGTCACGGGTACATGCAATATTTCTTCCGCCTGCTCCGCCTTCGAGCGTATCGATCGGAAACAGTCCGCTATCCCAGAGGACTACTTCGCTTCCTACGATCTGCTGTGAGACATAGTACTGCTCGCCATTGTAAAAGAATGCATCAATACCACCGCCGTTATTGCAGGGATTATCGGGATCACTGCGTAATGTGACGCTGTAATCTTCCTGATCAAAGACCGTTATTCTATCGTTTGTCCAGTCACCATAAGCGACATCACCGTTATCCAGAGTCTGCATAAAACGGCAGAGACCTATCGTATCAGCCGCACCGTCATAGGAAATTTCCGGTCCAACCGTATCAACAAGCGCAAATTCAGGGTCCCAGACCATGATAGCTTGTCTGTAACGATAGCCAGAATCATAATACGATGAAACCCACGCACGGCCATTACCCGCAACGGCAACACCATAAGGTAATCCGAAGTTCGGTGCATTCACGAAGGTTGTATCGTCAGTTCCGGAATTATTTCCGCAGATCGGTGCACTGTCAAATGTGTACGGACCTGCAAAAGCTGCTGTTGCCAGAACGGCGATCAACAAAACTACGAACACTTTTCTCATTTTGTTCTCCTTTTTTAGTTTTATAGATAATTTGCTTATCGCTTTAAATGTTAATAAAAATATTATCTTCTTGCAAGTTATTTTTTTATACATTTTTTACTGTTATCACGCTTGTGAAAAGACAGGACGGAATAAAACCTTTTTTTCTTATCCGTTTATGCAGATACATTGATCTTTTCACTTTTGACATTCTCAGTATTTAAATTGTTTTACACCACTTAATTTACATTATCAACGTATAACAATGAATTTCTTCACGGTCGATTCGCCTTTGAACAATAAGGGAAGTCCGGTATTTATTTCATCTATATCTTCGGTTACCTGTATATGCGCGAT
>JAWOEU010000041.1:0-5461 GCA_046482575.1 Fidelibacterota bacterium
ATGACAAGGAAAAAATGAGATAGAAGATCAGGTTGAGGTTGAGGCTGAGGCTGAGGTTGAGGCTGAGGTTGAGGTTGAGGCTGAGGTTGAGGTTGAGGCTGAGGTTGAGGTTGAGGTTGAGGTTGAGGTTGAGGTTGAGGCTGAGGTTGAGGCTGAGGTTGCTCTGCACATCCGTCCCGGTGTCATTCGGAAAGACGTTGAGGGAGAGCTATACGGGGAAACGGTCCCTTGCCGTTCGCTCTTCGAACTCTGCTCTCTAAACTCTGCTCCCTAAACTCTCAACCTCTTCACATTTACGTTCCGCTGCCGGAAAACATGATCACGATAGTGTTGAGAATGATCTTCAGATCCAGCTTCAGGGACATATTTTCGATATAGTAAATATCACAATTAAATTTTTCAACAACTTCTTCCTGCGTCTGCGGATAGGGCACGGAGATCTGCGCCCAGCCGGTGATCCCGGGTTTCACTTTCATTCGATGGCGGTACAGCGGGATCTGTTTTTCCAGCTGTTCCGTCAGTTTGGGCATATCCGGCCGGGGGCCGATGATGCTCATATCGCCTTTGACGACATTGATCAGCTGGGGGATCTCATCAAAGCGGAAACGCCGGATAATTTTTCCTACGCGGGTAACCCGGTTGTCCTTCTTTGTGGTTAAAATAACCTGTTCTCCCGCTTCACCCACATTATGTTTCATACTGCGGAATTTAATGATACGGAAAGGTTTTCCGTATAGCCCCAGCCGGTCCTGCATATAAAAAACCGGTCCCCGTGAATCCAGTTTGATCAGCAGAGCGAGAATTAATCCAAACGGCAGAAACAGTAAAAGACCGAGAACGGAGATAATAATATCCAAAAAACGTTTAATGACTTTTTCCCAGGGCTGCATGATCCCGGGATTGATATCGATCAGCGGGATCCCGTAGATCTGCTGGGTGCGGGCAAGTCCCGAAATAATATCGTACATATCCGGCAGGATCTTCATTCCCACCCGGTGGTCCGCAACTTTATTAATGATCTCCAGAACTTTGTTGTGTTTATCGGTTCCAAAGGCGATGACAAGTTGTTTGATCTGATACTTCTTAATAAGTCCGGAAATATCATCCAGGTATCCGATAATCGGTACACCCCGGTAAGTGTCTTTTTGTGACAGATTCTCATCGGTAATTATAAACCCGAGAATATTATATCCGAGGGCGGGATATTGTTCGATCTTTTTATATATTTCATATCCCCTGGGATTGCAGCCGATTATCAGGCTCGGCGTCAGCCCCTTCCCTTTCATGAGCTGTTTGTGTCTTACGGATAAGATAATACTGCGGAATATAATGGTTACGGAAAGCTGAGCAAACCAATAGATCACAACGATCAGGCGTCCGAGGGAAAAAGGATTAAAAGCGTCGAATGTGATGAGGAAAAGAAAGATCACCCCGTAACTCGTGGCTTTAAAGACCTTGACATTCTCGTCCGTCCGTGAAGGTGCTTCCGGCAGGTGATACAAACCGTTATACAGGTAGAACAGCAGCCAGTAAAAATAAATGACAAGTGCCGGGATCCAGAGATCGCTGATATACAGTTCGATCTCCACCGTGAAAAGTCCGGAACGGTAGCGCAGCCAGTAGACCCCGAAAAAGGCGATCACGGTGGAAAGGAAGTCCGATATAAAAAGTGCCGCTTTATATCCTCTGCTCATTGTTTCCTCAAAATAATCATTTAGTAGTTAATATTGATCTGCAGGGAATAATAAAAATCTCTGTCCCCCTGTACATTACGTAATTCACAAGCGGACAGAAATGTAACCTGGTTCCGCCAGCGGTACAGCCACTCCAGTCGCAGACTTTTGTTCTTTGTGATATCTCCCATAAGCCAGGTCGTGGCAAATTCCAGTTGAGGAGCCATATCTTCATAATTTTGATTGGATTCACCGCCGGATGGATACCGGGTTCCATCCACCATGAGCGAATCGGCGCCCTCTAAAAGTCTGTTATAACTTAGCGTCAACCTGCTTTTCCGTGATAAATCATAATTGATCTTTGCAGTGATCAATTGAGAATTGGGACCTGCGAAAAAACCAAGATCTTTGCTGTGATGTGTATGAGATCCAAAACTGTATTTGTGTGTGTATGTCCATGGATGAACAGCAGTTGCTTCAAAGATCAGGTCTGCCGGCAGCGAACGTGGTGACCATTGGAATCCGCCCTGAACAGCAAATTTATTTGCCCACCAATCCTGAAAAAGTTTACTGAAAGCAAGTTCATCGAGAAAGACCGTTCCGTACAGACGCAGTCCGTTCAAAGGGAAAATCTCCGTTTCTAAAGCGATCATGTTGTTGTCACGGTCGCCCAGGGCGTGTTCGGAGGGCCAGAGGAAAACCATTGGCACAAGATAAGTTGCTTCCGGTATGCGGTTCCCGTAGATTAACATCTCCGAAAAATTTATATGAAAACGCGGTGACATATGCATTTCAATACGATGTGCGACAAGATATTTTGGAATATAATTTCTTCCGTCGCCCGTGAGGGTATATGTATTTGTCATTAAAGACCCGTGCAGAAAGGTGTATTTAAAATGCTTAAATTTTCTGGACCATTGAAGTGAACCAAAAGGAACAGCATCTGCGGATAATATGACAGAATTCAGAGAATTTCCCCAGTTAAACGGATAATGCGCAATAGTTAATGTTCCGAAGTCGCCCGTGATATTTGCATATGCTTCAGACCGGTCAAATGTAGCATAATTTTCATACTCATAATCATTATACCAATATCCTTTAAACTCCTTTGCAGGTTCTTCCCATCCTTCTGCTTTATATTGATGAAAAAAATACCCGTCAACAAAAAAGGCCAGATGCTCTCCTGCCTGAATGAACGCCTGCCCGCCCAGCTGGTCCACAAAACGCAGAGTCTTATTCTTTGCTTCCCCGCGTACAGTGAAGTCGGATCCGACCCAAACTGTAGTTTTTTCATCTTCACAAATATAAATATGACGTTTCTCATTATTCAGGTCATCCCTGAAAACATGACTCAGGTCCTTCCCCAGATTATCAAAGGAAGCTATTCCCAGCCGATGATCATTGTCTCCGGTAATTGCGGGATGTTTCCTGTCCTTTAGCTCACGACGGTATTCCGAAAGAAAGTTATACAAGATTTCCCGGTCGATACGCGTCAGATCCATTTCATTATCTTTAACATTAAGAAGATATTTTACGACAATATCCCTCTGTAAAGGACGTGTATCATTCATCATTTGCGGAATGATACCGCGCGTTGCCATACGCTCGAGATAGTCATAAACAGGATCCTGTACAGGAACATACAATTGCATGGCATTAAGCGCAGCAAAGCTGAGCACGAGAACCAGAACAACAATTGACAATCTATGGAATTTCATTACTCCGGGTCCTTTATTCAATGCTGGTTTTTATATATTCCAGCATGTTAGCGGCGATCTTTTTCCTGTCATAATCCTTTGCTAATTTAATGCATCCGTCTGCACATTGTTTATAGAATTCTTTATTCCGCTTCAATATACGTAATTTTTCAATAAAATCATCCTCGTTTTCCGGCTCGAAGGAAAGTCCCGCACGATATTTTTCAACAACCCGCTGTGCCTCACCCTGCAAACCCAGCAAGAGGGGTTTTCCCATTGCTGCATTTTCAAAAATCTTGGAAGGAAGCGCACCCAGAAAAAGGTCCTTTTTTTTCAGGTTGATCAGCGCAATATCAATAACGGACAGATATTCCGGAACGGCCGTTTTGGGAATGCCATCGGTAATGGTGACATTTTTTAGTCCGAGTTCCGATTTCAACCGAAGCAGATTTTCTTTTTCCGCGCCCTCGCCCACGAGTAAAAAATGTATTGAAGGATCCTCGATCCGGAAAGCGCAACGCAAAATAAAATCCAGTTTATGTGAAAGTCCCATAGTGCCGACATATCCTACTACAGACTTTTTTTCCAGCTTGAATTTTTTCAAAAGACCGGCGTTTTTTTCGCGGGGAAAATATTTTTCCAGGTTTGAGCCGTTGGTAAAAACCTTCAGCTTACCTTCCGGCACTCCGCGTTCTTTCAGGCGATTGTAAATACCCCGTGTAACACAGACTATCTTTTCGGCCGAGTCATAACATTGTATTTCCTTTTTTTCAAGATAACGGATGATCATGCTTTCACGCACAGCTTCAACCACTTTAATGGATTCGGGCCAGATATCACGCACTTCCATTATCCAGGGTTTTTTCCTGAACTTCGCCAATCGTTTTGCTGCCAGGACCGTAAAAAATTGTGGCGATGTCCCGATAATCACATCGCAGTCGAGCCTGCGGCCCGCGCGGATAGCCGCAAAATAAAAACTGAGGTAGTCCAGACTGCGGCGGACCGTTCCCTTATTTGCGGCGATATAGGTGCGGACCCGGATAACGCGGATGCCGTCGATGCTTTCTTCGGCATATTTGTTCTGATAACCCTCGAACACTTTCCCCCGGGGGAAATTAGGGGCACAGGTGATCACGGTAACATCCGCTCCCTGTTTAACCCATTCCCTGCAATGCTCATAGGTGCGTGTGGCCGGAGCATTGACCTCCGGCGGGAAATTATCTGTCAGAAAAAGAATTCTCATCTCTGTTTTACTTTTTTATCGATCTGTTTTAAATAGACTGCAAATAAAACAATATTTATTAAACTGCTCAGGCTGATGGAAGTAACGGTAGCATAAGCGGCTCCAAAAACACCAAATTTCGGGATAAGCATATAGTTGAGGAAAAAATTGACCACCAGTAATACCGTTGCCGACCAACTGTTCCATTTTGCCCTGCCTACCGCTGCAAGAATATTTCCTAAAGGTACGCGAAACAGGAAAGTACTAGCCACATTAATCATCAGCACATTTATAAGCGGACGCGCCTCAATATACTCCGGGCCGAAAATCCTTACGATCAGGCCACCCGCGGCATACCAGATAGCTAAAATGGCTATAACGATCAGGACAAAAACAAGAAGGTATTTTTTGTAATAATTAAGCAGGTAATTCTTGTTTTTATATCTTTCTGCAATATAAACGAAATCAGTTTGCATAAATACCGAGGGAATAAAGATCAGACTGAAGGGAATCAATGTTGCCGCTTTATATACGGCAACTTCCGCACTTTGTGCAAGAATGGCGCCGATCATGATCGTATCCAGTTGCCAGGCCATCTGTGAAGCAATATTTCCCAGTCCGGCATAAACGCCGTATTTGGCGTAGTCGGACATTTTTACCGGCAGATCACGTGCAATCCGGAATATACCGAACGATGCTTTACGCTTATATCTTAAAACCGAGAGGATAACAACAGCCGTCAGTGCGGGCGCGCTTACAAAACCCAGCGCATAACCTTTGCCATCGGCGATAAATATACCCAGCAGGCTCAAAACAAAGACAAAAAGTGAATTGACAAACAGACCGGCCGCGTAGCTCCTGTTCCATTT
>JAWOEU010000073.1:0-6121 GCA_046482575.1 Fidelibacterota bacterium
TGTCTGCAGATTGATAGTTTAATACTAGATGTAATCGCCGGTTGAGGAACCGGAAGTTAAAGAAAATACATGGTAAATTCGAATAAGATATGCAAATGGTATTGGTCCTGCCCGATCCGGAAATTCACTGAAGAGGGAAAGCTCGAAAAATACTGGCTTGAAAATTATTGTCTTACAGGCAATAAAAATTGTGTGCGCTATAAGATGGAAAAGCAGGGAGAATTTCATCCCGACAATATGCTGCCCAACGGGGAGATCAGAAAAAAACTATAAATCCGGAATTCAAATGATAAAAAGTTTCTGTTAGATCTTTTTTCAGTGAAAATACATAATTTGTTCAATCAGAGCATTAATAGGAGGTGTGAAGATGACAGAGAAAATCAGAGAATATTTAGGTAAGGAATCTAAGGAACTTCTGGATCACAAATGCAGAGGTATTAAAAAAGAGGATCTGTATTTGCCGGGTCCCGATTTTGTGGACCGGGTGGTTTCACAGTCCGACCGTTCACCGGCGGTGCTGCGGAATATGCAGCTGATATTCAATACCGGCCGTCTCGGAGGCAGCGGGTATTTATCCGTGTTGCCTGTTGATCAGGGGATCGAACATACTGCCGGTGCATCGTTCGCTCCCAATCCGATCTATTTTGATCCGGAAAATATCGTTAAACTTGCTGTAGAAGGCGGTTGTAATGCCGTTGCCTCAACATTGGGAGTTCTGGGTGCGGTCTGTAGAAAATACGCTCACCGGATACCTTTTATCGTCAAGATCAATCACAATGAATTGCTGACCTATCCCACTATTTATGACCAGACGCTTTTTGCAAGTGTCGAACAGGCATTTGACATGGGTGCAGTCGCCGTAGGGGCCACCATCTATTTTGGTTCGGAAGAATCCCGCCGCCAGATCCAGGAGATCGGCGCCGCCTTTCAGCGTGCACATGAACTGGGTATGGCCACAGTCCTGTGGTGCTATCTGAGAAATGCGGAATTCAAGGCGGACAAAGATTATCACGTTGCGGCAGATATGACCGGTCAGGCGAATCATCTGGGCGTTACACTGGAAGCGGATATTATCAAGCAAAAACAGCCGCAGAATAACGGCGGCTTCAAGGCGCTGAAATTTGCGAAAACCGATGATGATGTTTATGATAAGCTGACCTCGGAAAACCCCATTGACCTGACGCGCTATCAGGTGGCAAATTGTTATATGGGGCGTGCGGGACTTATCAATTCCGGCGGCGCATCCGGGGAAAACGATTTTGCCGAAGTAACGCGTACAGCTGTGATCAATAAACGTGCAGGCGGTATGGGACTGATCTCCGGCCGGAAAGCTTTTCAGCGTCCGATGAAAGACGGTATCAAACTTCTGAATACGATACAGGACGTATATTTGTCAAAAGACGTTACAATAGCCTGAAAAAGTACCGGAAAGCTGTTTAATATATGCTGCGGTCAATGATACGCTAATTCCTATTCGATTAATTAACAGGAATTATAATACTGTAATTTTATTTTTATTTTTCTAAAAAAACCGTGTTATTATACCATCATTATTTTATTACCTGCGAAAAGACATTTCATTTTTATGCAAAACGATCGAACAGGAAAACAGGGACAGGAAAAAAGCCATGCAAAAAGTCAAAAGCCGGAATAAAGAGAATTAAACCCGGCGCTTCGGGACCTTCGGCGTTTTCACTTCCAGTGTATTGACTATTCTCGGGGTGATCATGTTTTTATCTTATGTGCAGATGGTGGGTTATGCCTTACCTTGGTACGTTCTGCTCATTCTGCTTCCGGGGAATGAACCCCCGGCCCCGGTGCGAAAAAAATATGCACTCTTCTGTCATTTTCTTCGTCGGCTTCGATCCGAAAGAGGATGAAAATACAATAGAAAAACAGCAGATAGAACTGGCAAAGTTCATAAAATTGCCGGGAGAAATTGTCCTTGTCCATAATGCCGGAAAAGTTTCTCCCTTGGATCAATAAAAAAATATATGGTTTAAGGATAAAAAGGATTCAGCAATGGGAAGCTTAAAGATCGATCCTGAGATCCGGCTACTTATGGCTCATGATGAGATAAATGTGCAAAAGTTTTGTGAAAACTGTTATGAATTTATTTGTATGATAACGAGAAGAAAAATACAATAAGACCACGATCATCATCTTCTGTATTATCCGTCCGCGGGCAAACATGCAGAGGAATAATTATTCTATAGATTGTTTCCCTAAAGCAGAAAAATCTTGCAGCACGGCGTTTCTGGAGAAGGCCAGGATACGCGGTATTTGAGATCGTAAAACGGAAAGATGATAAAAAAGAGCATACTGTCATTATTACAAGGGGATCTTGTAAACGGTTTACTGAGTTCTGACTGGATGATAGTGAGTTACAAGTACAGTGTTAAGATAATATTTGATAATATCCGCAAATTTTATTATTATTGAACAAGAATGGAAAATAACAATTACATATTTTTACTATTGGTAAAAGGATGATACGATGTATTATATAATTAAACAAAACAACGAGGTGTAAAAATGGGAAAACAAGGAGTTGACATTCTTGATCTGGATGTGAAAAAGTTAATTGAGATGCTGAATGCTGCCTTGAGTGAAGAATGGCTTGCCTATTATCAGTACTGGATCGGCGCCCGGGTGCTTGAAGGTCCCATGCGCACGGAAGTGGAACCGGAGTTACTGGTTCATGCTGACGAAGAACTTAATCATGCCGTAATGGTCGTAGATCGGATCGATCAGCTCGGGGGCACACCGGTGCTTTCACCCATGGAATGGCCGAAGTGGAGCAGTTGTGAATATGAAACGCCTTCGGATCCCTACGTGGAAACCATTCTCAAGCAAAACCTTAACGGTGAACGTTGTGCTATCAAACGATATCAGAAAATTGCAGATTACACCAAAGGCAAAGATCACAGCACATACCAGATGGCCATCACGATCCTGAATGATGAACTGGAACACGAACAGGAAATTGAAGACTGGCTCGGCGATATTGATATTCTCAGAGAGGATATCAAAAAGATCCGCATGTAGTACGTAAATATATTTATCGATTCAGAACGGGGCTGTATGAAGAACAGCCCCGGTTTTTACAACAATTATTCTGTAATGTGTTTGAATGGAAAACCCGTAAAAAATCCCCGGGAAAGTTGATCACGATAAATAAACCGGCAATTCAGCACGGTAAACCTTTAAATAATTTATAGAGAAGTCGTTGTAACTTTTTACGCAACAGATCAACAAATTAACAGATCAACAAATTAACAAATAAACTATTAAGGAAGTACCCCGAGCAGGCCCTTCTACGCTAAAGCTGCGTAGGGTAAAAATCGAATAATAATACCGATGATTCCCGTTGATTCCCGTATTCTGGCTACTGTCTACTGATATTGTACCCCGAACAGGACTTGAACCTGTAGCCTACGGTTTAGAAGACCGTTGCTCTATCCAATTGAGCTATCGGGGCATTAATGAACATTGTCGGGGCGAGAAGATTTGAACTTCCGACTTCCTGCTCCCAAAGCAGGCGCGCTAACCGGGCTGCGCCACGCCCCGTTGACATTTTGTTGTCAAGTGAAATCGGGGCACAAGGCCCCGGGCGGGTGAATGATGGGACTTGAACCCACGGCCACTTGGGCCACAACCAAGCGCTCTACCAACTGAGCTACATCCACCATATTAAGCGCGTTAATATAAGGAAAAGCATCTTCAAACTGCAATAGTTTTTTTCCGGTGCAAATAGCCGTGGATTACCGGTCCTGCAGCAGCATTTTTTTGCTAACGGCGCTTACACCGGGGAAAGAGCATACTCTTGCGGCAGCCAGATTTGCATTTTTCGCGCTCTCTGCAGGGCTGAGCCCGATGCTGTGAAAAGCGCTCAATGCAGCGATCACGGTGTCACCCGCACCGGTGATATCTGCCATTTCAATATAATGAGCGGGTATGTAAAGATTTTGATCGGCACTTTTCAGTATCATTCCTTCAGATCCCATTGTAAGAAGTATATGCTGTGCAGATAATTTACGGAAGAGTTCTTCGGCAGCCGCCTGGGCATCTTCAACATCGCCGATCTTCCGGTTTATTATGCTTTCGGCTTCACGCAGGTTCGGTTTAATAAAAAATGCACCTGCATAATATTCCACATTCTCAAATTTCGGGTCGACAAAAACGGGGACATCCAGTTTTTTTGCATATGAAAGTGTGGATTTGATCAGTCCCGGTGTCATAACGCCCTTGTTGTAATCCTGCAGAATGCAGGCGTCGGCACGCCGAAGTGCACGCTGTACTTCCGTTTCCAGTTTTTTTTCGATCTTTCCCGATATGGCAGTACGCTGTTCCCGGTCGACACGGAACAAGGGTTCTTCCTTATCGAAATAACGTGTTTTACAGGTTGTGACACGATCGTGGTCACGGATCAGTCCCTGCTTGTTAATACCTGCCTGTTCACAAAGAGATTCCAGCCGGAATGCTTCAAAATCATCTCCCGATACCCCGATTATTTCCGTTCCCGCCCCCAGGGATATAAGATTATTACATACATTCAGCGCACCGCCAAGGTGTCCGTTTTCCTGTTCAATATCCAGGACCGGGACCGGCGCTTCGGGAGAGATGCGGTTGATACTGCCGTAACTGAAGATATCCAGCATAACATCACCGAGCACGCAAATTTGTTTCTTCCGGATTTTTTTAAGCTGTTTTTCAATCATAAAATAATGTAAAACAGGGAGCCGAAAAAAAAAAGCGAAAACAAACTGAAAATATTTTAAAAGCAGGCAAGAATTTCTTAAATTAAATACTTATAATAAGTGTAAAAGAGGTTGTATGATTTTCAGGAGAAAAATTGACAGGCACCAAACGGATAGTTTGAAATATGATGCTGTTGAAAAAGTATTCGGTACCAGGGACCTGATCCCTCTCTGGGTTGCGGATATGGACATACCTGCACCGCTCGCTGTACGCCTGGCGCTGCTGCGCCGTGTATTACATCCGATCTATGGCTATTCCATCCATAACAAATGTTTTTTCAATGCCATTGAAAAATGGCTGAATGAACAGTATGACTACCAGATCAGGAAAGAATGGGTGACCTGTACACCGGGCATCGTACCCGCATTGAACATTGCGGTAATGAGTCTGACGGAGGAAGGGGACGAGGTCATTATTCAGCCGCCGGTATATCCGCCGTTTTTTAACGCCGTAAGTGATCATGGGCGTATACTCGTGACAAACCCCCTGAAAGAGGAAAACGGTTATTATACCATGGATCTTGAGGATCTGAAAAAAAAGATAAGCAATAAAACAAAATTGCTGATCCTCTGTAATCCTCACAATCCCGTAGGCCGTGTTTATACAAAAGAAGAACTTCGTGAACTGGCGGAAATCTGTCTTGAACATAATATTATTATTGTTTCCGACGAGATCCATGGCGATATCGTTTTCAAACCCCACAGGCACGTACCTCTTGCGAGTATTTCACCGGAATTCTCAAATATCACGATAACCTGTATGGCACCGAGTAAAACGTTCAATATCGCGGGATTCGCCACATCGGAGATCATTATTGAAAATGAAGAGATAAGAAATAAATTCCGTCATATTACCGAAACCCTGCATATTTGCAACGGTAATATACTGGGGGATACTGCACTGATCGCCTCGTACAAACACGGAAAACCCTGGCTGAAACGTACTCTCAAATTTCTGCAAAAGAATATTGAGGCAAGAACCGCCATTACCGCTTGGATCAGATTCACGGGCGACATTTCGTGCAAACGGCGATGCGTTCCGGCATGTCTAAGAAAAGAGCAACGGCGATCGTCGAAGACATCGCGGTATACGCACCCAAGGCGCTTAAATCAGCAAATGCCAATCTGCCGAAGGACTTCAAAAAATCCGTTGCTGATGCCGTGCGCGACAGTGTCACGGATCGCCTGCGCGGGCTCGATTTGGCAACTGAAGACTGAACAGCCGTCCTGTCGCTCGTCACTCTTCGAGTGCAACTTCGACTATGCGCTCGATATAATCTGTTACGGACACGAACCCTGCCAGCTCCCCCATCGGACCACGCGGGTCCTTAGCGTGCCTTTCGGCCTTCTCATAGGCTTTC
>JAWOEU010000088.1:0-6173 GCA_046482575.1 Fidelibacterota bacterium
GCAAAGCCGGCACAGCGATGCTGTTGTGGGGCGCCATAGCCGCCTCGTTGATCTACACCTTCGGCAAACTCTGGGAATACGCCGACCTGTACTCCAACGGCTACAATCTGGGCACCAACATGAAAATATTCTTCAGGCTTCGGTCTCCCGGGAGACAACCTCCCTTCCTGCAGTCAACGCCGGGATCTCGGTGATGAATGCGGAGAATGAACTGATCGGATATGCAAAAAGTAATACGGAAGGTCATGTGGAAATCCCGCTTTTGAGCCGCGTGAACAATGGCGACTCTCTTTTCTGTTTTTTGCGCGGAGGCAATATCATTCCGGCGGATACGCTGCTGCAGGTTGTTGGAACGGGCGCCCCCGCTGTTGCGGATAAATACCGGCTGCAGATCTATCCGAACCCTTTCAATCACGGAACCGAGATCCGGTATCGCTTGCCGGAAGCCGGAGAAGTGGTAATAACGCTTTTTGATCTTCGGGGTCGCCGGGTTGAAACCCTGTCCCGCACCTACCGAAAGCCCGGAGAATACCATTTGCGCTTATCAGCCGGTCATTTGCCGTCGGGAGTTTATTTTTGCCGGCTTCAAAGCAATGCGTTCACCTTAACAAAAAAACTGCTTTTACTGAAATAAACGTTCCTGAGGACGTATCGGAGGAATAAAAATGCATACACCTTTTTTACGCGGCGAACTTGTCGAACTCTGTCCCTTGACGGAAAATGACATTGACATCCTGAAAAAAGGATACAATGATCCTGAAGTACGGGATGCGATGTTCATGTATTTCCCTCTGACAACGGAGGAGATACAGACAAAGATCGAAAAAATGACAAAAGATGAAAATGCGATTCAGCTGATGATCGTAGAGAAAAAAAACCGGAGAGCCGTCGGACACCTTTCACTGGTGCGCCCGGACTGGGTGAGTCGTATGATGACTTTTTATATCGTGCTGCTTGATAAAGCGGCATGGGGAAAAGGCCTGGGAAGTGAATCTACTGCGATGATGGTGGATTACGGTTTTAATATGCTGAATCTGAACCGTATACAGCTGCATGTCAATGCAGAGAATGAACCCGCAAAAGCCGTGTATAAAAAGATCGGGTTCAAACACGAAGGCACCCTGCGTCAGGCTATGTACAAGAACGGCCGTTATTATGATTTCTGGCTGATGGGGCTTCTGGCGGAAGAGTATAAAGGCTGACCCTTGTCCGTGGGAATTTCCACCGTCATTTTATAGAGAATACTGCCGGCCTGCGCCACGCTTTTGCAACTTCCCGCCAACGTGGAGAAAAAATAACCAATAATAAATTTATATTTAGATTTTACGAATATCTTTTTTTTTGGAAAATTATTCGTAATTTCCCTTATGAATATGATCAGGATCACAATACGGGCTATTACCAGTCTCTTGCTTTCGGCAGCGCTGCTCGTGGCGGCTGTACCGCCGGGGTACTACGACGATGCCGCGGATAAATCCGGAAATGAGCTTCGTCTGGCACTGCATAATATTATTGACGGTCATACACAGCTGACCTATGATCAGATCTGGGATGCCTTTGAAGAGACGGACCTGAAGGCGAACGGCAGGATCTGGGATATGTACACCGGAATTGAATTTGTGTACGGAGACGATCAGTCCACAGGCGACAATGTTGAAAACACCTATAATCGTGAGCATTCCTGGCCAAAAAGCTGGGCAAATAATACCACGCCTCATTATACGGATCTTTTCCATTTGTATCCGGTACAGGCATTGTCTAACAGTCATCGCAGTAATCTTCCTTACGGTGAAGTCGGGGAATCACCCACGTACGTATCCGACAATGGTACAAAAAAGGGTGAAGCACGTTCGGGACTTGGATATACGGGCACGGTATTTGAGCCGGTCGATGACTACAAAGGGGATTTTGCACGCACGTATTTCTATATAAGCACCCGTTATTATACAGAGGATGCCGACTGGGATATTTCACCGATGACGGATAAATGCGAACTTGAAGATTGGGCAGTGGATATGCTGCTGGACTGGCATCATCTTGATCCGGTCAGCCAGAAAGAACTGGACCGGAATGAGGCGGTATATGTTTTACAGGGGAATCGCAATCCTTTCATCGATCATCCCGCTTATGCAGATTCCGTCTGGACGGTGACAAACGGGGATCCTGTAATTCCCGGTGAAAATATTGACAGCACAAGAATATTTTTTTCGGAATATATTGAAGGTTCATCCTATAATAAGGCCCTGGAGATCTACAATAACGCAGATACGGTGGTTGATCTGAGCCTGGTAGAAATAAAGCTGTATTCCAATGGCTCGATCTCACCGAACAATACATTGACGCTTGGCGGATCGCTTGAACCGGGTGAAGTATTTGTTCTCGCCCACAACAATGCCGATGCGGAAATTCTTTCAGCAGCCGATCTGACAACCGGCGGAGTTACTAATTTCAACGGCAATGATGCAATAGAATTGTATTATAATAATTCGATTATTGATATCCTGGGCGAAACAGGCTCAGATGCACCTTATGCGGAGGATGTTACCTTGGTACGGAAAGCAACTGTTATGCAGGGTAATACAAGCTATACTGCCACTGAATGGAATACGTACGCAACGGACGAGTTCGATTATCTGGGGATGCATTTTGTTGAAAGCGACGATCCGCTTGCGGTTTCTTTGCTTGATTTTTCTGCTCAGGTGAAACCGGGTTTTATAGTCTTAACATGGGTTACCGGCAGCGAAACGGAAAATGCCGCATTTCATCTTTATCGCGACAGCAGTTTACTGGCTGAGATACCCGGTGCAGGGACAAGCTCGGAAACACATTATTATGAGTATGCGGACCGCTTTGTCAGTGCAGATAAAAGCTATTGTTATGTGCTTGCGGATATTGACTTTGGCGGGAACATCACTTTTCACGATACCCTGGAAGTCGTTATGGAGTTTTCTTCCCCCGATATGATACCCGGATCTTTTGTTGCGGGAGAAACATATCCCAACCCCTTCAATCCTTCTGCCGTCCTGCCACTTTTTCTCCGGGAAACCACAAGTCTTCGCGTCAGCCTGCATGATGTGCGGGGAAAAAAATTGCGGGATATTGTCCGGGGAAATGTTTTTGAAGCGGGAGAACATCGTCTTCCTCTGAATTTTCCCGGGCTGAGCGCGGGGATCTATTTTCTGCATCTGAGCGACGGGAATTATCATACGGTCCGGAAGTTCGTATTTCTGAAATAATATTTGTATTCTGTATTTTTTTACAAGCCGGAAAGTTAATTCCTCTCAGTGGCTTTTCAGGATAAAAACCACCATTGCCTGTCGGCATTCTGAATGTGCTGATGCGTGAAAGGGTGTTGCCGGTATGCACAATGATAATCAGGGCAGTTCATGCAGAATACTCACGGTTCGCGGCCCGCGTTTTTTTATATTGCCTTTTCAAATTTTCCTTGTTATAATAACAGGCTTTTTTATGGCGAAGTAGCTCAGTCGGTTAGAGCAGCGGAATCATAATCCGCGTGTCCGGGGTTCGAATCCCTGCTTCGCTACAAACTTATAAGAATGTCGAGTTGTCGATCTCCTTCGCACGCTACGGTGCTTCGGAGATTAAAAGTTGTCGAGTTGTCGAGGGAACACCCAAAAAATAAAGATTTCCTGTTGATCCCGTTATCCTGTCTAAAGCAATCCTGTCAATCCTGCCGCGCCACGGCGTAACCCGCCACCGGCGGCAGGTAAAGCCGGGTTATTCCGTCAAAATATAAAGCCATCCCGTCTAAACACTTGTTATCTTTTCCGTCTCTCCGTAAATTTGCCAAAAAGGATTCTTATACATGGACAAGATCGAATTACTTAAAGCAGTTCACAAGCATTATAACGCAATTCGCAGGGAAGTGGCAAAACTGATCATCGGACAGGACGAGATTCTTGAAGCATTACTGATCGCATTTTTTTCCAACGGCCATGCACAGCTGGTGGGCGTTCCCGGACTGGCGAAGACCATGATGATACAATCCCTGGCGGATGTGATGGATCTGCGCTTCAAACGGATACAATTTACACCTGATCTGATGCCTTCGGATATTACGGGCACGGAGGTTATCGAAGAGGATATCAAGACAGGCAGACGGAATTTTCGTTTTATTCAGGGACCCGTTTTCGGGAATATCATTCTGGCGGATGAAATAAACCGCACCCCGCCGAAAACACAATCCGCCCTGCTGGAAGCCATGCAGGAACGCCAGGTAACGGCAGCGGGAAATTCCTATTTGCTGGAAGCTCCTTTTTTCGTTCTCGCCACGCAGAACCCCATTGAACAGGAAGGGACGTATCCGCTTCCGGAGGCTCAGCTGGACCGTTTTATGTTCCAGCTCTATGTCGGTTATCCCGGTAAAGAAGAAGAAAAAGAGATTGTTATCAGGACCACCGGATCGGAACCCGTGAAACTGAAAAAAGTGATCGGCAGGGAAACACTGCTGGATATCCAGAAGATCGTGAAAGAGCTTCCGGTTGCCGACCATGTGGTGGAATATGCGGTCGGTATGGTTCGTGCCACCCGGCCGGATCATACGGATATTCAGCTCGTCCGCGATTATGTTAAATGGGGCGCAGGTCCGCGCGCTTCACAGTATCTTATTATCGGTGCAAAGACCCGGGCCGCCCTGATGGGTAAAACGACACCGGATGAAGAGGATATTAACAGCGTTGCCCCGCAGGTCCTTCGTCACCGGGTGCTGCGTAATTTTAAAGCGGAAGCGGACGGTGTTTCCGTTGATAACCTCATAGCTGAACTTATTCAGGCGAATCATGACTGATCCCGGTTTTCATCCCGCTGATATCATTCAGCTGGGGAATCTGCGTTTTCAGGCAAAAACCATCGTTGAAGGACTGATGCTGGGCGGTCATTCCTCGCCCTATCATGGTTTTTCCGTAGAGTTTTCTCAGCATCGTCAATATATGCCGGGCGATGACATACGGCATATCGACTGGCAGGTATACGGGAAAACGGACCGGTACTATATCAAGCAGTATGAAGAAGAGACTAATCTGAGAACCTATATTCTCGTTGACAACAGTAAATCAATGGATTTCAAAGGATCGTCAACGGTCACGAAATATCAGTATGCTCAGTATATTGCCGGTGCGCTGATCTGGTTGCTTATTCACCAGAATGATGCCGCCGGACTGGCGGTGTTCAACCGGAAGATCGATCTGCTTTACCCGCCGAAATCCGTAATGAGCTATTTGAATGAATTGCTTGCCGCCCTGCAGAACACACCTTGTTCAGACCGTACGCAAATTGGCGGAACCCTTCATCGTATAACGGAAAAATTACGGCGGAAAGGACTGGTTATTCTGATCTCCGACCTTCTGGATGACGGAGAGGAGATCATGAAAGGATTAAATCATTTGCGGTATATCGGGCATGATGTGCTGGTGCTGCAATTGCTTGATCCCCGGGAATGGGAGCTTCCGCAGGCGCGAAAATACCGGTTCAGGGACATGGAAAGCGGGGAAGATATCAAACTTGATATACGCCAGATTCGTGAGGAGTATCAAATAAAGATCCGTGAATTTACCGAAGATATCAATCGCCGCTGCGGAGAAAACGGGATTGATCACAGCCTTATCCTTACTGACCGCGATTGCCGCACGGCACTCCTTGAATTCCTGAAGAAACGCAGACGGCTGTACTGATATTGCGCAGAAAATATTATTGCATTTCCGTATTATCGACTCAAAATACGCACTGTTGTCCCAAATAATTATTGGGACAGATTGGTATCCAGTATTTAAGCCACCAGAATTGATAAATAAGCCTATTCCAATAAGCAATCCCCTATACTAAGCCTTAGATATTTATAGCAAGACAAAACCTCATATTTTGGGGCCGCCTCGCGACGACGCGTTAAGAAAATCTGACGAAAGCGGGTTAAAAACCTTTGGCAGTGAAGCAAAGCGGAACATCTCAAAGGTTTACCGAGAGAGGAAGATTTTTAGCCAAAGGAGAGCCGGCGGCGAGTTTCTTTTGATTCTTTTCTTTGACGGTCAAAGAAAAGAAGGGTATTTATCTGTTCAACCGCGTTGTAGTTGTTTTGTTTTAATGAATTATTTACTATTTCTGTTAATCCTCAAAAGAGAATGTTAAACCACATTGCGGTTTTGTAATTAAAGGCTTTA
>JAWOEU010000100.1:0-10334 GCA_046482575.1 Fidelibacterota bacterium
TAGCTTCTTAGCTTCTTAGCTTCTTAGCTTCTTAGCTTCTTGACTTCTTGACTTCTTAACTTCCTCTCTCCCGTCTCCCGTCTCCCGCCTCCCGTCTACCGTCTCCCGCCTACAAAATTATTTACAGCAGGAGCGTATATATATCATAGATAGCGTGCGTATATACCGCTGCACCCAGACCTCTCAGCATATAAACACCGCCGAGCATGATCCCGCCGAAGGTACGCGAAAAGAAACTCAGTGGTGTGAACACATCACCTGCCGCGCCGATGTAATGTGCAGCGGAAAAGGCAAGTGCGGATATGAGAATGGCGGCACCTTTCCATAAATACGTTTTTCCGGGAAGCCGCGACGCCGGCATGAGGAGTCCCTGCAGCAGAAGGGCGCGGAAAAGTAATTCTTCATAGACGCCCGCTCCGAGACTGTAACCGATATCAACGGGAGATATCATCAGGCGCAGTGCCGTTGTCAGATTCATTGAAAATGCCATCAGCACAAGCAGGATCAAAGCATAAAACGCACTTTCAGCCAGCATAAGGGGATAATATTTCCAGTTTATGTTCACACCGCCGATTTCGCGGTGAGCACCCTGCAGCAGTGCTGCGCCGACAAACAATAGCGCAAACATAGCGATTCCTGCCAGCGGACCGTCAAAACCGAGTATTTCAAAAATCCTTTTAAACATGACATCTGCGGTATTCCGCACTTCTGCGTTCATATCCCGGTGAACGAAAAACATGGATATCTCATAATAGACAACAAGCGGCAGAATGGAAACCACCCCGAAAAGCGGTGAAGACGTATGCTCAAAATATCTTTTCATGACGTATCCATATCGTTATAGACGATCCTGCCGCCGATCACGGTAAGCAATGAACGTATATTTTTCCACTTATCAAGGGGATAACTGAAAACATCCTTATTCGCCACAAAACAATCACCCATATAGCCTGTTTCCAGAATGCCTTTTTTCTCATAACAACCCGTCAGCAGTGTCGCTTGTTTAGTATATGCGTCTATCGCGTCACTCAGGCGGATGCATTCCTCCGGATACCACGGCGAAGCATCATCACCGCAAATACGATCGACGGCAGCGTAAATGCCTTTCCAGGGATTGATATCCTCCACGGGTGCATCGCTGCCGAAAGCATACGGAATACCTGCCATTTTCAGACTGTGGTAGGGATATGCCATCCGGCTCCTCTCTCCCCAGTGGCGTTCCGCGATCATCTTGTCATCAAAAAGATGCGAGGGATTTACCGAGAGAGGTATGCGGTGTTCTTTCAGGCGCCGTATTAATTCTTCATCCAGTAATTGGGCATGTTCAACCCGCAGGGGGACACGCAGTCTCCGTCCGAAACCGTCCAGTATGTCAAGCAGATCTTCCACTGCCGCATCGCCCAGGGCATGAATGCTCAGAGCGCAGCCATGTCCTTCGGCCCCGGCAATAGCGTGACGGAGTTCCTCTCCGTGTACTTGCTTTTTCCCGTAATGCGCCCCGGTCTCATAAGGTTTGCGAAGCCAGGCAGTCTGACTCCCCAATGCACCGTCAACAAAGATCTTCAGTCCGAGAAAACGCAACCGGGGTCCTCCCCTGCCGTGCTCCATATTTTGCTCAAAAACCTTATTTTTATCGGTATGGTAAATATAAATACCAAGCCGCGGTCCCCGCTGATGTTCATACTGGTAAAGGGAAAGGTATTTTTTATAATCTTCAAAATTTTCCATGCTGTGCAGCGAGGTAATACCGTGGCGGTAAAAATCCCTGAAATACTTTCCGGGATCCTTAAATATGCCCGCCGGACGGGTTTTCAGAAGCGGATCAAGTAAAAAGCTAAGCGCCTCTTCATGCAGAAGTCCGCTCAGCTGTCCGTCACTTTCGCGCTTTACATACCCTTTCTGAAGCATCCGGAGAACATCGTTAAAATCAAAAAGTTCGATCACGGGCGAATTCACCCAGGCGGAATGGAAATCCTTGCTGTAGAACACCGCCTTCACATCCGGTCCCAGAAAATCCAGGTCCCGCCGGTGCGGAAAGCGTTTTTCTGTCCATGCATTCTGGTTCCATCCCCCGCCGATCAGCCATTCTCTGCCCTGTGCATTTTCCCGGATATGATCACAGGTATCTTTCAATGAACCGAAGGGATTCAGGTCAAGATGTTCTTTGCGCCGTGCCCATTCGCTTAAATGAAGGTGCGTATCGGTAAATCCCGGGAAAATGATCCGTCCCCCGACATCGATCTTTTCCGTATCTCCCAGAATAAAGCGGTGCGCTCCGGCATCATCCCCCACATAGCGGATCATGCCCTGATCAATAATAACGGCTGTGGCATTCTGCAGACCCTGCCGTCCGTAAATTTTTCCGTTGTAAAGACATATCGAGTGTGTCATAAGGAAAAATAGAAAATTTAATGTGATAATTGAATTACTTTTTATATTTTCGGGAAAATAAATGAGGTTTCATGAAATACCGCATTCCTATTATCATACTGTTGCTTCTTACCTTGACCGCCTGCGGCAACCGCCGGGAACCGCTTATCGGATTAAGCATGGCATACCGGGACGGCCGGTACTACATCAATAAAAGTTATGTGGATGCCGTCCGCGAAAACGGCGGCAGGGTGCGGCTTATTCCCTGTACTCAGGATTCCGTTCTCCTGAAGAAAGAATTAAAGGATATTGACGGCATCATATTTACCGGAGGACGTGATTATCCTCCCGAATGGTACGGAAGATCGATGCATCACACTGTCAATGTGATGGATATCCACCGTGCACGGTACGACAGTCTTTTCGCCCAGCTTGCACTTAAGAGCGGAAAACCTGTTTTGGGTATTTGTGCCGGGGTGCAGCTGCTGGCTGTTGCCACCGGCGGAAAACTGATACGTCATGTTACCGGACACCGCAGCAGTCCGCATGAGATCGCTATTAGGCCGGACTCACGTATGGCCGGTCTCTTCGGAGATAGTATGACGGTCAATTCCTGGCATCACCAGGTTGTGGATCCGAAATATCTGAATCCGGATTTCCGTATCACTGCGTGGGCTCCGGACAGTATCGTTGAGGCGATCGAATATACGGGGAAACAATGGATCATGGGGACCCAGTTCCATCCCGAGCGGCTATCAGAAGAACTGCGGGATGAATTTTTTACGCTCTTTATCCGGGAAGCGGGAAAATAATGCTGATCATCCCCCTCGCAAGCGGCAGCAAAGGAAACAGTTATTTACTGGAATCCGGACATACACGCATTCTGGTCGATGCGGGATTATCCGCCAAACAACTCTCTCTGCGTCTGGCATCCGTAGATATTGAACCTTCTTCTGTCAATGCCATTTTTATCAGCCATGAACATGGAGATCATATACGCGGTGCACGTGTATTCTCAAAAAAATTCCGTCTCCCGGTATATATGAATACCGCCTGTTTTGAAACGGCCAGAGTGAATTATAAGCTGGACGAACTTCCCGATATCCGTTTATTTGATACGGGTCATATATTTGATTATCAGGATATTATGATACATCCCTTAAGCATAAGTCATGATACCCGGGATCCGGTTTGCTTCAGTATCACTGACGGAAAGAAAAACCTGGGGATCATAACGGACCTTGGTAAAGTATCCACGCTTATTCATATGCATGCCCGGCGTCTGGATGCATTGATACTTGAATCCAATCATGATATAAACATGCTGAAAATGAATTTCCGCTACCCGGAAAAGGTCAAACAACGGATCCGTTCAAACCGCGGCCATCTTTCGAATAAGCAGGCTGCGGAATTTGCTGCAGACATTATCATGAAGGGAAAACTGCGTCATCTTCTGCTTGCACATCTGAGCGAAGAGAATAATAACGAAAAAGTGTGCATGGAAATGTTCTTACAATATTTCCGGGAAAAAAAGATCGATCTCCCCTTCTCTTTTGCCAGACAACATACAGCGGGAACCCGGATCATTCTGTGAACCTGAGGCATTAACGATAAAAATAAAAAGGAGAAAAGTGAGATATTATATTATGCTGTCGGCACTGGTGCTTCTTCTGAGCTTCTCCTGTTCAAGTAACGAACGCAAAGAATACCGGCAGGCCGTCCGCAGCGACGACCCGCGGAAGATCAGCCGTTATATTGAGGAAGCGGAGACGGAAAAGTTGAAAGAACGTGCATCCCGCAGATTGGAAAAGATCTATTACCGGCGTGCGAACAGTGTATCTGCCTGTTCCCGCTATCTGAAAAATTATCCGGAGGGTAACTACGTGGAAGAAGTAAAAGAAAAACATGAAGAACTTCTCTTTGAACGAGCAAAAGAAAGCGTTTTTGCCGTTGAAGATTATATCAGCGAATATCCCGGCGGCACATACCGTGATCATCCGCTGATCGAAAAAGGCAGAAAAAAGGTTAACGAACTTACAAAGGTACTGACTCCCGGAGAGATAGACTCCATAATAAGCAATGTTAAGCGCACGGATCCCGCTGCGGTCCGGAAGAATGAATACGCAATTATTGAAACACGCTTCGGACGGATGAAAATGCGATTTTTTCCGGATAAAGCGCCGGGACACTGTGCCAACTTCAAGCGCCTGGCCGAAAGCGGATATTATGACGGGGTTACATTCCACCGCGTTATCCCGGGCTTTATGATCCAGGGCGGAGATATAAACAGCCGGGACGGAAACCGCAGAACGGACGGTACGGGCGGTCCGGGATACACTATCAATGCTGAATTCAACGATATTCCCCACAAACCCGGAATTGTATCTATGGCACGGACACAGGACCCGAACAGTGCGGGTTCACAGTTCTTTATCTGCGACGGCAGTCCGGGACATCTCGACGGCCAGTATACTGTTTTCGCCGAGGTCATTGAAGGCCGCCACATAATCCCGAAGATCGCAAATCTTCCCCGCGACGCCGCGGACAATCCCCGTAACCCGGTATTTATGCATGTTTATATGGTAAATGAATAATGAAAAATTCTGATAAGAAGGTCGGACTTGTTCTCGGCGGCGGCGGCGCCCGCGGACTGGCACATCTGGGGGTCATCTATATCCTGGAAAAATATGCCATTCCTGTTGACATGATCACCGGGACCTCCATCGGTGCGCTCATTGCCGGACTTTACGCCTATCATAAAGACGTTAAAAAGATCAGCCGCATTTTTTTTGAGTCCCGGGAGACACCGGAATACAGAGCACTCAACATAAGGAAAATAGCTGAAAAAGCAAAAAAAGAGAGCTTTTTTGCCAACATCAGAAGCAGTTTCGGCCATTATTATCTCCAGCATAAGATGGGGGTGCTCAAAGCGGAAGAAACCGCCGCTTACCTCTCACTGCTTTTTGACGGCATCCGCTTTGATAATCTGCAGATACCTGCCGGTGTGGTCGCCGGCAATATTAATAAAGGTAACGGCGTATGCTTTACCGCCGGCGATCTGCAAAAAGCGGTTCAGGCCAGTATGAGCCTTCCCGTGTGGATGGAACCGGTGGAGATCGGCGGAGATCTGTACGTGGATGGTATCGCACACGATGTCGTACCGGTAAATGCAGTGAAAGACATGGGAGCCGATGTGGTCATTGCCGTTGACATTTCACAGCGGAAACTCCATCCTGAGATACGCAATGCCCTTGAAATTAAAACCATTACGGATAATATGAGTGTCAACCGCTCTATTGACCTTTCACTAAAAGATGCTGATATTGTCATAAGGCCGAAGGTCAATGATCTGATGTGGTACAACTTCGATAATTCAACAAAACTTATCCGTTCCGGCAGGGAAGCTGCAGAAACAATGATACCCGAGATCAATAAATTTCTATAATATGCTTGCAATTACGGCAATTATAAAATATTTTAATTCAAGCAAATAAACCTTCAAAGACTAAAGGACCAGAACATGGTAAAGAAAAAAAACATTCTCTTCATCGTGACCGTCCTTGTATTGCTCAGCGGATGTTTCGAGTTCCGGATCCCCGATATCCCGGAACGTATCGTTCCGCCAAAGATCAACACCGGCCCCTATCAGTTCTATCTTACCAGTATGAGCGTGAATTTTGACACGCTTCTTACCTATTTGGGTGATGATCTCCCCCTGGACGAATACCGGGAGGCATACCCGGGTGATCCCGGTGGCAATACGGACTGGTTTGTCATGCGCGATACATTCACGACGGATTTTGATCTTGACATGAGCATGAAAGCGGAGCCGGTCTCCAGCTCCATTGAAAGATCCATGACCTTCGTCGAATTTTCCACGCGTACCTTCAACACACCCTCCATCAGTCTGGTGGATATTTATCCCGCTATCACTTCCCTGCCGGAAGGTGCCACCACTCCCCCGCTGGAAGATATCGCATTTCCCCCGGATACCTCCTACATAAATTTTCCCATGGACCGGCAGCGATTCTCATCGGGTACAATGACGGTAACTATCACGAATGACCTGGTCTGTACGCTTGGGGATCCCGTTACTATTGCCGTGTACGATTCGGTTACGCATTCTCCCATCAATAACGATGCCAGTGAGCATGTGAAACTGCAGTGGGATCAGCCCATCTCTCCGAGTGATGAGGTCACCGAAAATATATCCCTGGCGGGAGCGGAATTCCCCAAAAGCGTGATGATCGTGGTCAGCGGCGTGATATGCGGCGACGGACCCGAGACCATCACCAACAACGCCGAGTCACGCAATTCTTCCTTTACCGTAACCGGACAGCTGGTCTCTATGGTCGGCGAGTACGTGCAGGGAGACCTGGATCCCGAGCTCATATCCGATACCAGCCATATCAGTTTCGGCGATGAGCTCAGCGATGCCGAGGTCACTGTAGACAGGGCGTATCTGGACACCTCGCATATCGAAATAACATTATCCAATACCAGCAATATCACCGGGAAGATCCTTCTGAACATGATGTCCCTGGATACCTCGGAGGCTGCCGGACTGCAATACTTCAGCACCGACTCCATGGTCATACCCGCCGGCGGCAGTAATACCTATAACTTCCCGCTGAAGAACACATCCGTTCTTCTCGGCGACGATTTTGAATACCGCACCTATATCCGGATCCCCGGGCAATACGGTGAACTCTACGATACCGACGAATTTGCTGTCAGCTTTGACTTTTACGGAAAGACTGCCGGCGATTCGATCGGTGTGGAATCGGTGGATGCCAGTTTCAACCAGGCGGAATACGAGTTCGACGAGGTCAGCCTCGATATGAACATGGGCGACATGTTCCCCGAGGAGTTCGACAATATCGAACTGTCGGACATCGATCTGGAGCTGGATATCGATACGGATTTCGACATACCGGTCTATGTGGACCTGAAGCTTGTCGGCGCCAAGAACGACGGTGCCGATACCGTTCAGCTGACCGTCTCCCAGCAGATCGCGGGGACCGGCGGCAACAGCCGGATCGTGTTCAATAATGCCGAACGGCTGGTCAATTTCCGGCCGGATTCCCTGAGCATCAGCGGAAGCGTACGGCTCAACGGCAGCGGCAACATCCCGCTTGCCCAGACCATCGATGTGGAAGGAAGAGTGGGCGTTCCCTTCGAGTTCGAGATCACTGAGCCCCTGTCCTTCTCTCCCGAATATTCCAGCCTCAACCTCGAAAGTCTTCCTTCTTTCCTCAATGATTTCACCGGAACCCTGCAGGCCATGGTCAACAACAGCTTCCAGTTCGGTGTCGGAGTAACCGTCAGCGCGGCACGTGACACCAATTATTTCACCGATCCCGCATACGGCGATTCGGTGCGGCAGCTGGCGGATATCGCCATACCGGCAATGGACTCCGTAACACAGGAGATCGTACTCACCAAGGAGGATTACGATTTCATTGCCGCCGCCGTGGATTCCACATGGATCGCGATGGATATTCAGCTCAGCGGAAGAGATGATCAGCAACCCACGACCTTTCTGAGCACGGATTCGGTCAGCCTGCGATTGAATATCCAGGCGGAAGGGACATTGGATCTGTCCGAATTCGCCGCCGATACCAGTAATACCGGGGGAGGTGCAGAATGAGACGCATGATCATATGTTTATTCATCATTCTTCTTCCCTTCGCCATGTCCGGCCAGGAAGAAAGTAACGAGAAACCGAAAACCTTCTTTAACGAACTGATCAAGACCCTGTCGTCCGATTCAACACGGGACACTACCGCGGACACACCGCCCGAATCCGAAGAGTCCGCTCCGCTTCCGGTACCGGAGCCCAAAGAGAATGTCCCGGCTGAAACGAAAGATGATGATCAGGAAGAAACAGCAATACCCGCTCCCGAACCGCCTGTCGTAGCGGAAGATGAACAAAGCGATGAAAAGACGGTCTCGGACACACCGGGTTCTCCGGATACTTCGGATACGGCAGTAATGCCCGAACCTGAAGAAACGAAGCCGGAACCCGTGGCCGGTAAACCCAAAAAAACCAAAAAGGAGCGGGTCAAAAAAGAGCGTGAGCCCAGGACCTTTGATCCCTATATTTCGGAACCAGATCCGCGTACACGCGGTCAGAAAAAATATGTCAAACAACTTGAAAAAGCGCCCCGGCGCAAGATGCGTCTCATCACGCTGGATCAGGCAGACATTATTCACAGCCGGAAATTCCGCAGCGTCAACGCAGCGCTGTCGAATCCCGCCAACCTGGGTACGCGCGCGGAATTCTATAATTCTTTCTCCATAATTCCGTTCAACACACTGATGCTGGATGTAAATACTTCGACCCGGCCTTTCGTTCTTCTGGATGAGTATTTCACAACGGGTGAATTGCTGACCGAGGCGGCGGAGGACAGTATGATCGCTATGCTGGGTCCCAACGGACTGGAGGTTCCCATCGATATTCAGTTCCCCACGTTGATCAACCTGAAACTCTCGCCCTTTTTCGGTTCGCTGTACGCGAATTCGGGACTCTATATTCGTGAGCACTCCCATATTCCCGCAGACTTCTTCGATATTATCTTCGAGGGAGCCACCTTCGATAATCCCTATCAGATGAACGAACCGCTGGGTGTCGATCTCAGCGCCTATCTTAAGAATTCCCTGGGATACGGGGCTTTTGTCGAACTTCCGTCCCCTATCGGCGAGGTCCGTTTCGGCGGCGCCGTCAATGCCTATGCCGGTGCTTTCACGTCCCTGAACGTTACCAACCTTGAACTCGCGCCTACCAGCGAAAACACGACCATGCAGGGAACGATGCAGATACTGAGTCCGGCCGACACCCTGAGCCTTTTCGGGGAAGAAGGCTTTCAGTTCCATGTTGTGGACGATTATATCGGTATCCCGAGGATCACACTGGGTTTCGACCTGGGATTTGCATGGCGCTTCAAGCTGAACCGCCTGTTGCCCTTTGCGCCGGATATCCTCAAGAACTATTTTGATGTTCAGGTCGGCGTACAGGACTTAATGGCAAATATCGCGATGAACCATGCCTATCTGCGGGAGGTTCACTTTGAGGCCAATGCCGGGGACCTTATCAGTACATTTTCCGATCCGGATTTCTCCCTGGATTCCATTACCGTGATCGAGGAGAATCTGATCTATGCCGATTCCACTGCATCCGAAGCGCTGGGTTCAAAGTTCAATATCAACTTACATTATCAGCCGATCTCCCAACTCATGCTGAAATTCGGATGGAGCACCTATCTGACGGACGGTATCAATACCTCCGCCGGACCGCATATGTACTACGGACTCGAGGTATATCCGATGAACTCCCTCTCCCTGCACGCGTCGCTGCTGCAGCGGAACACCATGAATTACTGGGAAGCCGGTTTCAAGCTCTACTCCATGAAAAGCGAGTTCGGCCTCAAGGCACGGATCTACGACCTGAATTTCTCCCTGACGGAAAATTTCAGCGGCGCCGGTATCATGCTGAACTGGGCTAGATACTTTTAGACCGTGATAAACAGAGAAAACAGTAAAAAAAGCGTTCCTCCTGGAGCGCTTTTTTTATAACAATTAACAATGGTCCCGGATTTGCAAATTAACAAATTAACATTATTGGGAAGTTGATCGGTTAATTTGTTGAGACGAAGGGACAAAGAGAGGAAGGGATGGAGGGACGAAGAGACGGAGAAGACGTTGAGGGGTTGAGTCGTTGAGGCGTTGAGACGAAGAGAAAAATATCATTGTCATCTGAACTTGCGTGTCCCGCGAAGCTTTAGTGAAGCGGGGATTCAGAACCCCCAAAATCTGTACCTGCATGTCATCCTGAACTTGATTCAGGATCCCCACTATTTGACGACGGAATCCTGTTTAGCGTTTAGAGTTTAGCGTTTAGAGGTTATATGCAAGATAAAAGTTCACCCCCCTGATTTAATTTTTTCAAGGTGGTTTTATTTATC
>JAWOEU010000085.1:0-28142 GCA_046482575.1 Fidelibacterota bacterium
GTCATCAATTTTTCCAGGGGAAGTTTACCTGCAAGAACTCTCACTTTTTGGGAAAATGTCACCACCCCGGTAAATGAGATAAGCGCACCGTTATCGATCACTTTTTTTGCGAATTCTTCATCGGAACCGAAGCAATGGAACTGAGCGTGAAAATTACCAAGGGAGTTTAATACGGAAAAAGTATCCGCATCGGCCGACCGGTTATGAATGATCATGGGAATATTCTTATCTCCCGCAAGTTCAGCCTGTTCCCGCAGGATCCGCAGCTGAACGTCGCGCGGAGCGTACTCACGGTAATGGTCCATACCGATCTCTCCCAGCGCACAGACTTTCGGGTGGAGCAGGAATTCCTCAATAACGCGGAGGTAGCTTTCCGGCGCTTTTGTACTTTCATGCGGATGAATGCCTGTTGCGGCATAGACATTGTCATATTTCTCCGCCAGCGCAATGGCCCGTTCGGAACTTTCTATATCGATGGAAGGAACTATTATACGGGTAACGCCGGCCTGCACCGCCCTTTCTATATAAGGGGCCGGATCATCGCAAAAGGGATCCAGATTAAGATGTGCATGTGTATCTATAAACATTTTCTTTGATCTGCAGAATGCGTTAGGGATTTATCTTGCCGTATCAAGTCGTTTCATATCAAAACGCGGAAAAAGTGCTTTCATTTCTCCGAGTTCTGCACCGGGAGGCAGATCTTCCCAACAGGGAATATTTCCCGGTGTTTCCCCGCTGTTCAGCATTGTAAAAAACTCACTGATCTTTTCCGGAAGCACAGGATACAGCAGAGCCGCCGAAAAGCGCAGGCTTGCCAGTCCCGTGTACAAGACCCGGCCGGCGGCATCAGGATCGCTTTTTGCAAGTTTCCAGGGCTCTTTCTGTTCAAGATAACGGTTAATTGAGCTCACATAAGCTATTGTTTCAGATATTATTGCATTGACGTTAAGAGCTTCAAGATGCTCCATTACAGATTCCAGTATCCCGGCTGCCTTTTCTTTCATCTCCGCTTCATCTTTTGACAATTCACCCGGTGAGGGGATCTTCCCGTCATAATATTTTTTGATCAGTTTGAAAATACGGTTAACCAGATTCCCGAAATCATTTGCAAGATCCATATTATAGCTTTGATAAAACCGCTCTTTTGAAAAGTCCGAGTCGCTGAAAAGGGGACCCTCTTTCGCCATAAAATACCGGTACATATCTTTTCCGACATTATCGCAATGCATCTGTATGGTCTCAAGATCAATGAAGTTTCCCAGTGACTTGCTCATTTTTTTCCCTTCACTGGTCCACCAGCCGTGAGCAAAGATGGTCTTCGGAAGCTCGATATCCGCAGCCATCAGCATACAGGGCCAGTATACACAATGGGTGGTCAGAATATCTTTACCGATCAAATGCACCGCCGGCCAATATTTGCGGAACTTTTCATTGTCGTAATGATATCCCGCAGCCGAAATATAGTTAAGGAGTGCATCAAACCATACGTATGTTACATAATCACTGTCAAAAGGAAGTTCAATTCCCCACGCCAGGCGTTCTTTCGGACGGCTGATGCAAAGATCCTTCAGAGGCTGTTTTAAAAATCCGAGTATTTCATTCCTGCGGTTTTCCGGCCGGATGAATTCCGGATGCTCCTGAATATGATCGATCAGACGTTGTTGATACGCGCTCATTTTAAAATAGTAATTTGTCTCGCTGATACGGCGCACATCCCGGTATTTTCCTTCCTTGTAATCCTTTTCGGATATAAAAAGTTCATCGGCAACGCTGTACCATCCTTCATAGTTATCCTTATATATTTCACCGCGCTCATAAAGTGTCTGCATAATATCTTGAACAACGCGTATATGCCGTTCCTCGGTCGTACGGATAAAATCGTCGTAATTAATATTGAAATAGGACCACAATTCCCGGAACCTTTCCGCATAAATATCGCAATGTTCCGCAGGAGTCAGATCATTCTTCTCCGCCGCCTGCTGAACTTTTTGCCCGTGCTCGTCAGTACCGGTAAGAAAAAATACGTCATCCCCTTTCATGCGGTGATACATTGAAATGATATCCGCAATAAGCGTTGTATAGGAACTGCCGATATGCGGCCTGTCGTTGACATAGTATAGCGGTGTGGTAATATAGAATGAGGAACTCATAATAACCTTTTCATTGTTTACGTGATCTTTTTTTCTTCAAAAAGCTTCAGGATGCGCTTGCTGACCTGTTCGGGATCACCGTAACCGTCCACCCGCTCAAGCAATGATCTTTCGCGGAAAAAATCGATCAGCGGTTGTGTGTTCTTTTTATAAACTTTCATACGCTTACGTATCGTTTCCTTTTTATCATCATCGCGTTTATAAAGTTCTCCGCCACACGCGGGACAAACGGCACCGGCGGGTTTCCCTTCGGGGAAACTGACCGTGGCTGAACAATCTCTGCAGGTCCAGCGACCCGACAAGCGGCGCACCAGTTCATCTTCCGGCACATTAATCAGCAGTGCCATCGTCAGTTTCACACCCTGCTTTTTAAGCATTTCCAGAAGTGCCTCTGCCTGCGGAACGGTTCTGGGAAATCCGTCCAAAATATATCCCTGGTTTCTGGACTCGAAATCTGCCGTTATCTTTTCCAGGATACCGATCATGATGGAATCGGGCACAAGTTCGCCTTTATCCATATAAGAACTTGCTTCTTTGCCGAGCGCCGTATCTTTTTTTATCTCTTTGCGGAGAAGATCGCCGGTTGATAATTTAACTGCGCTGTATTTCTTTTTTAACATATCGGCCTGTGTTCCCTTGCCGCTGCCGGGGCCGCCCAATAAAACTAATCGTAGCATATGATACCTCATAAACTCATTTACATTTCTTTTCAGCTGCTTAATTTACTATGACGGAATGTCATATAAAACAGCTAATTCAATAATCACAGCTCCGGAATATGCGGACTAATCGTTACGGAGCGGTCCATAATGCTACCCGGTACTGCTTCATCTATAAGTTGCCGCAGTGTTTAAATAGTATTATATTCATGGAAAATTTGGAATTTCTATGTTAAAAAGATCCGCAAACACACTACTGTTTATTATCTTCCTGTCAGCATTTACCTTCCTGCCTGCTGTCCCCGATACGGTGCGTGTTATTGGTGTCGGAGATCTGATGCTCGGGACCTCTTTCCCGGACAGTTCGGCGCTTCCCATATATCCGGAACGGCTTCTTAAACAGGTGGACGATATTATCTCTTCCGCGGATCTTTCTGTTGCCAATCTTGAGGGCTGCCTGATGGATTCCGGCGGCGAACCAAAAGATTCATGGGGGAAAACGGACCGCTCCTTCATCTTCCGTATGCCGGAATCTTATGTCCGGTATATTCTGGACGCCGGGTTCGATGCCGTCGGACTGGCGAATAATCATGTGCGCGACATGGGCTATCAGAGCTACCGCCGCACTATGGAAGTCTGTGACAGCGCCGGCCTGTATCACGCGGGTATTTACTCAGCACCCTCCGATACTTTTACGATAAATGGTGTCCGTTTCGGCTTTGCCGCTTTTTCTCCGCACTGGGCAACTTCACGAATGTATGATTACGATAAAGTGACGAAGATCATTTCGGAACTGGAAGCACACAGCGATATTGTTGTTGCCATGTTCCACGGCGGTGGCGAAGGGGTGGAATATGCCCATACTCCACGGGAAAATGAAAATTATAAAGGAAGCATACGCGGCAATGCGTACCTTTTTGCCCATATTGCCGTCGATGCAGGCGCAGACATCGTTTTCGGAAGCGGTCCGCATGTTACACGCGCCGTTGAACTGTATAAAGACCGGCTGATCGCCTACAGTCTCGGCAATTTCTGTACATACCGGCGCTTTAATCTTCAGGGCTCACGGGGAGTGGCACCGATCTTAAAAGTGTTTACGGACAGTGAGGGACAATTTTTATATGCCCGTGTTTTCTCTATCCTGCAGCATTACCCCGGTTATCCGGCACCGGATAAGGAACAGCGGGCTTTTAAAGAAATGAAAAAACTGACAACGGAAGATTTTCCCGAGATGGATTCAGTACTTGTTTTCGAAGATCCGGGATATATTTACAAACGATAAAAGGGAGTTTATGGAAACTGCACTGATCAAAGATCAATTCGGCCTGCTGGCGATACTGATGATCGTTCCTGCTGTTATTTATGCGATCAATAATTACACCGCCTGGGGAAAACGTTTTTTTGGTATTGTACCTCCCCTGGTTTTTGCATATTTCATACCCACGATCTTAACCTCACTCGGCGTTATTCCCATCACCAGTCCTCTCTACTCCCAGGTAAAGACCTTTGTGCTTCCCGCTTCATTGTTGCTCCTTACACTTGCCATTGATATCAAGGGTATTTTAAAGCTTGGCAGTAAAGCTCTGATAATGTTCCTGACGGGTACGCTGGGCATTGTTATCGGAGGACCTGTGTCACTCCTTATTTTCAGGAATGCTCTGCCCGAAGGCATATGGAAAGGAATGGCTGCTTTATCCGGTTCCTGGATCGGCGGCGGCGCAAATTTTATTGCTATCGGGCAGTCCGTGGGAACGCCGGACAGCATGCTGGGCACAATGGTGATCGTTGATGTTTTGGCGGCAAATATTCTCACAGGTATTCTCTTCTTTCTCGCCGGCCGTTATGAAAGCATCGATAAGCGCCTTGGAGCTGATAATTCAGCAATCATCGAACTGCGCGACAAAGTAATAAAATTTCAGAAAAGAACAAACCGCGTCGCATCAAGCACGGATTATTTTGTGCTTCTCGCTATGGCATTCGGCTTCTCATACCTTGCCTATATACTGGGAAATGCATTACCCCAGATAGGTGATATTATATCTCATTCCACCTGGAAAGTGATCATCATTACAAGTATCGGCGTCGGACTTTCATTTACACCCATAAAGAACTATGAGGGTGCGGGAGCTTCCAAAATAGGAACTGTAATGCTTTATCTTCTGATCGGAGTGATCGGTGCCGGCGCAAATCTTAAAGCCGTTACCGAATATCCGGCACTTTTCGGCATGGGCCTCACCTGGCTTGCGATACATCTGCTCATTCTCTTTGTGGTCATGAAACTTATCAAAGCACCGCTTTTCTTTATGGCCGTCGGATCACAGGCAAATGTCGGAGGTGCGGCTTCTGCTCCCATCGTCGCTTCGGCTTTCCATCCGGCGCTTGCATCCGTGGGCGTAATGCTCGGTATCGCCGGTTATGTTCTGGGTACCTATGCCGCATTACTTTGTGCGCGTTTATTACTTCTTGTATCCTGATCCGGAAAAAACGGTAATTGGATTTGTAAAACAAAATATCTATTATCATAGTGTATAAAAATGATATTTAAAAATTGATCGGATAATTGCTATGGCAGGAACTTGTCTGATAATAAGAAAGCCGGAGACAGATCCGGAGCACTTCCGATTACTCAGGTCGGAAGGTGAAATTTTTATACGTCACATAATGCAAAGTCACTTTAAAGATATTCGCTTTTATCATCCGGATGAAAACAGCTGGCTGATCCGGTTTACAAAAGACGACGAAGAAAAATTCATATCCGATAAAGACGGCTGGATGATATATGAGGGAACGGTTTTTGCCCTCCGGGAAAGCCACATGCATACGGTCAAGAGCTTGTGGAAGCTTTACAAGAACAGCAGAAACATCAACGATCTCGCCAATTCACTTGACGGTCATTTTGTAATAAAGATCTTTGACGCACAGCAAAACCGGTATTATATACTGAATGATTTCATAAAGAACAAGACGCATTATTACTGTGAAACACAAGCATATTTTTGCTATACCTCTTATTCTTACCTCTCTGCGATGATTACGGACCCGGAACCTGATCTTTATGCAGTAAATGAATTCATGTGGCGGTATTACGTGCTTTCGGAACGCACCTTTCTGAAAAATACAAAACGCATGAGTGCGGCATCGGTTCACCGGATCACAAATGCAAAAACCGAAAAAATTTTTTACTGGCAGTGGCCCAAACATTTTTCTACGGATAGTTTTCAGCAACAGGTCGATGTTATGACGGAAAACATGCAGGAAACCGCAAGGCTTCTTGGCAGTAATTTCTATCCCGATCTTGACTTTACGCAGGGTCAGGACAGCAGGCAGGTCATAGCTGCCATGCTGAACCAAAAACAGTCCTTTCACACTTCCACTTTCGGGAAACCCGGTTTTAAAGAGGTAAAAGCAACCGAAGAGATGGCTGAACGCTACCACATTCCCCATCATTCCATCACACTCGGGGAAGACTTCACAACGGACCCGCTACACTATTTTGAGAAGGCCATAATATATGGAAGCGGGGAAGAACCCGGATATCAGCTGGGGCGGATCCTGTACATGCGGGAAAAACAGATGGAGCGGGGTGACGCCGTCTGTAATGGTATGGACGGGCATTTTTATAAGAACGGCCTCTGGGATGAAATGTATACTTTTAATTTCTATCGCGAGCCCGGGGCGTTTAATATTGATATGTTCCTGGATCTTCGCATGCTCAGCCAGGATTACGATGACAGTATCTTCAGCCCCGCTCTCAGATCCGTAAAAAAAGAGTCCCGGGATTATTTTCATGACATTATAAACAGCGCCGTTTCCGGTATGAAACAGGCACCCGTATCAATGCAGGTGGATAAATTCGATCTTTTACACTGGCTGAACTTTGCGGTTGTTTCCAACAACGCTTCCAACAGTATCGGTATATCCCTTTCCCCGCTTTTATTCCGAAGAAATCTGGAAGATGCCCTGGCAGTACCGGTTAAATGGAAATTCAATCTCTCAGCATATCAGCGTAAGGTCGTCTTCAATCTGCATCCGGAACTCGCTGCTGAAAAGACGGATTTCGCCGGCATCAACATGCTGCCGAAAAATGCAATTACCTATCCTTTTTTTCTTTTACGCTACGGCTGGCATCAGTCATTGCGGCTTCGAAATAAATTCCTGAACAAACTCGGTTTTCATCCCAAAACGCACCTTCAGGAAGCATGGGATTATTTACCCGTTTACAAGACTCTGTATCGCCAGATGAAAGAACACGGCTATCTGGCTTTTAAAAATATGTCGCTGCAGGAAATATTAATTCACGATCAGTGGAACGAGCTTATCGGCAAATCAAATAAATCCGGGCTTGATAAACTGGCGGATTATGAATATATTTTCAAGGTAATCAGTCTTGACCGTTATTTCAATCTGGCTTCTGAGATCAACAGTAAATTTCATGCGATCTTGAAAAGTAAATAATAATGTATTACCGCACGGAGGGTTTATGAAAAGGGGAATGATCATATTATTAAGTATCCTTGTGATCTTCATGATCATTATAATTCTGGGAATGGTTAATTTTAAAAAGCAGTACAGTAGTTTTTTTAATGAGATCGACCAGGAATATACCCGTATAGAAAATATAGACCCGGCGGATATCCCGGATGGTGTTTACCGTTATCACTACGGACGTGTCCCGGTCTATGTTGACCTCAGTCTGCATGTGAAAGACCAGGTAATTGATACCATTATCATCCATAAGCAATCTTCAGGTCCGGGTTATGAAGCCAAAGAAACCATCGACCGCATCCTGAAAAATCAAAAGTTTAAGGTTGATGTTGTCAGCGGTGCAACCATCAGCAGTAAATGTATCATGGTTGCAAGTTATAAGGCGCTGAACAATCCTGAAGAATAAAAGATAAGATCAAGAATAAAAATACGTTTGAGAATAAGAAATGAGAGCGGGACAGAGGATAAAAATATTTTAATTGCGTAAAATACGTGGCTTCGAATGGGATCGTCCCGGGCTTTTTACAGTTCGACTTTTTCCTCATAGACCGGGATATGGGTGTTCCATCCCAGTTCTTTTCTGATCAACTGTTGCAAATGGCTACTGGCATCCGGCTCGCCGTGTACTATAAAGGTCTTTTTCGGATCAACTTCTATGTTTTTCAGCCAGTGCATTATTTCACCGTAATCGGCATGTGCGGAAAAATCACTGATCGTTTCGATCGATGCTCCGGATTTTATATATTTTCCGTGTATTTTTATCTTATCCTTGTCATTCTGCAATGCACGGCCCCGTGTTCCTGCCGCCTGATAGCCCACAAAGATCACTGTGTTCTTCGAACTCGGCAGGCGCTGTATCAGGTGATGCAGAATACGTCCCCCGGTAAGCATGCCGCTTGCCGAAATAATGATACATGGACCGTGTTGTTGATTAATGCGCTTGGATTCTTCAACACTTTCCGTGAATTCTGTCCGGCGTGTCATTACAATTTTTTCACCGCTTTTAAAAAGGTCGCTGGCTTCCTTGTCATATACCTGTGTGTGTTTAATATATAATTTTGTTGCTTTTATCGCCATGGGACTGTCAACATACACAGGCAATTCGGGGATCTTCCCTTCAGTTTCAAGTTCACGAAGGGTGTAAAGCAGTTCCTGTGTCCGCCCGACGGCGAAAGCCGGTATCAATACCGCACCGCCTTTCTTTACGGTGTTCAGAATGATCCGTTTCATTTCCTCCTTTGGATCACTCTCTCCGTGTAAACGATTACCATAGGTTGATTCGATCAGAAGATAATCCGTATTTTTTATGATCGAGGGATCTTTTATTATGGGACGGTCATAACGGCCCAGATCTCCGGAAAAGACCAAGTTTTTATTCTCGTCTTTCTCTTTCCAGCTTACAACGACAAATGCAGAGCCCAGAATATGACCCGCATCCCGGAATATCATTTTGATGCCCGGTATTGGTTCAAATTCCGTATTATAGGGAACGCCCTTTAACAACGATATCGCTTTTTGTGCATCTTCGGTATTGTATAAAGGTAAAGCCGGTCTGTGCTTACTAAAGCCCTTTTTGTTGGCATATCTTGCATCTTCTTCCTGAAGATGTGCGGAATCCAGAAGCATGATCTCAAGCAGGTCGCGTGTCGGTTCGGTACAATATACCGGCCGGTCATACCCCTGTTTTATCAACCGGGGCAAGTAACCGGTATGATCTATGTGCGCATGGGTCAGCACAACAGCATTCAGTTCCGGTATATTCACTCTTAACGATCTCCAGTTCCGCAAACGCAATTCCTTGAGTCCCTGAAACAAACCGCAATCGACAAGGAAACTGCTGTCCTTATGCCTGAACAAGTATTTTGAACCGGTGACCGTACCGGTTGCACCGAGAAATGTAAGTGTTGCCATTGTCTATACCTCTTTTTATTCGGAATTCTTATAATAGCGTGTCAGAGCCGTTTTCAGCATTTGCCTGAAAAAGGTTTCTCCGGAGGTGTTGAGTGCCAATCCGTCCCGGAAAAAGCGGTTTATCTTCAGTCCGTCAGATGCGGCTTTTTTCATTTCCGTATAAACATCGATATTTACATTTTCACCCGAAGCAGTATATTCCCGTATCAGTTGATCCGTTTCCCACTGTGGCCGAACGCGGAATACATCCAGTCTGAGCGCTTTTTCATAATTTTTAACAGCCTTATCCTTTTCTTCCTTCCTTTCATTTATCATTGCCAGGCAATAATAATATATTGCCGTTTCCGACTCCCAGGCTTCAAGTTCTTCAATCCATCGTTCAACAGTGAACCGGTCAGCATTATCCACCAAAATAGCACCTTCTTTTGCTATTTCAGCATCCCGCATCTCCTTGTCATTGAAATCCGAGCGATAGGGACGAACTTTTATATTTGCGGGAAGATTTACAAAGAAGAGCGGGAATTCCGCAATTTCGATCATACGCTGAATATTTCGCTCGTAAAAGGCAAGGACCTCCCGGAACTCCCCGGACTCAGAGGGTATTGCCCATTTATCGATATCCTGAGGAGGAAATTCTGAATTTTTTTCTTTTTTCACATAGACAAAACGATCAAGCAACTGAAGAAAACGGTGAGCTTTTAAATTCACATACATCGTGAGTCCCCAATAGTTGTGAATATCCTGCATCCAGGCGCTTTTGCGCGGAAGTCCGTATAATTCGCCCGATCCGCTGAGAATAACGCAGCCATCGGCACCGTAATGAGATAGTTTCTTTACCAAATGGCTAAGTGCAAAACTGTTGCTAAGCGGCACCGCAAGCTGTACAATATCATAATATGTACTGTCCGGACCATAGAAATCCGGAACTATCTGTCTCCTGTTTGCATCCGGGAATACGGAACAAAAACTCTGATCGCCGATGAGAAATATCCGTTTCGAATTTTCATCCTTTTTCTCCGGAAAACGCTGTTGGAGGATGTCAGCATCAGGAAATTGTTCGGAGGATATAAAACGCCGGTAGTAATGTGAATTCAATTCATAATACTTTTTATCCGCTGACAGCTCAAATAATTTGTAGGACTCGCCGAAACCCAGAAAACGTAATGATAATTCGAGAAGAACCACAATTAACAAGGGGGATAAACGAAAGAATATATTATAGGCCTGGCGTCTGAATGATGTCTTCATGATGATAAAAGAAAGGGTGTGTCCCCTGCGTTTGCTCCTAAAACAATGATAAGAAAGACAAGAAAAAGTATAAAAACGGACACCAGAATATAGTGATGCCTGTCAAAGACAAATTCGATCATGGTTTTCAGCAGTGACCGGAATTCATTCATATATTTTTACCTTTTTCTCTCAAAATATAAGCAATTGTATCCTTCCTCTGCAATAGATAAACACAGTACTTTTTCAGTTTTTAAAAACATCGGAGATAAGACCTTCATATTAGCCGGAATGGATATATTCCTATATTCATCCACAGGGTCTGAACTTTTTTGTCAGAAGCGGCAGAATGAAAAGATTTGTGATGTTCACCATCATGTGAAGCAGTATGAGAAAGTAAATACTTTTACCCAGCACTACAAAATAACAAAGCAGGACGCTGACAATAAAGATCCACAATGTTGACCAGAACCCCTGCAGGCCGGCGTGCAGAAAACCGAATAATGCCGAAAGAATAAGCGCTGCCCATATCCATGTTCCCCACAAATTCATGACTGCTATAAAAATAAAACCTCTGAACATTATCTCTTCGATTATTGATCCGCTAAGCGCAATACTCAATGCCCATTTCCGTTGTTCCCGGTTTACCGGAAGCATAAAATCCGATCGGTGCACCCAGTCATAAACTTTTATTTTCTTAATATATCCAACAGCGTAATCCAGCAGGAAAAGTACGCCGGAAAGGATAAAACCAAAAAATGCTCCCGTTATCATATCGGACAGGAGATGCTCTGTGCGGAAAAGTCCGTGAAGCCGCTGCAGCCAGTTTTCCAGACCGCTGTATTCGCCGGGAAATTGCTGTGTAAGGACCAGAATAACCGAATAGACTATGAGTATTAAAACAAGCATAACGGCCTGTTGTATCATGCCCTGTACATTCCATATCTGTCCGGGACGTATATGAAGTCTATTGAAGTTTCCGGGATCCCTCTGACTCATGAGCTGTTCCTTTTTTTACTAACCCATGGATTATCTTTAAGATAAAACCGCCACTGCAGTGATGTCCCTCGTCGTATGCCTATTCTTCCGGAAGAAAGTACAGGTGGATCCGGTATTTCCTGATCGTTTTCGATATGAAGATCATCGGATAAAAGGTCAGCACCATTCTGCGCGCGAGTGATATCCATCGCGCTGCAAAGTTTAGCGGGGCCGTTGGATAGATTGGCATATTCCCCGGCAGACACCGTATCCCTGCCGTAACGATTACGTATCATCATATCTGTTCCCTCCAGCGGCTCCATTGCGCGCAGGAGTACCGCCTCCCCACAGTTCTCTTCACCGGTGACAATATTGCAGCAGAAGTGCATACCGTATGTAAAATAGACATATAAATATCCTGCCGGACCGAACATAACGGTATTTCTTGGTGTTTTTCCCCTGCATGAATGTGAAGCGGGGTCTCCAAAACCCGCATAGGCTTCCGTTTCGACAATTCGACCGCTTATCCGTTCACCGTCCGGATATGTCCGCACAAAGATCTTTCCCGGCAGTCTTCTTGCAACTTCCCGGACGTCGTTCTGAAAAAATGATCTCGGAAGAATGGTGTTCATGCGCCGTTTTTCAGATAATCGTTCAAAAATGCCAGTGCTTCCGTATAACTTTTTTCTTTTTTACCGTATATTTGCCGTATACAGACATCCTTTGTAACGGAGATCTTGCGGAAAACTTCCCGTTCATAAATATTTGAAAGATGTACTTCGACAACCGGTCCGGGGACAAGCTCGATCGCATCACGGATTGCATAACTGTAATGCGTATAGGCAGCAGGATTGATAATAACCGCATCGCACAGGTTCCGTTTCCGCTGTAATGTGCGAATTATCTTTTCTTCGGAATTGAACTGATAGACTGCAACCTCCATTCCCAAATCGCCGGCTGTCCGGCGAATGAGTTTATTCAGTTTATCCAGGGTCAGAGTTCCGTATTCCTTTTTGTCCCGCTGTCCGAGCAAATTCAGGTTCGGTCCGTGGATAACGAGTATCTTCAGTGTTTTTTCATTTTCCGTATTCATTACATCCCCCCTTTACAAAATATATTTTTTGTTCGCCCGATACTTTCATTGATAAGATCTGCAGACAGGTCTTCTACAATCCCGGCGTGTCCGATATCGTCCAAAAGTACAAATTTTTGCCGTTTCTCCCGGGTCTTTTTATCCTGTGCTATGGCCAAGTGAATGACATCCTTGTCAACAGCCTCCAGGGAAGCCCCGATCGGAATTTTTTTTAAGATGTTCAAATAATGATCCGCAGACTTTTCATCCAGGCCCCCGGACTTTACACTCAAATACAGAGCGGCACATATTCCGATAATAACAGCCTCTCCGTGGCGGAATGTCCCGTATCCGCTGCTCTGCTCTAATGCATGTCCGACCGTATGGCCAAAATTAAGGAGCATACGGTTATGCATTTCTTTTTCATCTCCTGCAACGATCTCCGCCTTTATTTCCAGCGACCTGCGGATAACGCCGCCCACCAGATCCATATCCTGCAACTGCAGAATATCATCCCGGTATTTAAGACAGTGGTCAAGGAAACCTTTATCGCGAATAAAACCATATTTAAGTATTTCGGCGAATCCGGATATTCGTTCACGCATATCCAGCGTATGCAGAACCCCGGGGTCTATCAGCACCGCCTCCGGCTGGTAGAAAGAACCGATCAGGTTTTTTCCCGCCCGGTGGTTGACTCCCGTTTTTCCGCCGACGGAAGAGTCGACCTGGGAAAGCAAGGTCGTTGGCATCTGTACATAGGGTATTCCCCGGTAAAGCGTTGCTGCCGTAAAACCGCCGGTATCTCCTACCACTCCCCCGCCAAGGGTAATGATCAGACAGCTTCTGTCAAAAGCTTTTTCAATCAGCGCATCATACAGTCCGGATACCGTTTTCAGGTTTTTATTTTTCTCACCGGTGGGCATCCTGAAAAAACTAACCGGAAAACCGGCTTTTTCCAGTGATCCCTGTACCGTTTCGCGGTAATATTTTTCCACAGTCTTCGAAGCCATGAGACCAATGTGTGTATGCGGGGAAATCCGTCCCCGTAAAAAGTCACCGGTTTTATTCAGCGATCCTTTTTCGATATGTATTTTATAGGGGTGTTCCCGGGTATTTACCGTTATACTCTTTTTCATGAAATTATCTTTATTATTTTTTTCGCGATCTGTTCCGGCTCCTCTCCATCCGTGTCAACAGATATATCCGCCTGCTGATAGAACGGGATACGCCGGGAAAGGATTTTTTCAATAGCTTCACAGTTAACCGGCTTGGGTAAAAGCGGTCGTTCTTCATTCTTAATACGTTCTTTAATAGTACCGGCAGCGGCACGGAGCCAGATTATTTTGCCGTTTTTTTTCATCCACTGCATGTTTTCTTCCTTCAGCGGGAAACCGCCGCCGACGGCGATAACTGCAGGAAACTGAAGGTCCAGCTCCAGCGCTGCCCGGGTTTCCCGTCTGCGAAACCCTTCTTCACCGTTTTCCCGAAAGATCTCCGGGATGGACTTTGCGTTTCTGCGTTCGATGAACCTATCGAGGTCAATAAACCTGCAATGCATTATTCCGGCCAGATACCGGCCAACCGAGCTTTTACCGGCTCCCATCATACCGATCAGAAAAATATGTTCACTTTTATTGTTCATTATCCCAAAACCCGTTCTTTAAGGACTTCCCAGCTATCTCCGCCGAAACGTGACAGCAGAGCATTCATAAGAGGAACAGCGGTAATATTTTCCGCAACAACGGAGGCTGCCGGCAATGCACACGTATCACTTCGTTCTTTATGCGCCGAAACTTCCTCCAGGCTTTCAATATGAAAACTTTTCAGTGGTTTTTTCAATGTCGGAATAGGCTTCATGACAGCGTTAAAGACCAGCACTTCGCCGTTGGTCATTCCACCCTCCAGGCCGCCGGCGGAATTGGAACTGCGACCGATATTTCCGTCCCGTACGATAAAAGCGTCATGATACTCACTTCCGGGAAATCCGGCAGCAGAAAAACCGGCACCGAATTCAATGCCCTTGATTCCCTGAACAGCCATTATTTCCGCAGCGATCGCAGAAGAAAGCTTATCATCCCAGTGTACATAGCTGCCCAGACCGGCAGGGAGTCCGTACACACAGACCTGAAAAACTCCGCCAAGCGAATCACCGTCCCTTTTTGCGGAATCAATGGCTTTCCGCATTTTGTTTGCCGTTTGTTTATCAACACAGCGCACATCGGGATCATCCATTTTTTTCAATAGATCCTCATTGATATTTTTTTTCGCCTGTATGGGTCCTAACTGTGTGATATGTGAATAAAGCCGGATATTCAGTGCTTCCAGAAATTGTCTGCATACTGCCCCCGGTAATATACGTGCCGCCGTTTCCCGTGCTGAAGCCCGTTCCAGAACATTACGTATATCATCGAAAGCATATTTTTTTATGCCCGCATAATCCGCATGTCCCGGCCGCGGGATCTGAACTTTTTCACTCATATCGGCAGTGACCGGGTCCATTTTATCCTGCCAGTTCAGGAAATCATTATTCTGCAACATCAATGTCAGTGGTGAAGCAAGTGTTATTCCTCCCCGCAGGCCGCTGAGAACAGCCACCCGGTCCTTTTCTATTTTCATACGGCCGCCGCGGCCGTAACCTTGTTGACGGCGCCAGAGCTGATAATTTATCTGCTCAATATCTATCCTGAATCCGGCCGGAAGACCCCGGATCATGGCTGTCATCGCAGGACCGTGACTTTCTCCTCCGGTCATATATTGTATTATATTTTTCATATTCCGCTCCGGCTTCAGTTGAACTTATTAAAATCTTTTCAGGAATCGAGTGAACGCAAAATGCTTTTAATATCCGTTTTCAGGAAAAATTCTTTTCCCAGCCAGATCTTTTGTGCCTCAACAGCCTGATACACCAGCATTCGTAAACCGTTCACTGTCTTTACGCCTTTTTTCCGTGCATATTTTTCCAAATGACTCGGATTCGGTGCATAGTTGAGGTCATACAGAAAATCATCTGAACAGAACGGAATAAGTCCTTCGGGAACGGCGGGAATTTTTTCACTGCCGAGGGGAGTACAGTTTATCCAGATCTTCGGCATATCCGGAAGAATATCCATTAGTTTTATCCGCAACTGTTCATTTTCGGAACGAATAAAGGCCATGCGTTCTTCTTTTTCTTCTCCGCCGAAAACGCCTGCAGTATTAAACCCCAGTTCTTGCAAAGCAAAGATCGCGGCGCGGGCTGCACCTCCGTATCCAATGACAACGGGATGGTATGATAAAAAATCCGGAAAACTTTCCCGGAAGGAGCGGAGAAAACCGAGATAATCCGTATTAAAGCCTTTCCATTCATTTTTTTTGTTCAAGATAGTATTAACTGCCCCGATCTTATTGACCGGCGGATCGAATTTGTCGCAATACGGCATAATACGGAGCTTATAGGGTGAGGTAACATTAAATCCATCAAATCCGGGCAGGATATCTTCTACGGTAATATCAAATTTATCCGGAGAAATATCCAGAAGCTGATAATGAAAATCTTCTCCGGCTATTTTCTTATGGATGGCCGGACTTGAGGAATATGAGATATGATGTCCGAGTAAGGCAAATTTCATGATCTTCCTATTCTTTCTATGATATTATAAAAACCGGGATAGGAAATATTGACACAGGACCATCTGTGTAAATGCACGGGTGCAGTTGAAAAAAGCGCTGAAACAGAGGCTGTCATTGCAATACGATGATCTCCTTTAGCATCAATTTCTCCACCCTTTAGTATATTTTTACCGGTAATTTCCAACCCGTCTTCAAATTCTTCAACATCCGCGCCGATAACGCGAAGCATCTCAGCGGTAGAAGCAATGCGGTCACTTTCTTTATAGCGCAGTTCCTTTGCGCCGCGTATTATCGATTTGCCTTTAGCCTGTGTGGCGATCAGCGCAAGTAAAGGCAGTTCATCGATCAATCCCGGCACCTGCTTGCGGTGAATGCAAAAATTACGTAATTTTGAAGACCGTACAACAATATCACCTTCAGGTTCCAGACTTTTATTATTTCGGAATATCTCAATATCCGCTCCACAGGACTTCAGCAGTTTTATAAAAGAGATACGGGTGGGATTCAAGGACATCTTGCGTAAAAGCAGGCGGCTTTTAGGCAGCAATAATCCGGCCGCCACCCAGTAAGCCGCAGAAGAAGGGTCACCCGGAACATCGTACTGAAAACCCGGTATTGACCGTCGAAGCGTATGTACGGAAATGATGTTTTTATTCTTGAAAATCGGAATGTTGAATATTTTCATTAAGTTTTCGGTATGGTCCCGGGAGCGGATCTTTTCTTCCACATACGTTTTTCCCTGTGCGGAAAGACCTGCCAGTAACACACAGGATTTGACCTGTGCACTTGGAACGGGAAGACGGTAACAGACTCCCTTTAAATGTCTTCCCCTGATCGTTACCGGCAGATATCCGTCACGTGAAGAAATATCGGCGCCCATTTTTTCCAGAGGTTCAATAATACGCTGCATGGGTCTTCTGCTCAGGGAGTCATCACCCTGCAGGCTTACCGATAAATTATCCCTTCCTGCAAGGAGGCCGCTGAGAAGCCGTACCGTCGTTCCGGAGTTTCCACAATGAAGTATGCCGTCCGGAGGCTGTTGCCATGCCCGGAATCCGGGACTTTCCACATCAACCGTAAATTTTCCAAGTTGAAAGTTGACGCCGAGTTTCTGCAGGCAGGCGATCGTTGACAGGGCATCGGCACCGATGTTCAAATGCCGGATCTTTGAATGACCTTTTGCAATGGCCGCAAACATCAGTGCCCGATGACTGATGGATTTATCACCGGGAAGGGTTATCTGTCCGCGTACTGATTCTACAGGTTCAATGATTCTTTTATTAGCAGTTCTCATATTTTTAATCTTTAATGACGGTAATAAAATCCGTTATATTATATGCCAGATCCTGAACGTTCTTATCGACCAGGGTTAACCCGTAGCGTTCCACACAAACTTCCGAAGCGATCACCCATGCGTTTTCCGGAAGATCACCTTCAGCAAGTTTTTGAGCTGCCACAGCCGTGTCTTCTTCTTCTATAAGAGGAATGCCGGAAAAATTTTTCTTTAAATAATCTTTACATTGCCGCAATGCCTGGGGATGAGAGTGTATGGAGCACGGACTTTTCGTCTCAATGCCGCGGCGTTTCAAAAGACATTGCACCACGGCAAAAGGGAAAAAACCGGAAATCTTGCAACTATAAGCGGCAAGTCCCTGAACCGTTTCAATTACCATACCGCCGACGGCATTCTGTATAGGCAGAAGTCCCACCTGGATAATTCCGAAATTCAGTGCATCATATACTTTTTCCGCAGTGGTTAAACAAGATATTCTGCCTTCTTTGATATGTTTGTTTTTAAGCCAAACCTTACCTGCCTCATGGGAAAAACTGCCTTCCTCGCCCATGACGCCGATTGTCATGGGACCTGTATACTGCACATTTTCCCTGCGAATATATGAAGATACTTCATGACTTGCTTTCAGGAACAACTTGAACATTTCCATTGACTGCGGATTATATAAAAGCATATCACGAAAAAGCTCCGCAGTGTCATTGCTGCAGAACCTTGCAACATCCCGGAGCATCTTATATCCCTGTGTCGGAGTATCGGTCTCCGGAAGCCCCATCTTCTCAAGAACGTTCCCGATAAAATGTGTTATACCCTGTGAGTAAGCAATGCTCTTATCATGTGCATCCGGTGTGAGTATCTTTGTGTGGAAATGCCAGGAGGTAAATATTTCGTCCCATCGTCCGGCAAGATCCGGATACTGCCCGGAAGCGGTAATGATCATGAGATTTATCTGATTAGTATCATAGCTGTCCGGTCCGAACAGAGGATGAACACCGAGATGTTTGATCCCCGGAATATGGATATCCATCCAGCTGACAGGCATGGACTTAACGGAAGCGGTATCAATAACCGTTGCGTCCGGTGAAATATGTGATGCATGATCACGCAGAAAATCCCGGATAGCGGAAATCGGTATACAAAGAAAGATCACATCCTGCTTCAGAGCGGTATAAAGATCCGTAAATTGTACATCTGACAATGCATTCGCGGCGATCTTCGGATCTTTTTCGTAGACATAAACATTGCCGTGGGATGAAAGTATCTCCGCCCACAACTGCCCGAAACGTCCGTAACCGATAACGGCGAAGGAAATATTTTTAGACGGTTTTTTTCGCAACATTCCTTCCCAGGGATTTCGAGATCATTTCGATTTCTTTCATTAATTCTCCGAACTGTCCGAACGAAAGCGACTGCGGACCGTCGGACAAAGCTTCACGCGGATCATGATGTACTTCCACCATAATGCCATCGGCGCCGGCAGCAACTGCGGCCCGTGCCATGGGAATGACATATTCGCTCTGCCCCATAGCATGGCTCGGGTCAACAATAACCGGCAGGTGGGATTTTTTCTTAATAACCGGTACTGATGAAAGGTCCAGAGTAAAACGTGTAGAACGTTCAAAACTTCTAATTCCGCGCTCACATAATATGATCTTATTATTCCCTTTACTTGCAAGATATTCTGCTGAATTCAGCCATTCATCGACGGTCGCCGAAATTCCGCGTTTTAATAAGACGGGTTTCTTCAGGTTCGCCAGTTCCTTCAGTAATGCAAAATTCTGCATATTCCTGGCGCCGATCTGAATGACATCAACATATTTCTCAAAAAGCGGGATATCCTGAATAGCCATGATCTCCGAAACAACGGGAACGGCGGCTTTATCTCCCTCGTAACGGAGATATTCCAGTCCCTTTTCCCCCAGGCCCTGAAAACTGTACGGTGATGAACGCGGTTTATAAGCTCCGCCGCGGATCATATTAGCACCCTGCCGTACAATGTCAGCAGATATTTTACCTATCATACTTTTATTTTCAATGGAACAGGGACCGGCAATAACAACAATATCTTTTCCACCAACTGTGACATTACCTATTTTTACTTTTGTATTTCTCGGATGAAAACTGCGGGAGCAACGCTTATATGATTCAAGTATCCGGAATGCCTCTGAGACGCCTTCAAAACCTTTAAAATATTCCGGGGAGAGTTTTTGGGTGTTTCCGATAACTCCGAAAACCGTATATTCTTTTCCGTAACTTGGATGGATCTCAAAGCCGTTGGCCGTCAAATAGTCCCGGACCTGTTTCATTTGCGTTTCATTCGCATTCGGTTTGAATACAATGATCATTGTTTGCTCCTCTATATTAATTTCAAATTAGGCACAGCCGGTGTTTCCAGTCCGGAAAATTCACCTTTCCGGTAATACATAACGCCGGTTGCCGCGATCATGGCGGCATTGTCTGTACAGTATTCCAGCGGAGGATAGAACAATTGCACGTCCTTTCGCTGAGCGGTTTTGCCCAATACTTCCCGTAAACGCCGGTTTGCGGCCACACCTCCGGCCAACACAACTTTTTTATGGCCTGTCAACTTTACCGCTCTCCGGACTTTTTCATCAAGTACGTCAACAATTGCTTCCTGAAAACTTGCAGCAATATCCGCCTTGTCCTTTTCCGTTATCTGATCCTGTTTTTTTACATAATGCAGTACCGCCGTTTTCATTCCGCTAAAACTGAAATCGAGACTGTGCGGTTCCAGGAGAGAACGCGGAAAACGCACGGCTTTACGGTTGCCGGAAGCGGAAAGTGTATCGATAACAGGCCCTCCGGGATACCCGATCTTTAAGAGGCGTGCAGTTTTATCAAAAGATTCTCCGGCAGCATCATCCCTTGTTGTACCAAGAACTTCAAAATTTTTCAATCCGCGCACATCCACCAGCATCGTGTGTCCGCCGGACACAAGAAGACAAAGGAACGGCGGCTTGAGCTCGGAAAATTCCAGCATGGGTGCGTAAAGATGCGCTTCAATATGATTAACGGCAATAATGGGAATATTCTGCGCGAGTGAAAAACCTTTTGCATAATTGAGTCCCACCAGGAGCGCCCCCATTAACCCCGGTCCGTATGTCACGGCAACGGCATCAATATCTTCAGGTTTGTAATCGGAATGATCGAAAGCAGCCTCAACGACCTGGGAGATCGCATGTTCATGAGCACGACTTGCTAATTCCGGAACCACGCCTCCGTATTTTTTATGGACCATCTGAGAATACACAATATGGGATTTAACACAAAATCCCTGAAGTATAGCGGCGCTGGTCTCATCGCAGGATGATTCTATACCGAGGATACAGGGGTGTGTGTCTTTTTTCTTCATTACTTTCTGTTCTTTATTGCAACAACTTCGATCTTCTCCGGATTGACGTTAATAATGTCAAGAACCTCTTCAGGAGGATCGATATTTACGGAATAATAATTCTTATTTGGAAACCATTGCGCAAGATAGTCAAAATACACCGAAAAATCATTCTTTGTCAGATCCTGTATCTCGCTGTTGCCGCCGGTGATACGCAGACTGATAACCTCGGGAATAAATTGCACTTTCAGATCTGCGGGAGGGTTGCGCAATCTGACCGGGATATTATGAATAATCCGTTCTCCGATCATTTGTACCTCGAAAGAAACACCGATTTTTCCGGGCTCGATATTTATGAGTTGATCTTTTGGATTGATAACGGTTATTTCTTCTTGAAAAGAAACATCAACATTTTCCTTTTTCAGCGTCTCTGTCCGTACATGATCGATCGATTCAATATAATCTTCCGGCCCGGTGATCGAGACATAGGTCTGTACCGGTTTATCAACAAGGATATAGCCTGCTTTTACGGATATATCGTACATGATCTTTACAGGAACTTCTTTTGAGATCTTTTTTTCCACCTGGATGTCAATGCTGTCAGGATACACGATCTCAAGAAAAGTGACTTCCGGCTGGAGAACCACCTGGTTCGGCCGCTGCTCAAAATATGACTTCAGGGAAATACGCTGATCATTGTTAACAGCTCCCACATCAAGCACAAGAGAAGAATTTTTGGACCATCTTTGAAAATAAAGAATATGTCCGGGCCCTTCCACACGCACGTTCACGTTCTCAGGAAGAACTTTCCCTAAGGTCATGTCAGGACGCGGTTCATAGACCTTCAGCGGGATATCGGTAACAACAACATAATTCTGACCGGCCACGATCAGCAGCCAAAAGATCATGGCTGCAATGATAACAATAATTTTAGGTAGTATATTCTTCATCTTGTCCATCCTGACAATTTTCAGAATTTAAAGATAATACTGTTATTTCACAATCTAAAATGAAACATCAGGTAATTTAACTGTTTTACCGTCAATTTTACAGGTTCACTGGAGTAATCTTCAAAAAATAACAACGGCATGAAGTAAGAGGTTTATAAATCATAGATTCGTGCTCTTTATATTCATCTTCGATCATCATTTGCGGCAGCATGAACCGGCATAAAAGCGGGAAACCTGTTGCCGGACGCCGGACACCGGCAAGATCTTTTTCTGTACTGCCTGGAAGCCGGAGTGCCATGACCAAAAGCGTTTCACAAGATACTATTGTATGGTTTCTGTTTTTCGAAGGTATAAAAAAACCGTTCGGCAATGAACGGTTTTTTTAAAAGCTCAGGAATTAATCTTCTTTCGTATCTTCTTTTTCTTTATCTGCGGATGCTGAAGTTTTTTCGCTCTTTTTTGTCTCTTTTTCGGTTTTTACTTCTTTTTCCGTGTCTTTCTTTTCTTTTTTACCGGTAATTTTTTTGCTTTCTGTATCTTCTTTTTCCGTCTTCTTTTTACTGCTTTCCGCATCTGTTCCGGTTTTCGTTTCCGTCTTTTTCTTTGAACCTTTTCCTGATTCATCGGCGGATTCATTTTCCGTTGTCTTATCGGATTCTTTTTTACTTTTTGCTTTTTTCTTTTTTACGGTCTCAGATCCTGATGCTTCGGACTTTTTTTCTTTTTCTTTTTCATCATCAGATTTTTTCAATTCCGCTTCAGATGCTGACTCCGGATCTTTTTCCTGGAATTTCGTCATAATATTATCGGGTATTTCAATTTTCTGAGAAAAATCTTCCTGTTTTGCCATAACCCGTGCAACATCCTTATCATCTTCCGAAAGTCCCAGATCTTCACTGGAGAGAACGATCTTACGGTCTTCGGGACGAACTTCCGCAACGCGGAGTTCCAGCTCATCGCCGGGCTTAATGTTGCGGGTATAATCCCGTTTTTCTTTTTTCGACATGTTATGAAGGGGAACAATAGCTTCAACCTCTTCGCCTTCTATTGTCATGATGATCCCTTTGTCAAGGATCTTCAGAACAGTGGCTTTAACCATTGTACCGGGTTTGTATTTCTTTTCCAGCGCTTCCCACGGATTGGGTTTCAGCTGTTTATAACCCAGTGAGATCTTGCGTGAATCACTGTTAATATCCAAAATAACGACATCGATCTCATCATCTTTCTGAAGGATCTCTTTAGGATGACGAACAACCTGTGTCCATGAAAGATCGGATACGTGGATCAGTCCGTCAATACCTTCTTCGATCTCCACAAAAGCACCGAATTGGGTCAGATTGCGTACTATACCGCGTACTTTCATACCCGGAGCATATTTCTTTTCCAGTTCATCCCAGGGATCCGGCTGCAGTTGTTTGACTCCCAGTGAGATCTTGCGCTCATGAGGGTCTATTGCAAGTACCTTCGCTTCTACTTCATCATTGATCTGATAGATCTCCGAAGGGTGCTTAATGTGTTGCGTCCAGCTCATTTCTGATATATGGATCAGGCCTTCAACACCTTTTTCCAACTCAACGAAAACACCGTAATTGGTTATTGAGACCACACGACCCTTTACCACGGAATCGATGGGATATTTCTGTTCAATATCTTGCCAGGGATGCGGTTCAAGCTGTTTAAGACCGAGTGAAACACGTTGTCTTTCAGTATTATAGTCAATGACCTTAACCTCTACAACATCATCGATCGAAAGCATTTCCGAAGGGTGCTTAATGCGGCCCCAGGACATATCGGTAATATGCAGGAGACCGTCAACACCGCCCAGATCAATAAATGCTCCAAAATCCGTGATATTTTTCACGCGACCCTTGAGTGTTTGGTCAACCTGAATCTGACTAAGGAGTTCTTCACGTTTTTCTTTAAGGGCATCCTCCAGAATTTCTTTTCGGCTGACAACAATATTTTTGCGGGCTTCATTCAGTTTAACGATCTTCAATTCCATGGTCTTTCCGACATAAGAATCAAAATCAATTACCGGGCGCACATCGATCTGTGAACCGGGAAGAAAGCCTTCAACGCCTCCGAGGTCAACAACCATTCCGCCCTTGATCCTCTTTACGATATAACCTTCTATGATACCGTCTTCTTCGTATACTTCCTTAATACGCTCCCAGGCACGCAAAAAATCCGCTTTCTTCTTCGAAAGGATCAACTGGCCCTTGCGGTCTTCGATCTTATCTACATAGATTTCAATTTCATCGCCGAGTTCGGGAATGTTGTTCCCGAATTCTTCAAGCGGGATCAATCCTTCGGACTTAAAACCGATATCCACAACTACTTCTTTATCAGTAATACGGATCACATGTCCGTTTACACGTTCGTTGTTGCTGAACTTGTTCAGTGTTTTTTCATACATCTCTTCAAGTTCGGGATTTACTGCATGTTCGTCACCGGATTTTACGTCTTCACGTTTTACCACAGGGATCTGTTCGTAGATATCACCGGCATTTTTTTTATCAGCCTCAGTTGCCGGCTGTGTATCCTGCAGTTTTTCAGAAACTTCTTCTTCTGTTTCTTCATCCGTTTCTTCTTCTACTTGTTCTTCTTCTGTCGTATCTGTTGCAGAAGTTTCTTCTTTTTCACTTGCGTTAACATCTTCGGCTTTGACTTCTTCGGATTTGACTTCCTGGTCGTCAGCTTCTTTTTTGACGTCTTCGCTCTGAGGGTTTTCGGGTTCTACTTTTTTTAACTCGTCAGCCATTCATTTTCCTCCATTTTTTGGCTCTTTTATAAATGATAATATTTTATCAACCTGTTCATTAAATGTCAAATCAGTGGTATCGATCACAATGGCATCTTTGGCACATTTCAACGGTGAGTGCGTACGCGACGCATCGTGTTCATCCCTTCGTTCAAGATCTGCCCTGACCTGTTTAAGGCTGAGGGCATCAGGCACTTCCCGTAACCGGCGGCGTGCCCGTACTTCAAGGTCCGCTACAAGATAGAATTTGTAGTCGGCATCGGGAAACACAACAGTACCGATATCACGTCCTTCCATGACAATATCGTGCTCACGTGCAAATGCGCGTTGTTTCTCCACCAGCAATTTTCGGACGGCGGGATTGGCACTTACGGGTGTAACCGCCTTATTGGCGGCATCTTGACGAATAGCGAGGGTAACGTCTTTACCGTCCAGGAGCACCTTTCTGTTTTCGAAAGTCACCGTCATGTTCCGGACTGCCTCCGCTACCGCTTTATTGTCTTCCGGATCGATCCCGGCCCGGAGAACTCCAACTGAAACGGCGCGGTACATTGCACCGGTATCGAGATATATAAAATTCAGGGCTTCTGCAATCCGCTTTGCGGTGGAACTTTTCCCGGATCCGGAAGGTCCGTCAATCGCTATGATCATAGAGAATCAATACCTTACCTTGTTTTAAAAAAGCGTGTGAATTTAAGCCCGAAAAAAGTTCAAACAAAGGTTTTTTTCATTTGACACCTTAATTTTATTTTTGTATTATTAATTGAAGTTTGATAATAACAGTGTTCAGGTGAAATATTCTATTTTTTCACCTCAACAATGTTTTTTTAAGTTCCCTCCTGTGTAGAAAAATGCCGACGCCACCCCAAGTGTCGGCATTTTTCGCTTTCCGGACGTATTTTTGTCATAATCCGGAACGATTGCATGTTGATTTATTCCTTTAAAAGTATTACTATATTTTATGAGAAAAAAAATCCGTTTTTTATATATCATCTTACTTTTTATACCCGGCATCAATGCCGGAACGGAAATATACTTCAGCGCAGATTCCGAAATATATTCCCGCTATATATTCCGTGGTTTATCTCCTGCCGGACCTCAGGCCTCCGCCTCCCTGAGTGCATTTGCCTATTTTCCGGACCATAATATCGGTGTTGTCCAATCCTATCTTAATTCCCTTGCTGATATTTCCGCCTATCACGAATCCCTTAGCATGCTCAGTTACTATCATTACTTTAACGAGCGTCTTACGGGCTCAGCCGGTGTGCTCGCTTATCTTTTCCCGTGCGCTGAAAACACACCGCCTTTGACCATGGAACTTCACTTGCGTTTCTCGGATACCGGAGCCGCCATCCCGTATTCCGTTGAAACTTATTTTGACATCGTCGTGAAAAGCTGGCACTGGAGATTTTCCGCCGCTCATACCTTTGACACCGTTCTCCCGATCCAGATAAGGGTCAGCAGCGGAATAAATGCATTCTCCTACCAGCAATTCGAAAAAAACATCCCTTCCGGATTCTCGGACGTATCCGCAACTTTAAGCACTTACATTTCATTAAATAACTGGCAATTCACCCCAAAAATATCTTATATTGTTTCGCTTAATAAAACAATGCGCAATCCTATGCTGCTTCAGGCGCGCTTCAATACCGCGTATTCGTTTTAGCCAAAAGGGATAACAATGAAAAAGTTCATACTCAGCTTTATCGTCATTGCAGTTTTTATTCTGCTCCGGGCACAGTCAATATGTAATGTGGTTGTCTATGATGATGCCTTTGAAGGAAAGGAAACAGCCAGCGGTGATGTTTTTACGCAGACCAAACTTACGGCAGCGCATGAATCAATTCCTTTGGGGACCGAAGTTGAACTGTTTTATGTCCAAAGCGGAAAAAAAGTTCGGGTTATCATCAATGACCGGCTCGAAAATGCACCTGATCTGTTCTGGATATCGAGAGCGGCTATGGACAGTCTGGAAGTCTATTCTCTTTACCCGACTGAAGTACTGTACACTATCCCGGGCAAAGATCTTCCTCCCCAGACTGCATCATTGCATTCCCGGCTTTTTGCCTCACTGTCCCCCAATGCCGAGACACCCCGGGGCGACCCCTATCTTCCGCTTGACCGCGAAAAAGACGTTTCCACATCAGTAGCGGAACTTTTCGGTGTACAGGTCTATTCCACAGATAAACACAGCGATACACAGCTGCTTTCACGTCGTCTGCAAAATCATTTTGACTATTTAAGCTATATCGAGAAAGTCAAAATTGACAATCTCACCCTGTACCGTCTGATAATCGGAGATTTTGAAAAATATGCGGAAGCCGCGGAATGTCTGCAGAAACTGCAAATCCACATACCGGATGCTTTTATTGTGATAATTAACTGATATGACAAAAATACACCCCCTTCTTGATCCCGAAAAACAAAGGTCCGCACAGAATTACGAGACAAAGAAACGCAGGTTATCTTTTGTCCGGCTGCTTAGTACTTTTTTACTGATGCTTGCTTTCATCCTGTTTATCAGCCGCCCTCTTCTGGAAGCCCTTCCGCAGTCATTACCCTTTCGTTTTTTATTCTTTATCTGGATACTGGTACTCTTTACCCTGCCGGCGGACCTAATATTTGCCTATATATCCGGTTACCGTATTGAACATGAATTCGGCTTTTCCAATCAGAACCGGCGGCAGTTCTTCACGGACGAGGCCAAAGCTGTCGCGGTCAGCCTGATAGTGAATCCCCTTCTTGCACTGGTGCTTTTTCTGACATTCCACCTGTCGTCTGAAATGTGGTGGCTATGGGCGGCCGGAGCAATGATCCTGGTCTCCGGGATTTTTGCTACCTTGTATCCAATCGTTATTCTTCCGCTTTTCAACAAATACACACCCATTGAAGATGAGGAACTTAAAAGGCGTCTCGGCAGGATCCTTCATGATGCAGGCTTAAAGATCAAAGGTTTTTATCTTCAGGATATGAGCAAACAGACGAAAAAGGAGAATGCTTTCCTCGGCGGTATCGGAAAAACGCGGCGGGTAGTCCTCAGCGACAATATCATCAACAATATGGAGCCTGATGAACTCGAGACAGTGATCGCTCATGAAGTGGGGCATTATAAGCATAAGCATATCATTAAAAATATTTTTGCCGGAGCCCTTTTTCAGCTGCTTGTCTTTTACCTTTGTCACCAGATCATGATTCAGATCTACCCTGATTATCTGACCTCCTTTAACAGCATGCTTTCAGCATTTCCTCTTTTTCTCTTATGTTTCGGTGCACTGAACATGTTGATCGTTTCACCTATTTCGAATGCTCTGTCACGATCCAATGAGCGTCAGGCCGACCGTTATGCGCTAAGTGCTACCGGCAAAACGGGTGCTTTCCAAAGGGCAATGGCGGGACTGGCAAACCGGAATTTATCGAATGCCTATCCCAAGCCTTTTATTAAATTCCTATATTATTCACATCCACCGGTGGGTGAACGCCTGTCCATGGCAGAAGAACAGGCAGAACACCACACTTCTTCCCGGATAAATGAAGATCAAGAAACAAGAACATGAGACAATAAAAGCTTCCCGCCCGGGTGAGCTGTCGCTGATGAATGCTGAGCGAAATCCGATCTATGTGATCGCGGATAATATCCGTTCATTATATAATATCGGTTCAATTTTCCGGAGCTGCGAAGCCGCCGGGATAAAAAAAC